>JBGSJY010000071.1:0-54455 GCA_041741515.1 Pirellulales bacterium | reverse complement strand
GGGCTCTTGGGGCGCGTCGAGCTCACGCAAGAGGTGGGCCCAGCACTTCTGCTTGTCCCCCGACTCCACGGCCCCATAAGCGGCCCAGAAGTCGCTCACCAGCGTGCCGGCGAACTCTTCGGTGAAGAACTTCTGCAGCGCCGGCGAGCCTCGGGAGCGGTCGATCTGGTAGAAGGTCAAATGGTCGTTGGTGAAGCACCACAGCCAGTGCGTCTCGCCGTTGACACGCCAACCGGTCTCGTCGGCGTGCAGGACGGCCGACCCGAGCGCTTCTTCTCGGAGTTGCTCGTACCAGGCCAGCAGCAACAGCGCCAGCCGCTTCCACATCTCGCAGAGCCCTCCTTCGCTGAGGCCCATTTGCAGGTGCGAGCTGAACACGTCACGGACTTGTGACAGCGTCACGCCCGCTCCGTAATGCAGCCACGCGCTGTAGCAGAGCGTGCGTACGCCGAGCTGGCACTTGGGCAACGCGTCGGGGACGCGGGGCTCGACCCGCTTCTGGCACTTGCCGCACCAGTCGCGGTGGATCACATTGGCCTTCCCCCGAGACCGCCATGAACAAGATCGAACCGACCTGCGAAGTCTGCGGCAAACGACTGGTGAAAGTCGCCAGCGGACTGCTCTGCATCGAAGGTCACGGACGCATCCTTCCCAACGACGAGTTTACCGACCGCAACGTCCTGCCGAGCGACCACTCGCAATGCGAGCGAATGATCCAGATCCCACTCAGCATCAAGTCGCTGGGCGCCATCCTCAACTACCGTAAACGCCACGGAACTTAGCCATGTCCCGCACCATGAAGCTCCGCTGCCGGCGCTGCGGCAAGCCCATCCCGTTATCGAAGCGGGCCGGCGACAACGGCTCCGACTGCGATCACCGATTCACCCTGCAGAACGCGACGCCAAAACCGAAGCCCGCGACGTTCGACAACGCGAAAGCGACGCAGCGGAAGCTCATCGACGGCCTCGATTGCTTGCCCGGCCAGCAAGATTTGTTCTGAACCCGTGCCCCGCGTCGGCTCTGCGAAAGCACCCGGCGCGGGGTCTCTTCGATTCGGCGCCCCACAACGGCCGCCCTGGTTACCACGGCCCCGCGGCCCCACGACCCCACCACGGGGCCCCGACGGAGCCCGATTTGGGCCTCGCACGCCGACTCGAAACCTACGTAAAACGATGAAGCCTCAGCAGGTTTGGCGGATGTCCAGAGTCGCGCAGGCGTTTACGTTCTACGCAGGTTTGGGACGGCCGCCGCAACCGTCAGTTCCTCAGTCAGGACGGCGACTCTGCGAGCAGATACGCGGCGGTCGAATCGATCGCACATCCTCAGAGGTCTTCGCCACCGACTGCAGTTGGGCGAGCTGCCTAGGCTCAACGGATGGTCCACCCGACCTCAGTCCGAACAAGAGCGGATCTGCGTCGGACGATCCGACCGCCGCAGCCCACACACAAGCTCCCTAGACGTCTACGAACTTACGCGTGTTCGCTAGAAGTGGCCTAGCGCCGCATCGGTCGCCGTGATCATCCGTTCTGTCTGAAAGCCATCGATCCAGCATCAGGAAGCCGCCAACTTCAGCCTTGCCGGAACGACCGTCGGTGCGACGAATCGTCGCGGCCGATGGTTCGGCTCGACGCGGAGGCAACGAACGACGTATATTTGGTTAATCCCGCAACTACCCAACAACCGATCCTTGAGCTATGGAAGCCAGCGAACGCGATAAGTACGAGCTGCGGGTCAAGGTCCTCAAGGCCCTGGCCCACCCGGTACGCCTCAAGCTGGTCGATGTGCTAGCCGAGCACGAGGAGGTCTGCGTCTGCGAGCTAACCGAGGAGGTCGGGCTCGACATCTCGACGGTGTCGCGGCACCTATCGCAGCTCAAGGACGCGGGCCTAGTAGACAGCGAGAAACACGCCCAGATGGTGTACTACCGGCTGCGTGTGAAATGCCTTACCGGACTGTTTGGCTGCATCGAGTCGGTGGTCCGGAGCAAGGTTGGTCATCAATTGAAGGT
Organism: Pirellulales bacterium; assembly: GCA_041741515.1. Taxonomy (GTDB): domain Bacteria; phylum Planctomycetota; class Planctomycetia; order Pirellulales; family Lacipirellulaceae; genus Botrimarina. The sequence goes on along the minus strand of JBGSJY010000071.1, from coordinate 52,447 downwards.
GCTGAACTGAAGCAGCAGCGTTTTTTTACCCCCATTGTTGCACGTTTGTGCAAATAAGAATCGAGGTGCGTCATGGGACGCGAACTTAAAATCTTTGCGGCGATGTTGGGAGTCTTCCTCTTCGCTTACTTCGTGCCGCTCGCGACGCCCGGATTCGCCGAACCCGACGCGGCGGGGGCGAAGGTCACGCGGGCGATCGTTGAAGCGTTCCTCTTGTTGCAGTGGTACGCCCGCAACCACACGCTCGCTTGCGTCGTCCCTGCGCTCTTTATCGCGGGGGCGATCACCACCTTCTTGTCGAAGGAGTCCGTCCTCAAGCATCTAGGCCCCAAGGCCAACAAGTTCGAGGCCTACTCGGTGGCGTCGATCTCCGGGACGGTGCTGGCCGTTTGCTCGTGCAGCGTGCTGCCGATGTTTGCGGGCATCTACCGCATCGGCGCCGGCCTCGGGCCCGCGGCTTGCTTCCTGTACGCCGGCCCCGCGATCAACGTGATGGCGATTTTTCTCACCGCTCGCGTGCTGGGCTTCGAGCTGGGCGTCGCCCGTGTCATCGGAGCGATGGGTTTTGGCGTGGTGATCGGCCTGTTGATGGCCCTCTGGTTCCGCAAGAGCGAGGAAGACCGTTCGGCCGCGACGCTCGCGCTCCCCGACCCGACTTCATCGGGTCGCCCCCTATGGCAGAACGCCTCGCTGCTGGCGGCCATGTTCGCGTTCCTTATCTTCAGCGACTGGTTCAACCCCGGCGATAAGAACGTCGCGATGGCGAGCGGGGAGCATTTCGCCGCCACGCTGCAATACGAGACCGAAGGGAGCTATGACCTGCGTTTGAAAGAGGCGGCGCTCGGTCATGAATTGGGAGCGGTTGTCCGGCTCGCCAAGACCGATGTCGCAAGCATCGAGGACGTGGACACCTGGGTGACCCGCATCCACCAGAACCGCTGGACTTTGGCGGGGGCGATGGGCGCGCTGGTGCTAGTGATGACCTTCGCCTGGCTCGACCGCCCGGCGATCGACGAGTGGATGGCGTCCACCTGGGACTTCGCGAAGTTGCTTGTCCCGCTGCTGTTCGGGGGGGTGTTTGTTGTCGGCTTTTTAGGCGCGCTCATTCCCGAAGAGCAAGTCGCAGCCCTCGTCGGCGACAACAGCCTCGCCTCGAACTTCATCTCGTCGGTCGTCGGCTGCTTGTTCTACTTCGCCACGCTCACCGAAGTGCCGATCCTCGAAGCCTTGATGCGGAGCGGCATGCACCCGGGACCCGCGCTAGCGATGCTGCTGGCCGGACCGGCGCTCTCGCTCCCCAGCATCCTGGTGATCCGCAGCGTTGTCGGCGTGAAGAAAACGGCCGCCTTTGTCGCTCTGGTTGTCGTGATGGCCACCGTCGCGGGGATGGGCTTCGGAGCGATTGCCTCGACGCCAACGCTCTCAGCGGCGCCAGTCACTGTCGCGGCTTCTGCTCACTAACCTCTCAATACGGAGTAGCGTCATCATGACCACGATCAAGATCCTCGGCACCGGCTGCAAGAAATGCGTCGCCATGAAAGCGAGCGTCGATACAGCCGTCGCCGGGCTTGGCATCGAAGCCGATGTCCAAAAAGTAGAGTCCATCAATGACATCGTCGCCTGCGGGGTCATGTCGACTCCCGCGCTGGTGATCGATGACGAAGTGAAGGTCGTCGGTCGCGTCCCGAGCGCCGATGAAGTCGCCAAGCTGCTGCAAGCGCAGGCCGCCGCAGGGACCAAAGCATGAACGCCAAGCGTTTCGCTGCCGTCGCTCTGCTTGGCTTCGCCCTGTTGTCGGCCGTGACGCTCGTTGCCCGGCAGGTCCAGCGTGATGTTTCGGCGAGACAACTTGCTGAGGACGACACGGGCAACGCAGCTGGCGACGGGCTCGTCGCTTACTACTTCCACGGTGACGTTCGCTGCCCTACCTGCCGGTCGATCGAGGCGGGCACGCACGACGCGCTGCAAGACCGCTTCGCCGAGGAGCTTGCCGAAGGAGTGCTCCGACTCAGCGTGGTGAACTATGAGCGGCCCGAGCACGCCCACTTCGCCACTCAATACGACTTGGTCGCCCCCTCGGTGGTGCTCGTCCGCTTCGCGGCGGGCGACGAGGTCTGGTCGAAAAACCTCGACCGCGTCTGGGAGCTCGTCGGCGACGAGACCCAGTTGAAGGACTATGTCACCGAAGAAACCACGGCCGCCCTCGCATTCCCGATGTCAGGCGCAGCCCTAACCGAGGAACCCTTGCCATGAAAACGCTCATCGTTGCCTCCGCATTCGTGTGCGCCGGGTTGGCCCTCGCGGCTCAGCTCGTCGTGGCGCCGCCAGCAGCCGTCGAGCCGGCAGCCGACCGCCTAGAGATGGTCTACTTCCACCGCGCGCAGCGTTGCCCCACCTGCTTACGCGTTGGCTCGTTGGCCGAGGAGGCTGTCACCGAAGCCTTCGCAGCGGGGATCGATTCCGGAACGGTCGTCTTCCGGTACGTCGATTTCCAAGACCCTGCCAGCGCCGCCGAAGTGAGTCGTTACAAGGTGACGATGCCGACGCTCGTCGCGATCCGTGTCTTGAACCACAAGCCCGTGCACGCAACCAAGCTAGCCAAGGTTTGGGCCCTGGTGGGAAAGCCTGACGCCTTACGGGAGTACGTCGTCACCGGCGTGATCGACGCCCAAAGCGCTAAAGTCGAATAAAGCTCAACGCGAGTTAGCCCTGAGTTTGAAAGGAAGCACATGATGAACGAACTCGCCCTTGGCGCCGCGACCGCGCTGTGGCTCGGCGTGCTCACGTCGATCAGCCCCTGTCCCTTGGCGACGAACATCGCCGCCATCAGCTACATCGGCCGTCGCACGGATAATCGCGGGGGTGTGCTTGCCGCCGGAGCGCTCTACACGCTCGGCCGTGTCTTGGCCTACGTGCTGCTCGCCGCGCTGCTGGTGAACACAGCGCTCTCGGCGTCGGGGGCTTCGATGTTCCTTCAGCGCTATGTCCACGCCCTGCTGGGGCCGATGCTGATTGTTGTGGGAATGTTTCTCGTCGGCCTGCTGCAATTGAACTTCTCGGGCCCCGGCGTTTCGGAAGGATTGCGCAGCCGCGCCGAACGGATGGGCGCCGCCGGGACGGTGCTGCTGGGCGCGCTGTTCGCCCTAGCGTTCTGCCCCACCTCGGCCGCCCTCTTCTTCGGCAGCGTAATGGCGTCGGTCTCGGCCGGGTCGCCGGTGCTGTTGCCGCTGGTCTACGGCGTCGGCACCGCCCTGCCGGTGATCGTGTTTGCGCTGCTGATCGCAACGGGCGCCAAGGCGATGGAGAAGGCCTTCAGCGCGACGGGCCGACTCGAACTGTGGGCGCGTCTCGGCACCGGGACCGTGTTCATCCTGATCGGCGTGGGGCTCACCGTGAACGCCCTGGCAGCCTGAAGGTAGAACAAAGACCTTGGATCGTGTCGAGCGGCTGTCTGGTGAGTTCGTTTTGGCGCCTGCCGCGGAGGCGGCGACGGGAGTCTAGGTCTCAAGCTCGCGGAGCCAGTCATCGAGCCATTTGTCGATTTCATCTCGCACCCGCCAGAGCGCCTCCAGCTTCTCGTCGTCGTCCCCTTCGGTCGCCGCCGGGTCATCGAACGGCCAGAACAGACGTTCGCCCACGCCGGGGAAAAGCCGAGGGCAATTCTCTTCCGCGTTCGAGCAGACAATGATGAGGTAGTGGGCGGTCAATCGGCCCAGATTCTCGCGTAGGTCCGTGGACCGTTGCCGAGAGATATCGATCCCGATCTCGTCCATCACCGCGACGGCAAGAGGGTGAACGCGATCGGGCCGGAGGCCGGCGCTAAAGACCTCCAGCTGACCTTCGGATTTCGCCCGCAGCAGACCCTCCGCCATTTGGCTCCGGGCTGAGTTGCGAGTGCAGAGGATCAAGACGTTTTTCGAGCCGAGTAGGTCTGTTGTCATTTCAACCGGAAGGTTTGACGGCGAAGATCCGGACGCTCGCAGCGAATTCATTGACGTTGTAGCGAGTCAACAGGTCGGCGAGCTGGCTGTGGATCTCTGAGGTCTCGGCGGGCGTGGGGGCGCCACAACAGCCGCCTAGTTCGATGACTGGTAGACCACCCTCCGCCGGCGCCGGGACACAGCAGGCGGCGTTTTCGGCCTTGGCGTAGGCGTTGAGGTCGACCCCAGTGTCGATCACTTCCACCGCGTCGAAGCCCGCGTCGCGGAGCGTCTGACGGTACTCTTCGATGGGGATCGCGCCCGCGATGCAACCGACGTAAGCCGACAGGTTGGCGGCGACCTCGGCGGGAAGTGTCTGCTTGAGGGCGATGTCGCTCACCGCAACGCGGCCGCCGGGCTTGAGCACGCGAAAGACCTCACTCAGCACGGCGCCCTTATCGGGGGCGAGGTTGATCACGCAGTTGCTGATGACGCAATCGACCGTCGCGTCCGGCAGTGGTAATTTGTCGATTGTCGAGAGGTGGAACTCGACGTTCTCCACGGCGCTCTTGGCGGCGTTGCGGCGGGCGAGGTCGATCATCTCTTGGCTCATGTCGATGCCGATCGCCTTGCCGGTCGGAGCTACTTTCGGAGCCGCTAGCAGTACGTCGAGTCCGCCGCCGCAGCCGAGGTCAACAACGACTTCGCCCTCCCGCAAGCGCGCGGTCGCGGTGGGGTTGCCGCACGAGAGGCCCATATTCGCCTCGGCGGGTATCGAAGCGAGTTCCTCGGCCGAGTAGCCAAAGGCCTCGGCAACGGCCTTCACGCCGGCGTGGTCGCTCGACAGCCCTCGCGTGGCGACGGCGGAATACTGCGTACGGACTTGGTCGATAATCGAGTTCTTGTCAGACACTTTTCTCTCCTTGTAGTTCTTCGGCGCCGAAATAGCGGCGTTGTAGCCAGAGGGCGACGCTCACCAGCGCGATCATCACGGGGACTTCTACCAGCGGACCAATTACCGCGGCGAACGCGGCCCCCGAATTGATGCCGAAGACGGCGACCGCGACGGCGATCGCCAGTTCAAAGTTGTTGCTGGCGGCAGTGAACGCGAGTGTCGTGGTCTTCGAGTAATCGGCGCCGATCTGGCGGCCCATCACGAAGCTCACGAGGAACATAACAACGAAATAGATCACCAGCGGCACGGCGATCAGCACCACGTCGCCGGGGATGCGGACGATCTGATCCCCCTTGAGGCTGAACATCACGAAGATCGTGAACAGCAGCGCGACTAATGTTAGCGGGCTGATGCGCGGAATGAATTCACGCTCGTACCACTCGCGGCCTTTGGCCCGTAGCAGAATGAAGCGAGTCAGCATGCCGGCAATAAATGGGACGCCGAGGTAGATGAACACGCTTTGTGCTACCTCGGCCATGCCGATCGGGACGACGCTGCCGGCGAGGCCTAGTTTGGGGGGGAGCCAAGTGATGAAGACCCACGCGTAGAGGCTGTAGAACAGCACTTGAAAGACGCTGTTGAACGCCACGAGGCCCGCGGCGTATTCCGAGTCGCCCTTCGCCAACTCGTTCCAGACGATCACCATCGCGATGCAGCGAGCCAGGCCGATCAGGATCAGGCCCGTCATGTACTCGGGGTAATCGCGGAGGAAGAGGACCGCGAGCGCGAACATCAGCACCGGCCCGATCAGCCAGTTCTGCACCAGCGACAATCCGAGCACTTTCCAATTCCGGAACACGTCGCCGAGTTCTTCGTAGCGCACCTTCGCCAGCGGCGGGTACATCATCAGAATCAGACCGATCGCGATCGGGACGTTCGTCGTGCCGACCTGGAAGCGGTTGATGAAGGTTTCGACCCCCGGCACGAAATAGCCGGCAGCGACACCGGCGGCCATCGCTAGAAAAATCCACAGCGTCAGAAAGCGGTCGAGAAACCCAAGCCGCCCCCGCGGGCAGGCCGGCGCGACGTAGGCTATGTCGGCTTCAGTTGCCATCCTCAGCCCCCTTCCATGCTTGAGGCAGCGTCGCAACGTAGTCGCGGATCTCGTCACGGACGCGCCGGTAATGCCCTAGAGCCTCTTCCTCGCTCGCCGCTTCGCGCGCCAGTCGTGGCGGATCGTCGAACGGGCGATGCATCACCTTCGCAGAACCCCGGAAGACCGGGCACGACTCGGCCGCGTTGTCGCAGACCGTGACGACGTAGTCGAACTCCACGTCCGCTAGTTCATCGACGTGCTTGCTGTGCTGCGGCGTGATATCGACGCCCGCCTCGGCCATGACGGCCACTGCGTGCGGGATCATGCCGTGCGTGGCGACGCCGGCCGAGTAAGCTTCGAGCACGTCCGACTTCAAGTGATGGGCCCAGCCCTCAGCCATCTGGCTGCGGCAGGAGTTGCCCGTGCAGAGAAAGAGCACCTTCAGCATTTGCAACTCGCCTGTTTGCGACAGAGTTCTTCGGGGGGCATTCTGAGGACCACCTTGAGGGCCTGCTGGTCGGCCTTGGCTTGCTTGTCGCGGGCGAGGCTCGCGAGCACCATCTCCAAGGCTTGTTTGGCCTCTGCCGGCGAGTCCTCTGCGGCGAGGCGGAAATAAGCCCAGCGGCCTTCCTTACGCGACTCGACTAGCCGTGCTTGATGGAGCACCGACATGTGCTTGGACACCGTCGAGGAGGCCAGCGCCAGGACCTCGACGATCTGGCAGAGGCACAGCTCGCGGTCGCGCAGCAGCCCCAGCGCGCGGACACGGCTTTCGTCCGAGAGGGCTTTGGTGACAGCAATCAACTCGCGCATGCCGATGACACTCGATTACCATAAATCGCCATGCGACGAAATATAGAATGGCCAGGATCTCTCGTCAACCGGCCTCAATCAGCTGGGGATCTCCTTCTCGTAGGTGAAGTTCTTCCAGACCCTTGGTTGAGTGCGGTCCTGTGGAGACCGATGCTCCGCGGCCAGCTTCCATCGCTGCGTATCTGCAAGGGTCCGAACGACCGCCTTCAATACGGGCGAATCCTTCGAGCTGGCGGTTGCCTCACCCTCGCGGACTTTGGCCTTCGGGCGAACTCGCTGAGGTCGTGCGCCGCCGGGCAGACCTCGGTCGCTGTCGGTGGCAGTCGATCTGACGGCGCAGGCGGGCCGAGAACGATCCCGGATCATCCCGCTCTTGGAGCCTTGGCTTACCGTTCAAACCTGCGTCGGCCCGACACTCCGAGGGTTGATTCCGACGCCGTCAAATCTGCGGAGAAGTGAAACGTCTCGGCAGCACAGGCCTTAGCGTCTATCTCGCCAGCAATCTGCTTGGCCCCCTTCCGCGGCGCCCAACGCCACCCCCGGCGCCGCCGCGTTCTCTCGGCCCCCTACGCGGCGGTTTTCTTAGCCACTCTGCACCAATGTGCAAAGTGTGCATCGGCGATTCTCGCCGTTAGGGCGACGATCGCCCGCATGTCAGCGTCTGACCAAGAACTGCTTGACGCGACCAACGAGGCGATCTTCGCCTGCATGAAGTCGCAGAGCTACTCCGTCGCGGAGCGCTCGCAGCAGCGGGCCCAGCTCCAGCAGTTGACGGACTTTCGCGACAAGCTGCTGAACCGATTGCAGAACAGCGGCCCGATGTGCTCCCTCGGGATGATCGACCCCCTCCAATGATCGGCGAATCGCTCGACAAGCTGATTTCCGTCGTCAGCCCCAAGTGGGCGGCGAGTCGGGCCGCGCACCGGCAGGCCTTCCAGGTCTCCAGCGCCCACGCGCAGCAGCACCGCTCGATGCAGAAGCTCTTCTCGGCCGGGTCGGGCGGCTACGAAGCGGGCAAGCACGATCGCCTCAAGGGGTACCTCACCAACGGCAGCTACCGCGAAAACGCGATCCCCCGCGAGCAGATCGACGTGCTCCGTTGGCGCTCGTGGATGCTGTACCGCAACTGCGCCCAAGCCCGGAAGATCATCCGCAATCTGAAGTCGAAGGTCGTCGGCCGCGGCCTGATCCCGCAGCCACAGTCCGTTCGCGTTGACGGAACTCCGCACGTCGAGTTCCGCAAACGGGCCCGCACCATCTGGAAGCAGTGGTGTCTGGAGTGCGACTACCGAGGGAAGCCCGGCTTCGGCGGTGCGACGTTCGCCCAGAACTGCAAGACGGGCCTGCAGAACGTCGTGCTGAGCGGCGGCCTGCTGTTCCGCTTCCACGTCATGACGGTTGCCGAGCAGCGGAAGCGGGGTTTGTCGCTCCCGCTGACGATCCAGTTCATGCACGTCGATTGCCTTGATCGCTCCAAGCATGGCGGCGCCGACTGGAACGGGCTGAAGCTGGACGACGAGGGCCGGGTCGTCGGTTACTACGTCCTGAAGGGCGGCGTCGACGCCCTCAACTCGGCGCAGACCGAGTCGGTCTTCGTCTCCGCTGCCGACATGGGCCACCTCTTCGCCGAGGAGGACATCGATCAACTGCTGGGCGCTCCGTGGATGGGCGCGACGCTGGTCACCGCCGACGACCGCCGCAGCTACGAGCACTCGGAGCTGGTCTCGGCCGAGATGGGCGCTTGCTTTGTCGCCGGCTACCGGCGCGGCACAGGGCAAGGTCCGTTCGGCCTCCAGGGCGATCAAGCAGCCGACGGGGCTTTCACCGACCCGGCCGGCAACCCGATCATGCGACTCCAGCCCGGCATGTTCCTGAACCTCGGCCGCGACGGCGCGTTCGAGACGATCAACCCGGCGCGGCCCAACCCGAACGCCGAGGGCTTCATCAACCACCTCGTCCGCGGCGAAGCCGTGGCGATGCCCGGCACCAAGTCCAGCACGCTGACCGGCGATTACCGCCAGTCGAGCTTTAGCTCCGAGCGATCGGCCGACAACGACACCTGGCCGGAGATTGAAGAGCTGCAGGACTGGCTCGCGTTTGGCCTCTGCAACCGGGTCTACGAGACCGTCATCACGACCGCGGTGCTGATGGGCCTCTTCGACGACATCGAAGGCTTCACCAAGCAGGACTTCATCCAGCGCCGCAGCGACTACCTCGAAGCCAACTGGCAAGGGCCCGTCGCTCGCAGCATCAACCCGCGTGACGACGCCGGCGCCGCGGACCTCCGTATCAAGGCCCGGATCAGCAGCATCCAGCGCGAAGCGGCTCAGGTCGGCCGCGATTGGCGCGAGCTCGTCCAGGAGCACGACGAGTTCATTGACTACTGCAACGAGCTCGGTCTGCCGGAGGAGTTTTGGCAAGAGGCGCTCGGCATCAAGCCGGCGCCCGCCGCCCCCGAGAACCCGCCCCCAACCGGCGAGGAGCCGGCCAACCCCGACGGTCACAACGCCGACCCGGCCGCTCTCGACAACAACTCCGAGAAGCTGCCGCCGTTCGTCCGCGGCGGCTTCGCCACTCTCAACGCCGCCTACCGCAAATGACCAAGCCGATCGACGAGAAGCCGAAGAGCGACGCCAAGCAGGCCCCCAAGGCTGAGGATCCGCGTCGCGTCCGCGCCGAGGTCCGGCCGGCGATCAGCGGCGCGGTGTACGGCCGCCCGATGGCCGCCAGCCCGGCACAACGCACCAAGCGCCGCGAGCTACGCAACTCAGCCCCCGAAGCGATCGTCACCCGGATCGCCGATGGCTCGGTCGGGGAGATCCTCCTTTACGGCTACGTCAGCCAGTTCGAGGAAGACATCAACTCGATTGGCTTCGACACGGCGCTCAACAACCTGCACGGCGTCCAGGAGCTGCGGTTGCGGATGAACTCCGGCGGCGGCGACGTCTTCGAAGCGACGGCGATCTACAACATGATCGCCCGCTTCCCGGGCAAGGTGACGGCGATCGTCGAAGGCGTCGCCGCGAGCGCCATGACGCTGATCGCGATGGCGGCCGACGAAGTCCGCATGGCGAAGAACGCTCACTGGATGGTTCACTCCGCCGCCGGCTTCGCCTTCGGCACGCGTCGCCAGCTGGAGGACTACGTCAAGCTGCTCGGCAACGCCGACGATTTGCTCGCGATGGCCTACGCCGATCGCACCGGCAAGAGCATCGAGGACATGACGGCGATGCTCCAGCGCGACAACTGGATGACGGCCGACGAGGCGCTCGCCGAAGGCTTCATCGATGCGGTGGACGACCTCAAGAGCGTCAAGCCGCACGTCACGCCCGACGGCGCCGAAGCCGCTTTCCGACCCATCCCTGTCTCGGGCGATCAGCTGGCCGCGGCTGCCGACAGACTGATCGAAATGCGGCAGAAGCTCGACGCGGCGCACGACCTCCGTGTGGCCGCTTCCGCAGGCACCAACCAGGGCGATGGCCCGAGTAATCCTCCCGATAAGGAACCCAAGATGAATGAGGAACTTCGCGCCAAGTGCGTCGCCGTTGGCATGCCCGCGGACTACGACGACTCCAAAGCCCTTGCCTGGCTCAACGAGAACTACGGCAAGCTGGCCGCCACGACGCAGCCGACCACGCCCGTAACGCAGCCGACGCCGCCGACGCAGCCGGTGAACCAGCCGACCAATAGCGGCGGCGCCACGGTCGCGGAGATCCTCGCGGCGATCGACGCCCGCGACAAGCAGCGCGCCGAGGCTAAGACCGCCTTCCGCAAGGAAGTCGAAGCGAACGTCTCGCTGGCCTTCGGCGACTCGGTCCCGACCGGCTTGGTCGATCAACTCGTCGCCCTGCAGGAAGACGGCATCGACGCGGTCCGCGAGAAGATCACCGCCGCCAAGAAGGAAGGCGCCCCGAACACCGGCGGCGTCCACATCCACATGCCGGCCAACCAGCCCCGCGATCGCCACCTCGCGGCGCTCAAAGACGGCGTCCTGGTTCGCGCCCTCGGCAACTTCACCCCGACCTGCTCGAAGCTCGTCAACATCGACGGCCGCTACGAGCGCGTCGAGGCCCGTGCCGGCGACGTGCTCGAGAAGCACTTCCCGGTCGCCAAGCGCGCCAAGGATCACGAGAAGTTCGCCCGCATGTCGCTCAGCGACGTCGCGGCCGAGTGCCTCGTGATCGACGGCTACGACCGCGAGCGGGTGAGCCAGATGGCGAAGCCGGAGCGGGCGATGGCGGCGATGGGCTACGGCGCCCCGCGGGCGTCTTACGCGGCGATCCACACCACCGGCTCGCTGCTGGAGATCACCCGCGACGCGGTCAACAAGACCCTGCTGGCGGGCTACGAGGAGGCTCCGCAAACCTGGCGGGGCCCGATGCGGCAGGCCGCTTCGGTCGAGGACTTCAAGGAGATCCGCCGCGTCAAGCTCGGCGCCGCCCAGAACCTGCCGATCTGGGTCGACAACACCGAGCCCGAGGAGGCGAAGCTCTCCAACGAGGCCGAGACCTACGCGGTCGAGGCGCGGGCCGAGAAGCTGTCGTTCTCGTGGCAGCTGATCGTCAACGACGATCTGGACGCGATCAGCCGCCGCCCGCAGCTGATGGGCGACGCCGCGGGCCGCACGGTCAATTACGTCGCGTGGCAGGCGATGCTCAAGAACCCGGTCATGGCCGACGGCCAGACCCTGATCCTTGAGACCCCGGCGGGCCGCCGGTTCCGGTCGAACTACACGACCGGCTCGGCGACGCCGACGAACGCCAGCATCGGCGCCATGAAGGCCAAGATGCGGAAGATGCGGGGCCTCAACACGGCCGACGGCAAGGAGTCCGACGAGATCCTCAACATCGAGCCGTACTTCATCGTCGGCCCGACGGACCTCGAAGAGACGATCCTCAAGCAGGTCTACTCCGGCGCCGACCCGGCTTCGGGAGGCAACGCGGCCGTGTTCAACACCAGCCGCACGCTGACCCCGATCATCGAGCCGCTTCTCGATCTGGACAGCTTGACGGCCTGGTACCTGTTCGCCTTGCCGAACCGGGTGGACACGATCGAGCTGGCGTTCCTCGCCGGTCAGGAGACTCCGCTCACCCACGAGTGGATGGACCCGGGCACGATGTCGCAGCACTTCACGATCGTGCAGACCTACGCGGCCCGTGCGATCGACTTCCGCGGCATCCAGAAGCACAAGGGCGCGGCCTGAGCCTAGCCGCCGCGCGGCGCTAACCCCGCCGCGCGGCCCCGCTCGGGGCTTTGTGCTGCTGAGGAAACCACCGTCACAAGGATCCACCGATGAACCGCGACGAACTCAAGGCGATCGTGCAAAGGGAGCCGACGCTCCGCGGCACGCTCGCCGCTCTGGATGAGGAGCTCGATCCGCTGGACGAGCACGTGAACGCGCTCCGCAAGCGGCGTGACGAGATCGTCGACGAGCTCGAGACGATCGACAAAGCGAAGCGGCAACTCGAAGCGGGGCCCTCGGAGACGCCCGCGGACCCGCCGGCCGAACCAACCAGCTGAGGCGAAGGAGAACCGCCCCGTCGGCGGTAGCCAAACCGGAGCCCTATTCAGGAGACCAATCATGATCGCTCGCGGCGTACGGACTTTCATCGACAACTTCGACCGCGCGCAGGTGCTGTCGACGACCCCCGGCCAGAACGGCTGGACCGTCAAGGACACCAGCGCGGCCGGCGCGCCGACTTATCTGGTAACGACCGACGAGGGCCTCAAGCTCACGCTCGCCGCCACCAGCGAAGCGGAGATCGTCACGGCGTATCAGAACGACGTGCTGATCTACGACCTGGCGTCGATCCAGCACCTGTGGTGGATCCTCAAGGTCGGCGGCATCGACGCCGCAACGACCCTGGTCGCCGGCTTGGCGTCGGCCCAGAACGACACGCCCGACTCGGTGCAGATCGCCTCGTGGTTCCGCCTGGAAGGGTCCGCCAGCACCTCGGGGGTCGTGGTCGAGAGCGACGACAACGTCACCAACAAGGACGACGTCGCCACCGGCAAGACGCTCGGCAGCGTCTTTAAGAAGTGCCTGATGGACTTCACCTACGGCCTGGCCGACGTGCGGTTCTTCATCGACGGCGAGCGCGTCGCCGAAACCCAGAAGTTCGACCTGTCGGGCATCTCGGCCGGCCAGAACGTGCAGCCGTTCGTTCAGTTGCAGAAGGCCTCGGGCACGGGCGTGCCGAGCGTCTCGATCGCCCAGTTCGGCTGCCAGTACGAGTGGGCCTACGGCGAGTCTTGAGAACCTTGGATTTGGGGTAGGGACAGCCGGCGTGGTTCCGTGAGGGCCGCGCCGGCCCCTCTAAAGCATGAGCCTTCGAGACCTGATCGCCAGCGACGTTACCGACGTGTTCTTCAACACCGACGAGTTCGCCGAGCCGGTGACCTACGTCCAGGGGGTGACCGAGTACAGCGAGATCGCGGCTATCCCCTCGGGGTCGGTCAGCAACGTCGATGAGACCGAAGGGTTCGCCACCGCCAACCGCGAGGTCACCTGGCACATCCCGGTCGCGGCGCTGAGCGTGACGCCGCGCGAAGGCGACCGAATCCTCCGCCCCTTCCTCGGCAAAACGTTTGAGTACGAAGTGATGCCGTCGGAGTCCAACCTGCACGCGGTCGAGCAGATGGTCGACGGCTCGGTGTGGCAGATCCAAACCAAGCTGGTTGACGAGATCGAATGAGCGACGAGTTCCCCGACGCCGTCACGGTCCGCATCGGCAAGGCGGTCGAATCCGAGCTCAACGCCATCGAGCTCCCCGAGAACCCGATCATCGAGCGGTCCTACGCCGAGTGGGACCTGCAGCTGAACGGCGCCTGGCAGATCGAACCCAGCGACCGCCCCCAACTCGACATTGTCGTTCACACCACCGAGGTCGAGATCGCCCACGTCGCGCAAGGAGTCCTCGGCTTCCACGTTCCGGTTGACGTCGCCATCCGCAAACGATTCGGCAAAGAGACACAGATCACCAGCACCGGCAGGATCGACGTCCGCGAGATCGACGCCCTGCTGAAACTTCACCAAGCCGCTTTCCTGTCGCTGTTCAAGATCCGCCTTCGCGAGTACGACAACGCCGCCTGGAAAGAGACCAATCCGATCGTCGCGCCTTGGAAAGACCACCTCCGCGAGCTGCGCCAGTTCACGTCGATCGTCCGCACCACCTTCACCGCCAACCTGAGCCGCCCCTAGCCCCGTCATGAGTGACTTCAGAGTCGAGTACGACGTCCGCCTCGACCGCTTCCGCGACGTCGAGACCGGCATGTTCATATCGGGCAAGGTGTTCGGCAGCATCACGCACGCGGCCTACGTCATCATGGCGTTCGCCAAAGCGTCGATTAAGGCGTCCAAGACCAAGTCGCCCGTCGGCCGCCCCCCGCACACCCGAGGCCGTGGCGGCAGGAACCTCCGCACCGCCATCCGCTACTTCGCGGACAAGCCCAAGCAGGTCGCCATCGTCGGCCCTGTGCAGTCGGTCGTCGGCCAGTCAGGCCGCGCCCACGAGTTCGGCGGCGCCTACCTCGGCGAGCATTTCGACCCGCGGCCGTTCATGGAGCCCGCCCTGAAGAAGAACGCCCACCGCTTCGGCGAGTATTTCTCTGGATCACTAGGAGGCTGACATGCCCTGGGAAACTTCCAACGTCAAGATGGGCTTTGAGGGCCGCCTCTTCATCGGAGTGGCGGGCGCGACCGCTGCGACGCAGCTGACCAATATCCGTGACATCAAGACGGAGCACGGCGTCAATCGCGGCAAGACGACCGTCCGCGGCGACAGCAGCGCCCCGCCGATCGAGACCTCCAACGTCACGTCGCGGATCATCGGCCTCGAGTTCACGATGGTCAACGACGCGACCGACGTCTCCCTCGAAACGCTGATGCAGGCCGCCGCCAACGGCGCCGGCGTCGCGCTGCGGGGCAAGGACCACGCGGCGGGCAAAGGATTCAACGCCGACTTCAACATCAGCGCCAGCGACCCGTGGCCGCTCGACGGCGAGCAGGTCCGCACCTTCACCTGCGAGCCCACCCGCAGCTACGGCCGCGAGCCGATCTCGCGCGAGTAGACAGCGAAGGGGCTGTTTTTCTCTCTCACACCGTCGCGGTAAGCAAGGATCCCAAAAATGGCGACAGGAACTCTCTCGCTTGCCATGAGCATCGGCGGCGTCTCGATCACCAAGCAGTTCGCTCTCACCGCCGACCAAGCCACCGGGTTTGACCCCTCGATCCCGCCTGGCTACGCCGGCACGCTCACCACGCGGACGGACAACGAGACGGGCAGCGTGACGATGGCGGCGGGCCACGGCATCACGACCGGCTCGGTAGTCGACATCTACTGGAGCGGCGGCGCCCGCTTCGGCGTCACCGTCGGCACGGTCTCAGGCAACACCGTCCCGATCGGCGCCGACAACTCCGGCACTGGCGACAACCTGCCCGTCGCAACGACGGCGCTAGTACTGTCCGAGCAGCAGGAGATCGCCATCGCGATCGACGGTGACAACGCGGTGCTCGTCGGCATCGAGCTCAACTTCGTCGACCCGTCGGCGACGTCGCGCGGCCGTCTCTCGCTGCAAGACGCTAGCGACAACGAGATCGCCGGCTTCACGCTCACCGGCAACTACCCGCGGCCGTTCAATATCAGCGGCGGCGACACCAACCCCTTCACTGGTAACCCGATCACGAAGGGGACCATCAGCAACAGCAGCACCACCAGCGCGGCGACGCTCAAGATCGGGGTGCTGCAAGACGGAACCCCCTAGTTATGAAGACGTTCATGGACAAGAAGCGGCGTGAGTGGCATGTCGGGCCGCTCGACGCCCGCCGGATCAGCGACGTCCGCGAAAACTGCGACCCCCAGTTCTTCGTCGGCGACGTCGAGACCGGCTTTAACATGCCCTACCAGCGGCTCAAGGCCGACCCGATCCTGATGGCCCGCGTCGTCTGCGTCCTCTGCTCGGGCCAGCGGCGTGAGAAGAACGTCACCGAGGACGACTTCCTCTCAGCGATGGACGGCGACGCGATTGCGGGCGCCGAGGCGGCGATGGAGGCCGTCATCCGGGATTTCTCCCGCGGCCGGATGCTGCTGATGCACGACGCCTACGTCAAACAGGCCCAAGCAGCGGACGCCGGCATGGAGATGACCTTCGGCAAGGTGCTCAACCCGGAAGTGATGGAAGCTCTGGCGGCGGAGGTGCAGGAGAAGCTCGACCGATTGATGCCGTCCAGGAGTGCCTCCGCTTCGCCGGGATCGTCGGGGTCAGCCCCGCCGGCCTGACGCTCCGCGAACTGATCGCCATGGCGCTCGCGCGAGCCGAGTTCCTTGGAGCTACGTCGGCCTCGCCTACCGCGCCGGCCCACTGACGCGTTTCACCCCCACCCCCTCGAGCCGCCCCAGGAGCCCATCATGTCGCAAGACATCCGCGCCGGCCGGGCGTTCGTCGAGATGGTGATGCGGAAGAAGCAGTTCGACGGCGGCATGGCGGCCGTCAAGAAGTCATTCATGTCGATCTCCTCGCTCGCCAAGATGGCCGTCGCCGCCGCCGGTGGCATCTCCTTCGCCATCGCCATCAAGTCGGCGAGCGACCTCGAAGAGACCATGTCGAAGTTCAAGGAGGTCTTTGGCGAGCGGGCCGACGAGGTCAAGAAATGGGGCGACAACCTGGCCGCCGAGATTGGCCGCAGCAAGCAGGAGGTCGCCAGCTTCCTCGCTGAGTCGCAGGATTTGCTCGTGCCGCTGGGCTTTGAGCCCGGCGCCGCCGAGGAGATGTCCAAGCAGGTCACCAAGCTGGCCTACGACCTGGCGTCGTTCAACAACAAGACCGACGCCGACGCGATGCGGGACCTGCAGGCCGCCATGACAGGCTCCGCCGAAGTCATGCGCAAGTACGGCGTCGTCATCAACGACACCCAGCTCAAGCAGGAGGCAATGAACCAGGGGCTCGACCCCAACAAGATCAGCGAGCAGCAGAAGGTGATGCTCCGCATGACGCTGATCATGAGGGGCACCACCGCGGCGCAGGGCGACGCGGCGCGGACCGCCGACGGCTTCGCGAACACCTGGAAAGGCCTCCAGGGGGCGATGCTCGACCTGGCGGCGTCGCTAGGCAACCTGCTGCTGCCGGGCCTCACCACGCTCGTCGGCGCCACGCGCGGCGTCGTCACTGCCGGCTCGGCGATGGTCGAGCAGTTCCGCGGACAATGGGCCAGCGGCCTGCAATACGCGGGCGATATGGCGGCCTGGTTGGTCGAGGCGGTCGCGTCGGGCTTTAGCGCCATCTACGAGTTCATGGCTCCGATCACCGGCGCCATCACCGGCATGATTGTCGACGCCTGGAACGCCGTCGTCGAGGTGACCAGCTACTTGTTCGAGACGGTCGTGGGCGCCTTCTCTTCGGGGTGGGAAGCGGCGGCGGGAAGCACGACGTCGTTCACGGGCTTCCTGCAAGACGCCATCATGGGCACGCTCTCGGCCGTGTCGTTCTCCTTCAAGGAGTGGCAGTCGATCGTCGAGATGGCGGCCGTGTCGTCGCAACTCTCAATCGTCCGCTTCGGCAACCAAGTCGTTTACTTCTTCGGCACGGTGATCCCCGGCTACCTGTCGTGGCTGTTCGACAATTGGAAGGAGATCTTCCTCGACATCGGCAGCATGACGGCCACGGTGTTCACCAACATGTGGTCGAACATCTCGGGGTTCTGGGACGCGCTGATGTCGCTGCTCTCGGGCGGCGAGTTCAACTTCTCGTGGACGCCGCTCACCGACGGCTTCGAGTCGGCGATCAAGGAGCTGCCACAAATCGCCGAGCGCGAGATGGGCCCGCTCGAGAAGTCGCTCCAGGATCAGCTCAACAGCATCGCCCAGGACACGGTCGACGCGTTCCAAAAGCATCAGGAGGAATTCAACAAGAACGCCGAAAGCTTCGCGTTGCCGAAGCTCAAACCGTTCGAAAAGGGCGACACCAACACGGACATCGACAAGTCGGAGATCCCCGACATCCGCGACATGGCGGCCGCGGCCGGCAAGGCCAACGAAAAGGTCCTGGTCGGCTTCAACGCGGCGGCCCTCGCCGGCGCCGGCGGCGCGGCGGGCGATAGCGTTCCCAAGAAGCAACTCGGCATGCTCGAGGAACTAGTCGGCGTCACCAAGGAAGAGGGCCGCAAGAACCGCCGCGCTATGAACCAGCCGCTACGGGCATAAAGGAGGACCGATGCCCGCTATCTTCCGGTTCGACGAACTGCCCGAGTCGCGTGCGGAGACGTACCGCGCCGTCGGCGAGTTCCGCAGCGACCTCGTGGGCGCCTATGCGCTGAACGCGACTCCGATCACCGTACTGCGGCAGACGGGGACGCTCTTCCGCCAGGACCTGCAGATCGAGCCGGACGGCTGGTCGAACTACATCGTCACCGTTCCTTACGCGCCGCGGACCAAGGAGGTCGGCACGGCGACGTTCTCGTTCGATACGACCGGCGGCACGATCAACCTCAAGTGCGCGAAGCAGCACATCGCGACTTACGACGCATCGGGAACGGTCGCCGGCGATCACCACAAAGGAGCGATCGGCGTCACCAAGGACGGCGTTGAAGGAGTCGAGATCGTCTCGCCGGTCCTCAAGCTGAACTTCAACTTCAAGCACCCCTCCGGCCAGGTCACGATCACGCATGCCCGCATCCTCTCCGGGCTGACCGGCTCGGTGAACGGCGACGTCTGGCACGGCTTCCAGCCCGGCGAGCTGCTCTTCCTCGGCAGCACGGGATCGGACGGGACCGACGTCGAAGCCGAAGTCGGCTACCAGTTCGCCGCGTCGCAGAACCGCACGGGACTCACGTTCGGCGACATCAACAACATCGCTAAGAAGGGCTTCGAGGCGTACTGGGTCGAGTTCAAGAACGCCGTCGCCAGCGGAGCAGCGGCCCGTCGCCCGTGGCGGGTGCATATCGAGCAGGTCTACGATCCGATCGGGTTCCAGACCGTCTTCCCTTGGTAGCCGCATGTCCAAGTACGACAAGGTCACCGCGGGGATGGCGTCGGGGATGGCGCCGACCACCAGCGCGGGCTGGATCAACAGCGTCAGCGAAGTCGCCGAGTGGTACGAGAAGAACATCCGCCTCGGCCGCAGCAGCAGCCCGGCGGGCGGCGCCGAACCGCTCGTGCAGGTCCAGAACACGACGGGCGCCGACCTGGCTCGCGGGTCCGTTGTCGAGCTCGGCGCGGGCCTGCTCGATGAGATCGACCGTGAATTCCTCTGGTACGAAGGGAACGAGTACAGCGATGGCGTCCTCGCGATCCTTGTCGATCCGATCGAAGACGACCTCATCGGCCCCGCCAGAACCCTCGGCGCGGCGGTCGCCCTCGTCAACGTCACCAGCACCAGCCACCGCTTCGCCGCGCCAGCAGCGGGCGAAACCGTTCTGCAGTCGGCGACCGAAGGCCCCGTGCAGATCCTCGGCACGCTGTCCACGACCGGCGAGCAGGAGTGCGCGGTTCTCATCGGAGTTAGTGGCGGCGGGGGCGGCAGCACGCTGTTGCGTGGCATGCTCTACGACAACCTGCCGGGCCAGTCGGCCAACGACGACGGCGAGATCACGAGCGGCGGGACGGGCCGCGTGCTGCCGATGAAGGAAGGCGTCGCGCCAAGCAGCCTCACGGCCGACCTCGACGCCGAGTTCATCGACGCCGAGCTGTGGGACCTGGCTACGTTTGGCGTTGGCGGCGAAGGCTGCTGCGACGGTGGCGCCGACACGATCCCGACCGGGCCGCGGATCACCTACCCGATCGGTGAGGGCGGCCTTAACCGCTTCGCGACGCTCGACACGGCCGCCGGATCGGCCGCTTTCGCCGGCAGAGGCGCCGTCCCCGGTGAGCTGCTGACGCTCACGCTGCAGGCGATCAACCCAACAACCGGAGCGCTGACAGGCAGCGTCATCACCTGGACGAACGACGGCGACACGACGCTCACCAACAATGGCGACGGCTCTTGGAGCACGACGCCGCAATCGCTCGCCGGCATCTCGAGAGGGCTCTGCCGAGTCGCGATCGACAATGGTTCGACAGGGCACGCGGCCCTTGTCCTGTGGTCGGCCGACGAGTGGGACCCGACTAGCAACTCCAACGGCGTCGGCCAAGTCTACTTCGACGGCAAGCCAAATCCTCCCGACCTGCAGGCGGCCTCCGACACGGGTGGCAGCAGCGTCGACAACGTCACCGACGACGATACGCCGAGCTTCTCGATCGCGTTCGGCGGGGCGACGTTCACGCCCTCGAGCAACACGCACGGGCTGCTCTACGCGATCAACCAGTCCACCGGCGCGGTGACGGTGGTCACCGGCGCGGCGACCGATTTCGACAGCGGCCTGACGATCACCAAGACCGTCGGCTCGGCGCTGGCCGATGGCGTCTACGAGGTGCAGTGCGTGATCTACTTCGACCTGACCGGCGGCGGCTACACCTACAACACCTGGTACAGCCCGCCCAGCAATCCGCTCCGGATTCAGATCGTTGACGACGCCGCGGCCGTCCCCGCGAAGCGTTACGCCCACCTCTGCATGTACACGACAATCGGCGGCGTGGTGTACGCCTCGCCCGGCCGCTGCCGGCGGCCGATCACCGACGACGAAGCCACCAAGCTGGACGCGTGACCCATGTCGATGTTCTTCGGGCTGAGCGGCGTGGACGTCTTCTGCTGCCTGACGTGCAACACGCCCCCGCAGGCCGCCGACTTCCCCGGCGGCTGGTGGGGCCTCTCGGCCTGGAGCGGCGGCTGCTACGCGACCCGCCTGCCGTCGTTCGTGACCGACCCCAGTCACGTCGAGTTCGATTCGCTGGGCCGCTACGTCTGGCGCGTCCGCCACGAGACGGACAGCGTGCTGATCCCCGACGTCGTCGAGGGGGGCGTCACGTACCGCTGCGTCGGCTCTCCGGGGAGCCAATACGCCGATGGCAGTTGGTTCGCGCCCGCCAAGGCGAGCATCGTCGTCTATCAACTCCACTTCGCGCCGCTGGACGACCTGGCGACGACGACGCCGCGGGCCGGCCTGGCGTTCGTGAAGGTGGGCGACCACACGACCGGCGCCCAAGAGAGCGACCCCGGCAACCACGAGTGTACGCTGCTGGGCTGCTGGCTGGTGAACGATCGCAACGGCGACCCGGAGCATTGGGACAGCCCCCGCAAGTTGTGCCACTTCTTCACCAACGGGACGGGCCCGCCTCTGGGCAACGGCGTCGCGTACAAGACGCTGGTGGGACCGGAGCACTTCGCTTTCCAAGAGCGACGCCTACCGGGCGGCATCGACCGCGTCGTCTACTACGCGCTCGACCAGGCCACCCCAACGGTGGCCGAGTGGGATAACGTCGAAGAGGGGACCGAGAGCGCGTGGAAACCGTTGTTCTTCTCGGCGACCGCGTTCCCGTGGGGGCTGTGGACGCGATGCTCCAACGTGACGTACTACGAGAGCGGCGTGCTACAAGGACTCAGCCGCCAGTATTGTCACGGCAAGGCCGCCCTGCCGGGCATGACGCTCGACACCAGCCGCAAAGAGTCCAATATCCCGGCCTACCCGACCGGTGACTGGAGCGGCGAGGATGAGCCCGAGGGGTCAGCAGAGGACCTCACGATTAACCTCAGCGACACGGCGGTCTACGTCATCGACTGCGAACTGGCGGGCCGCTACCGGCCTCCGGTAGACGCCACCGAAACCGTCACGCTGCACTTGTCGGCGGCGTCGAGTGTTGGATTCGACGAAGGAAATTACGCCTACGGCGGCGTCTGGGCGGACAGTCCCAGTTTCTATCCGACGCCAATGGAGGGGCTGAACTACGCGGTGGGCTCGGCGCTGATCGCCGTTTCCCGTAGCGGCAGCGCTTACGGGTTTGGATTCTTCCGCGATTACACCTCGGCGTTCGGGCCCAAGCAGCCGTGGCGGGAGTCGGGGGGCTTGAGTGTTTTCGCCGGGGAGGGGGCTTCTGGTTTCAACGGAGAAATCTTAGACCCGCCTTACTACCTAGCTCCCGAGCGTGTTAATCGCCGTCTCTTCGGCTGTCGGCATAACGCCTGGAGCACCAAGGACGGCTACTGGCCGATCCTGATGGGCTCGTTTTATTTTGTACTGCGTGACTCCGATGGTGACAGGAGTATTGTTGCTAACCCTAGCGGAGCGGGGTTCCCTGTCAGCGAAATCTCCGCTCCTTCGTCAGAGTACGACGACGCCGACCGCGTGATCGTGCAGGACGCCTATGAGGGTTTCGCCCAGCGTGTCTATAACGCCAGCGGCGACCCCCAGATTCCAATTGTGACGGTCTGTAACTGGCCCGTGGGGCTGACGCCGGCCGAGGACTTTTCGGTGGTCAACATCGCCTACCTCGACTACGCGGGCAACAACGACACCGATCCTTACGACCCGCCCGCCGATGGCAAGCCGTGGATGGACTCGGCGTTCCCGCCGAACGAGTTTCTAACAACTACTAACCGCCTAGCGGTCAACTGGTTCTACGCTCAGAACACCGACAACTTCTGGGCGCCGCTTTGGCGTCAGCGCAGCGACAACAAGCTGCTGGCGAACCGAGTCTGTAACGGCTGGTACTACCAACCGGTCTACAACGAGTCGCTGGAAATCATCGACTACACCCTGCACCTGAGTGGCAACCTCGCCTACCACGCCGTTCTTGACGACCTGCGAGAGTCGGGGGCGGACGCGGGGTTGGGCTAGTCCCGTCGGGCGGCGTGCTGGCCTACGACGGCTCGATCGACGATCTGATCGAGACGATGGGCGACTCGGTCCCACCGTGAGTGACAGCCCTCCGTCATCCCCGCGACTCGCTAGCGCCTCCGCGCAAAATCGTCCCAGCCGCTTGCACGACAACTAAACGCTCGTACACTACACCCAGCTTCGGAGAGGAACCGCCAACCGACCGGCGGCGGGCTCTTTTCGGGAGCGTCTGGCGCTGCGGCGCCGGGGGCAACCACGTTGGTGAAGCAGTTCCTTTGTCATGGAGATGAGCCCATGCGTCGCGCGATTCGAGCCGGTCACCCTTCTCGGCGGTCCGCCGCCCCTCCCCTCCCCTTTGAGCCTGAAGACCCCGCGCAGTGCTTGCGGAAATTCGGGCCGTTGCACGCCGCTATCCTCGAGTCGCTGACCGCAGCGGAGCAGGTAGGAGCGACTGCAACCCCTGCCAAGCTCGTGCGGCGTCTCTGCGCGCAGGGACACGCCACCAGCGAGTACGAGGTTCGCGGCAAGATCAACGAGCTCCGTCTGTTGGGCCTCGTCCGATTCCTCCCGAACGACGCTCTGGAACGGGATTCGCCCGTGCCGGTGCTCGGCGTGATCTCTTAGGCGCGCGCAGGGAGAATACACCATGGAATTGAAAGTGATTGCGGTGCTGCGCGGTGAGCAAGTCGTCGTCGACGCCAGGCCGCTGCGGCGGGTGATTCACCGCCGCACCAAAGAAGTTCTGGCGGAGCTGCTGCCGCCCGAAAGTGCGGAGTCCTTCGCGGTGGGCTACAACGCGGGCGGAGAGCCGATCGCTAAGGTGGTCCGCTACTTGCCCGAGAAGGCGGCGTCGACGGCCTGAGCCAGCTCGATCAGCCGCTCGGGCCGGCGCGTCTTGTAGATGTCGGTCGTTGTCGCCTTGTCGTGGCCCGCGAGTTTTTGGGCCGCGTCAGGGTGGACAACGTTCTCGTCGATCCAGGTGACCGCCGCGTGGCGGATCTGGTTCGGCGAGAACGGGATGACCGGCACCTTCGCTTCGTGGGCGCGTTCGGTGGCGCGGGCAATCGCGGTCCGGTACCCGCCGACCGAATAGCAGCCGCTGCAGCGTCGGTTGCTCTTCTTCGCTTCCAGCCGCTTCTGTTCGCACCGGAAGAGCTTCGTCTTCCGCTCGCCCCGCGTCTTGCGGGCTTGCTCACGCCCCCAGGCCCGGGCCTCTTCGGGATCGAACAAGTAGCCGGTCTCCGTCTCGAGCCGGTGCACCAAGAACTCTTGGGCGATCTTGGGGACCGCCTTCACGAGCTTCTTCCCGCGCCACTGCGTCTTGTGGGTGAACGGCCGATAGAGCCAGATGTCGCCGCTGGTGTCGAGGCCGTCGCGGTGCATGCTGCAGACGTCCTGGGGCCGCATCACGCAGAAGAACTGGACCCGCATCATGTCCTGGATAACGGGCGGGCAGAACGGCAGCAGGGCGTTGAACGACCGCAGGCAAGCCGCCTGGACCTCTTCGTTGTCCATCAGGCCCGCCTCGCCGTTGCGGAGCCCGGGCACCGCCTCGAGCTTCACGTGCAGCGTGGGGTCACAAAGCTCGGCGGCGCAGGCCCACTTCCAGAACCGCTTGATCCGCGAGAGCCGGGCGTTCACCGTCCGCCGACTGAGCCGCCCCGAGGCCGCCATCGAATCCCGGACCTTCAGCAGCTTCGCAGGGCCGAAGGCCATCACGTACTCGTGGCCCGCGTAGGCGACTAGCTCGGCGACGGCCTCCTCCATCGAGGCGAATTCGCGGGAGAGTTCGGCGCCGCGGAGGTACCGCTTTTCGGCGTACGCCTTCCAGATCGGGACCAGTTCGTCGATGGTCTCGAAGCCGGTCAGCTTGGCCGGTCGGGGGTCCGTAACCTCCTCGGAGCCGATCCGCAGCCGCTCCAGGTACCGCTGGTATCGGGCGGAGGCGTCGGGGGTGCCGTACTTCCCGAGCGATAACCGGTGCGACCCGTTGGGGATGCTGGCGTGCTCGACAAAGGCGTAGCCGCGGCGGTCACACTTCAGCGGCGGCGTCAGATTTCGGGGTCTCATAGGGGCCAGAATAATGAGTTTCCGTAGACTGTCTACGGTTACTCGGCGTTTCCGGAGGCAGATCGGCCCGGTCCAGAAACGCGAAAACCCCTGTAAAAACAGGGGTCTTCGAAGTGGAGCTGACAGGAATCGAACCTGCGACATCCTGCTTGCAAAACGCCCGAGGCGTGACAACCCCTGCACCGATAGGTTGCGATTAAGTAACGCGTGCTAACGTAGATGCGCCTACAACCGAATGGCAAGTGTTAGCACGCGTTTTCATACGAATTCGGGCGATATTCCGCGTTTGCGTTGTCAAATGACAACCGTTCTCGGAGCCTGTGAAGGCGTCGACTGTTGCTGCACGTGATGAGCGCTCAGATGTCGAGCCACAATGCCGTGATGGTCCGATTGCTCGCCATAGGCGCCTGCTCTGCCCCTCAGTTGCCCACGGCTGGAGCGAGGGCGGCCATCATTTAATCGGCCTACTCGCCTATCACCTCCTGGACAATGCCGAGAAGGTCGCCTTCCAGGATTTGCTGACGCACCACCCGCGTTACGCTGAAGACTTCAAGGTTCCGGGCAATGTCACCGATGCCGACCGGTGGCGGGCGGGTCGCGCCGGCTACTGGCCCGACGTAGCACGGCGGCAGCCGGACTACAACCGGCCGAACTGGCATTGGGAAGATGCCGTGACGTTCGTCATTGGCGACCGCCGCGCAGTCCAACTCCCAAATCACCTCACGCGACTGCCGTGTTTCGCTGATCTCGACGGGTTATGAATCGCCAATCGATTCCTACCAAGCGGGAGCGGTCGTTTCTGTGTGCGCAAACTCCAGGACATTATCGATGTAGGATGAACCAGAGGCGAGGGAAACGGCACATCCCAGAGCAGATCGTCCGCAAGGTGCGAGCAGCGGACGCGATGCTGGCGGCTGGGGGCGTTCAGGCCCCCTGTGCGAGCCCCGCGTAGGCGATCAGGCCTCGCCACTCGCGTAGGCTGTTTTGATCGGGGGACGTCCGTTACGACCTCGCGCTCCGCCGCCCAAATCGAGACCGCTCCGCCAAGATTTAGGTTTCTGATTCGGGTGTCGGTCGACTCGCCAGTCGCTGTTCCGCAGCGTGAAGTCGCTCCAAGGCCGTCCGGAGCTCCGATCGAAGCCTGTCGATGGCATAGGAGGGCGCCGCATCACACAGGTCTGCCATAAAGGACCCGAGCTGCTCGATTGCGCCGCCACGAGACGCCGTGGCTTCGGAAGCACTTGCCGCCTGGAGCACCGTCGCCCGATTGCCTCGCGTCACCAAGTCGGTCGTGAATTCGATCTCGTCTGACACGGGTGACCTTGGCGTCAGATGATGGTGGTCGCCGGGATCCCAGTCGGAGACACCAGGCACGCTCTTCGCCATTTCCAAGAAGTGGTCCGCCAGATGGCGGCATCCGCTCCGATTGGCAAATATCGCGATCCCGTAGCGGACGAGGGATTGGCCCGAGTCGTCTTCGTCTTCAGTGTCTTCTTCGTCGTCTGCGTCGTCGACTACGTCATCAAAACCCGTGCCGATGAGCCAGTTGTGCTTGACGAAGATCTCGATGGGCTCTTCCTCGCTGGGAGCGACTGGGCCACCTGGGCCGTAGATCGAAGCGTATAGACGCTGCAGTGCTTCGCTGCTGATGTTGTCGCAGCTAACATCTAACGCTAGTAGCTCGCGTCGTCGTACCAAATCTTCAAGCGGAGCCTCGGTAATCTTAGGAAACTCCCTCAAGTTGATTTCAAGCAAAGCGTCCAAGGTGACGAGCGCCTGGAGACCAACATCGGTCACTAGAGGCGCTTCATCGACCGCGAGTTCGCGAAGCGTCGCGACGCTTCCTAACGCCTGAAATCCCTCGTCGGTTACGGAATGAAGACTCGATAGATCGAGGCTCTCTAGGCTTGGCAACGAGGTTAGACGCGCAAAGCCTCGATCGGTCAGCGCACTCGCGTCGATGGCTTTGAGTTCTCGGAGGTGCTGGAGCCGCGAAAGGGCCTCGGCTTGCTCGTCATCCAGACGCTCCACCTTCGCCTTCGTCAGCTCCTCCATGCAAGCGAGTTCGGTTGGATCTGGTTGATACCCGGTGAACGAAAGGTCCAACTCCTCTAACAACCTCATCCCGGAGAACAGGCCGCGGTCGACCTTGCTCAGCGCTTTCGTATTGAAAAGATCGAGGCGCTTCAAAGAAGTTGCGACGGACAACCCGGCTAAACTGCTCGCTTCGAGGCGATCGCAGGAAGAAAGGATGAGGGTCTCCAGCCTCGTGAGGCAGGCGAGTTGAGGCAAGTCGACGCCGCTGATCTGGCGGCTGTGCCCGAGATAAAGCGTGCGGAGCGTATCGATGGAAGCCAGGGCCCTGATCGAGGGGTCACCGTAGCGATCGCTTCCCGGAAACGATAGCCGTTCCAGATGGTTGAGCTGGCCAAGTTGGACGAGACCTTGGTCACTGAGGCGGCTGCACCCCCATAGGCGGAGCGACTTGATGTTGCGGAGCTTTGCCAGTCCCCCGCAGTCTTCATCGATGAGTTGTTCGCAGCCGCTTAAGTTGAGGTCCTCAAGCTGGGTAAACGCCGCGAGAAACCCGCTGCTAAAGTCAAGGCAACGGCACTGAGCCAGTGACAGGTCGCGCAGGCTTGGGATCACGGAGAGCTGTGACAGGCCCTCAGCGGTCACCGCAGGACACCAGTCCAGCCCCAATCGTTCCAGCCGGGGCAGACGGAGGAGGAAACGCAGGCCTTGATCCGTAAGGTACGACGAAAGGCAGAGGCTCCGGAGGCTCGCTGCTTCCGCCAGGATCGCAAAATCTTCATCATCCAGGTCGGAGCAACCGCTCAGATCCATGGACTGCAGAGAGCTTAGGGCTGACGCAGCTCGGATGCCTCGGCGGCCAATCCTTGTGTAGGCAACGGAAAGCTCTTCGAGGCTCTCGGCGATGCTCAGCACGCCGAAGTCTTTGTCATCCAGGGACGTGCAAGAAGCCACGTCGAGACGCTTGAGACCGGGGATTGCGCAGAGGGACCGGAGCTGATCGGCCGTCAAATCGGTTCCAGACGCGTCGGCCACACCGCTGACGCTGGCGTTTTTGTGTACGTCCTCGAAGGAGGGTAAACGGCGGGGGTCGTTCATGCGGGCAGGGGAAGATTCGGGAGCGGGACGTGACAACGAGGATCGCTGAGTCGAAGAGAATAGCTTAGCGGTTAAGGCCGGTGCTTCCTTTAAAAAGCTTCCCGAACACCACGACCGCGGCTTATGCTGCGGAGTCGATTGACTGACTCGAAGCGAGACGCCCTGGTCGATGCGAGCCTGGATCCACGCCTTCACCGCCATCCTCTCAGCACGCTTGCGCCGGACGAACTCCGCAGGCAACGGGCGCGTTTTGAAGCTTGCCACCGATTGTCTGCGCGTGGACAGCACAGGCGTTATGTTGATCGGCCAATCCCGATTGCCCGAAGGCGCCCTGCTTGAGATCAAGTGGCCTGCTCCTCAACAGCTTCTTGGGATCGGAGTCGGCGTCGCTGCACGCGGCGGTATCGGGCAACGGCGAGTTCGAATCCGCCCCTTTCCAGGTCGCCCAGGCATCTTCTGCGTCGCGGACAGCGGGCGAGACGCGTGCGAACGACTCCCTGGTCGATCCGGGTTGTTACGCGGTCGTTGTCCGCTGCGCGCCAGTTCACGCGCAGCCGCCTCAGCTCCGGGACGTCCTCTCCGCGCTGGCGAGGGAGGCCGCTGGGCCTGCCGGCCTCGGGAACGGCGATCGGGAACGGAGCCCCATCCTCGACGAACGCCAGATCGTCGTTGGCGATGACCCAAGTTGGCCGTATCAACAGGCCACGCGTCTCGACGATTCATTACAAGCGCTCGTCAGCGCGGCGCGAGAACTACTGATGGTCCGCGGCTCCGAAGCCGAACAGCTGGCAGCCAATCTCATCCTCGACGCGGAACCATCGGATAATTTACGCCAGACGTCTGCCCCCGACGACGATTTGGTCGCTGCCTGCCGTCCATCCGCCGATCCCGTTCATCAAGGACTCCTACGGGACCTCAGCGCGTGCCTCGCTCCGGCGGAGACAGATAGCGGCAGTGAGTCCGCGATCGATCGAACCAACGCCATCGCTCAACAGCTGCGACGGATACAACATCGCGTCGAACAGTTGAGGAATCGACTGAACACGAGCGTCACTCAGCTTCTGAGCGAGCGGCAAGACTTGCTGCCGTTGGGCCGAAGCGGCCCTCCCCGCTACTGGCGCCTCGAAGACAGCGGGGCGCCTTTCCTCGCCTGGGATCTGGGGGTGAATGACGTCGAGGCAGGCGTTTCCCTCTGTCGCAGGGACGGCTCCGTTTTGATTTGCGGGCAAGTCCTGTTAGCGCCCGAAGACAGGGCGTACATGGATGCTTTCGGTACGCGGAACGTTTTTAGCTACGAGGACGGTATGACGAGGATCACCGTCTACCACGGTCGAGAAGCCTACGAGCTTGGCAAATCGACCTTCGTGTCTGGAATAAGCAAGTAGCTCGTTGGATCAAAGATTGAGTAGCAGTGCTGGTCGAATGCAGCTCGGATCGAGACTGCTTGCCGATTGAATTGAGCCTGACAAGTCGACGGTCTCCCCCGCTCGATGCGGGCAGGTCCGATCGATGACTTAACCACGCTTCGCCTTGAATGACCGCCGAGTTTCGTGGCCGATCTGACTCAGAGTTTTCGGACATCCGAGGGCAAGCGTCGCAGTGCTTCGAGCACGCCGCTAAGGCAATCACCTCAAATGCCGCAACTAGCGAGAAAACTCTCGCGGGCGCCTTGCGGCGCATGTCGCTGCAGACCGAGACAATCCGCTCGCCTCTTGCGCTCGCCGACCACTGCGAATGTTCAACCCAAAAGCTGCTCGGGATGCAGAACCAAGTGAAGGAACGGCATGGTCAACGTGGGCTTGCTGAGGCGTCGCACCGGCTGAAGCACGTTGCCGGTGAAGCGATGAGCTACGTCGGTCGCGTCGCGCTCTGGTCCCTGGCCGACACCACCCCGCTTACTCCGTCTCTTCGACAGTGTGTCGTCGAGTGGGGAGGTGACCCTGCGGAGTTCCAACAGCTTTCGAGGGCCGGCGAGCTCGGGCTCCGTGGACTTCCCGACGCCGTCTGGAATGGCAATTGGCGTAAGAACCGCGTACGACGGATCGCTCCATCGATCGGTTACCAGTCCGACGCCGGAGATATCCAGACGCTGTTCCGCAGTTTCGCATCGCCCGAAGAGGAAGTTGCTTGGCTAGGCGGATACGGCGGAACTCTCGTCGCTACGTGGTCCTTGGTATGGGATCTCATGGCGCCGGAGCCTACACCAGGGTACGCGGACTTCAACGCGCCGAGTTGTGCGTCCTTTATCGTCCCGCGCTTCGATGACCGCGTCCTTGTAGCTCACTTCTCCGAATTTATTCAGTTCGCCGAGCTCTGAACGACACGCAAAATTCGTCATTCCCGGTCGCCTTGGGATTCTCTCAATCAGCAACGACTTGGGAAGCATCGCTGGCCCGTCGAGCGGACCCTCGCTTGGCCGAATCAGGACCGAGCCGCTGGCGTTCGCCGAGACCGCCGATCCGCCAACTACGAAGCCCAAGTCCACATCGCCTGCGGGCTCATCGCCTACAAGCAACTCACGTGAAATCGATTCTGATCACACGCTCTAAGTGCCATTCGTGTCTTCACCGATGCGCCGAAAGCCGGCTTCAAAGCACAAATCTACGGCCGGCGCCAGCTAAGTCGACTGTAACTCCGGGCAAGGACGGTGCAACCGTCGCGAAGTTCGGAGGAATCGGCAATTCACACGCGCCCGAAACGCACATTGGGCCAGGGCGCAGGTTGACTAGCGGGCTGGTAGCCAACATCTCTACTGCTCGCGCGGTTGCCAGCATGCGAATCCGAACGCGCCAAACACGATGAGCACGGCGGCGTGCGGCTCAGGTACCGGGGAAACAGAAATGTTCACCTCGGCCGCTACCGTGCTTCGTGCTGCCGCGTACTCAGGCACGGAGGTTGGGGCAACGGCCGGCGTGTCGAGCTGGAACGTGTCTTCGCCGAGCGAAAACGAGAGCACGCCGTTGAAGGTCGGACTTGTGAGGAACACGACCGCAGCGACCGCGTCGTTAGTCCCGGCAACGACATTGACTCCCGTCAAGCCAAAATCCGAGAGCGTCAGACTGTGCGTGTTCCCCGGCACGACGTTTGAAGACGCAAAAAAGTTCTCAGCGGACGGAAAGACGTATTCGGTCGCTGCAGGAGCGGTTGCGACGGCGTCGAAGTAGAAATCCGTTCCGGCCACGCCACTCGGACTGGTGAGCAACAGCTCGACGTTGTAGGAGCCCAGGTTGCTCACGGTCGGCAGACGAAAGACAAACGACTTCGGTTGCCCCGGCACATAGCTGTCGAGCGCCGAAGCCTCGATGGAAGCCGCGTATGATGGCAGGCATAAACACGCCGCGAGCAGATATAGAATCACTCTCATAGATGAATCTCCATTAGGTTGCGCCTGCGAAGTATCGCCGCGGGCGGAATGACTGACAACGACCGCACAAAGAAAACTGAATTGTGTGATCGTACGGATTCAAGTTCTCGAGTCGTCATTAGCCAACCTTTACGAAGTCCGATAATGTACCGGCGCCGAAACGGCGCCGAGGTCCGTTACTCAACCTTGGCGAGCTGCCCCCGCAATCGAGAGCTATGCTCAAGCCTTGTTGAGAATCGGCCAAAGTTGAAGTCCGCCTCCTCGAACAAGTCCGCGAACGCAGCGTCGAAGTCGGCGGACGAGACTCGCTCATCCTCACCCTCAAACAAGTGGCCGAAGCCATCGCTAAGTGTGTCGGCCTTAGGCGCTCGCCACGACGTCTCGTCCACATTGACAACGTCCCAAATGCTCACCGCCCTTGGCTCGAACCGCGCACGTGGCTCAGAGCGGAACGACGCTCGTTCGGTTCTGTGGAACCCGTTCGTCGAGAGCTGATCCGCTGCGAACGCCAAACCGACCAAATCGCCGCGCGCTGCGAGTTGAGCGGAGTCGGCGTTGGCCGCAACAACCTCAGTAGCGGAGCGAGCGTAAGCCAGGACGACCTCTACGCTGGTGGCGACGGTGACCGCTGGCGCGACGGTCAACTCTTGAGGTGAGGTACGGCCATAGTTGAGCCGCCATAGTTGATAATCTAAATCGTCCACCACCCCGTTACCGTCACCGTCGCCCGCCAACGGGGATAGGCCGGTCGCCCCATAGTTATCCCGCCATACCGTGTAGTCCGCGGCATCGACGGAGCCATCGTTGTTGAAGTCGCCGGCCAGGCCGCTGCCAGTTGTCGGGACGACGATGGAGTTACCGCTGCCCCGGAAGACAGTCAGCCGGTCGCGGGTCGTGACGACGCCGTCGCGGTCGAGGTCGGCGTTCGCGTTCCATGCGGCCACGTCGGGGCGGCTGCCGAGGGCGGCGTTGACTAGCTGCATGTCGCCGACGTCGACCGTGCGGTCGCCATTGGCGTCTCCGGAGAGGCGGTGGAACGACAGCACGAAGTTGTCGCCGGCCGTGCCGTCGCCGTTTCCGTCGAACGGGTTCCCGGCGAGGTCGGTGACGAGGCTGGCGTTGATGACGAACTCGTACAGGCCATCGGGGAGCGAGGCATTCGTGCCGGCGAACTGGTCGAGCGACCAGGTGAGCCGCGAGACGCCGGCTATCTCGTCGTACTCATACTGGAACTGACCTGCCGACATCATAACCTGTTGATCGGAGTCCACAGGGGCGTTGACGCCCAGGTTGGTGAGCGTGATAGCGCTTGTGATGCCGCCGTCGCCGATCAGGGCGGCGAGGTTGACTTGTTCGCTGAACTCGATGACGAGCCGGTCGACGTACGAACGCTGCGTGAGGCCGTTCTGGACTATTGTGCCCGTTACCGACGGCGGCGTGGCGTCGACCGGGCCGGGGGTCATCGTCGTGGCGTCGGGGGTCGCGGGAGCGGCTTCGACGTTGCCGGCGTTGTCGCGGGCGACGCTGTAGAAGGCGTAGCGGCTGTTGGGCTCCCCGACAAACTCTGCGGAGGTGAGCGTCGTGTTCGCCAGGAAGAGCTGGTAAGGCCCGTCGTTTTGGGAAACGTAGATGTCGAAGCCCGCCAGGCCCGAACCGCCATCCGCGTCCATCCCGCTCCAAGAGACTAAGAAGGTGGACGCCTCCACATCGGTCGGCAAGGCGGTGACCACGCTTGTCGGCAAGCCGGCGTCGAGCGTGTTGAAAATCGGCGGCGTGTCAATGGGCTCGTTGACGTCGAATATGATCCGCGCTTCGGCGTCGATGACCGTTCCCGTCGTCGCGGTTGCTCGCGACCGGACAGAATAAGTGACAAATCCTTCGCCCTCGGGGGACGTCAGGTTCGGTGGCAAGAAGCCTGTCAGGGCGTCGAGCGGTTGTTCGCCGGTCGCGGGGTCGATCGACGTGAACTCCCAGAACGCTTCGCCGGTAGTGACGTCGATGCCGGCGAAGACATCGACAAAGATGCCTAGCTCGCCCCGTAGGTCGAGCCGCTCCTGGTAGAACGCACGGTTGTCGGGCACGTCGACGAAGTGGGTGCCGATAGCGAAGTCGCCGACGCGGAAAGTGCGGAAGTCCAGGTCGCTGTCGAGCGTCTGCGTAATCCGTACAACTTGGGCTGGCGCCGTCGCGAAGATGGGGTCATTCTCGAAACGGATCGTGTAACTCAACGGCTGCGAAGCCGTGATCCACCGTTCGGGGCCGAAGCCATTGGGACCGAGGATGTCGTTGGGGTCGCGGGAAACTGGGCGGTCAATATCGTCGCAGTCATCTAGTGGTGTTTGATAGGGATTGTTGCATGGATCGCAGTCATCAGACATCTCAAGGGATGCCGACGACGTAAATTTATCGGTGAAGTCGACAAGAAATGGTTGATCCCAATAGTAGTTATGCTCTTCGGCCCATTTGGCCAAGCCGAATATTGGAACGCCACGCAAATAAATATCACCCGGGGAAAAGTCCACTGCGTCGACGATTCGCACTCGATAATCAATGTCAACTGTCGCTTGCGTTCGAAACGGCAAGACCGTCACGCGCACCGTTCCCGTTACTCGTCGCACGTCGTCGAAGAGCGGCCCCGGCGTTCCAGTGAAAGGCGGTATTCCCGGCGTTCCATACCCGTATCCGCCCCATTGGCCTACTCCCCCTGCAATCGTTCCAGGTAAATCAGCATTCGCTGCCGGGTACGCCCACAGCTGCTTGATAGCAGGGGAAGCAACTCTTGTGTCGAGTAATTCAGCAGCAGCTCTATCGGTCCACCAAGAAGTGTTAAGCGCCAATGACGCCAAGTCGTACTCTACTGAGATGCCGGGATGGTCGCATGGAATTCCGTCCGGATACTGCTCCTGAAGCCTACGCAGCGCCGCGTCATAGGCTGCGCCCGAGATATTGCCAAGATTCGTCTGTGTGATCGGGTGTGTCCTAAATTGCTCAGCGCCGCTAGCAGAAACAGGGACAATCGAATTGGGGCCATAGCCATACAGATAGGGAACAAATAGCGAGTATGCTTCCCACCCGCCAGCGTATAGCGCCCCGGCAAGAATGCCTTCCTCATGAAGTCCTGGAGGAAAGGCTGGGACCTGAATGGCGATGGGGCCGTCAAACTGCGAGGGCCCTAGCATTTCAGCTGCAGCCAAACCAAAAGGAACTGTAGCCGACGGTTCAAGTTCGATCATCCCAATATCGACAATCTCACCATTCGTGGACATTACAACATTTGTACGTATGTAGTCACTATATCCTTCCTTACGAACGGTTAGGCGATAAGTGCCTTGACCAACCGCGGTGACTACAAAACTACCACCGTCTGACGTGGCATATAGCGAGTTAAGGGGGCGTTCGTTGTCAAGACTGAGTTCGATCAAGGCATCGTCCAGCAATTCTTGCGCAGAATTCACCACTCTGCCCACGAATTGTCCGCCCTCGGACACTTCAATATTAAAATCGGATGAGCCTGCATCGACAACAACATCTGTCCAACTAGTTGCTATGCCTTCTGCAGAAACAACAATTACATAGTTTCCAGAATCGAGTCCGCTAAGTTCAAAATGACCCTGACGATTTGTCGTTGCTGCACCCACAAAAGAAGTTCCCTGCATTAGAAGTACAACAGCACCCTCGATTGGCGTGCTATTCTTCCGTACAGTTCCCGCGGCAATAAATCCTTCTTCGATTGCGATCCTCAAGTCACGAACACGCGACGCAGGCTCAATAACAATCGGTGCTAGCGGCGCAGACAATTGCACACCTGGTACTACCAATTGATATGCGCCTGCTGGAAGTTGCGAAAGCGAGAAGGATCCATCGGAGCGCGTAATCACCCCGAGTTCACTTCCGTTGAAAGTGTCACGCAGGACTACCTGTCGTTTCGCAACTGTTGTCGTGATATCAGACGCTATTAGAGAGCCCGAAACGGACGGAGTCAAAGACGCTACCGCCTCTTCAAAGTACGGCTGCAATAAATCACGTACATTACGGAATGAGCCGACCTTGCGACTTGCGAGCGCGAGCGCGGCTTCCACCTCAGCATTGGTGTCCCCAATACTCTGCCGCATGAGCGCGAACGCGTCATTTGCTAGCTCTTGTGGAATAGGATCGGCTTCGAACTGTGGTCGTAGTGATTCCCAATTGAATTGCTGCGTGCCGTTCTTCAGCAGGCGATCGACATAGACGAAATGATTCCCCGAATTGTTGTCACTATACGCGAAGAAAGTGCGACTCCCTGTCTCACCAGGGCGGATAATCCCAGGTACTGCTTCGGATTTCGCAAAGAATATGTAGCCCGTACCCAAGGAGTCAGTGTCAGATGGCGAGAGGCCTATCGATGCTTCACTCCCGATTGCCAAGAGAGGCGCGGGTGCATCGTTCAGCGAATCGTTTCCCCATCGCACAGTGAAGCTATATGTCGTATTTCGCCTGACGGTTGCTGGCGCATCAATTGACACCGAAACGCTTGGCGCTGGCGAAATCGAGACGACTTGTAGTCCCTGGTCGACAGTAACGGCACCGCCCACGCCATTTTCGACAACGACATCGTATTGACCCTGCCTTAGTGATCGAAGGTCAAATGTGGCGTATGCTTTTACCTCGCTGGTGTACCATATCTGCCGGGCCGCATGACTAATACCCTCGGCGTCCACCAGTCGTGCCGTCAAAGTGCGGTCAAACTTCGCACCATTGATTTCAATCGTTAGGTCACCGCTATTTCCACCCCGGCCGTATGAGGTGTCGAAAACCTCAAAGTCAAGTAACTCCGCCGTCATCTCATAGAGTTGTGTTTCGACAAACAAGTCGGCGGCGTAGACTGCAACGAAATACGTTCCCGCCTGGGTCGATGGCACGAGGGCTCGCTGGTCGACTTCAAACGGATCGATTGCCGCAAAGTCGTAATTGCTTCGAGTCGGCACGCGCTCGAAGGCGACGTAGACTTCGTTGGCGCCGTTGCTCAGACTGCTGTCTAGCAGGAACGAAAGCGTCTCGCCGGCGGGGACGGTGACCTTATAGTACGCGGTGCGGCCTTCGGCCAACTCGCCGCTTGCGGCGACTCCCAGCTCTAGCTCCTGGAAGTCGAGCGCAGCCTGATTGAGCGAGACGCCGATATTGTTCCCCT
This sequence comes from Pirellulales bacterium, assembly GCA_041741515.1. Taxonomy (GTDB): domain Bacteria; phylum Planctomycetota; class Planctomycetia; order Pirellulales; family Lacipirellulaceae; genus Botrimarina. The sequence continues at coordinate 16,287 of JBGSJY010000071.1, read as the reverse complement.
CGTTCGACTCGGGGATGCGGTTGAGGATGTCGCTGCGGATGATGATGTGGTAGTCGCCGGGGACGACGCCGGGCAGGGGCGCGGCGAACGACTCGGTGTAGCTCGTGCCGCCGGCGACTGGGCCGCTGCGGGTGGAGCGGTGGACCAGCGGGTCGTTGACGTCCCACACGTCGTCTGCCGAGAGATAGATGGAATCGACCCACGAACCGACCGCGGCGTTGACTCCCTGGTTGACGACCGTGTAGCTGAAGTTCGCCGTCTGGCCGGGGACGCCGTTGGCCGGGATGGTGATCGAGCCAACGACGAAGTCGGCGGGGGGAGTGAGCGTGACGTGCATCGAGACGGGGTCGAGGCGCGTGTTATTCAGTTCGGAGCCGCGCTCGAAGACGCGGTCGTTGCCATCGGCGACGACGAAGACGTAATACTGCCCGGCAAAACCGGCCGGGATGTTGAACGACTGAGTCTGGGTGTAGCTGGCGCCGACTGCGAGGTTGTTCGGTCGATTGGCGAAGCCGAGATAAGTGTCGGTCGCCCGGTCGAATACCTGGTCGAGCGACAGATAGACCGAGTCGTACCAAGAGCCGTTCGTCGCTTCTTGACCGACGTTGTTTACCGTCCAACTCAATGGGAAAGGCTGGCCACCGAAGCCGTCAGTCGGTGCGTTGACGTTTGTTACCGCTAAATCGGGAACTAACGACAGACCGACTTCGACATTTCCGGAAGCCGCGCGATCGTTGTTGTTCTCGAACGGCCCTTCGACGACAAGGTTCGACGAGTCGGTCCGGACGATGACGAAGAATTGACCGGTGACGTTCTGCGGCAGCGTGAAGTCGCGCGACACCGAGTACTGACCTTGCGGGGCCAGCGGATTCGACCGCTGCACGGCGCCGAGCAGCGTATCGCCGTCGTCGATGACGTTGTTCGTGGAAAGGTAGACTTCGTCGAACCAGAAGTTGGCGTTGGTGGCGACGGGGGAGTCGTTCCGTACGGTCCAGTTGACGGTCAGACTGCCGCCAGACTGGGCGCTGCCGGAGGCCGTGACGGAGGCGACCCTTAGGTCGGACTCGTCGCGGCTGATGACGATCGGGCGAGGCGAGGCGACGTTGTTCCCTTCACCGGCCCCCTCAAAGACGTTGTTGCCGGCGTCGGTCGTCAGCAGCAGGAAGTACGAACCAGGCGCGATGGTGAAGGGGATCTGCACCAAGCGGTCGTTGATTGCGTAACTGCCCCCGGGATTGAGGAGGCCGTTGTGTGTCACCGAGGCCAGCACCAAGTCGTCGGCGCTGGGGACGATGTCGCTGGAGAGGACGACGCGATCGAACCAGGACGCGACGGCGGTGTCGCCGACGCCGATGTTTTGGATAACCCAACTCAGGAGGAACGAATCTCCGGCCTCGGCGGCAGAGGGCCCGGTGAAGCTGGCGACGGAGAGGTTCGCCGGCTGCGAAGTGATTGCCAGCGGCGTCGAGTCGAAGCCGACGTTGTTATTGTTATCCAGTTCAAAGACGGCGTTGCCGAAGTCGGTGACGACGAACACAAAGTACGAACCGGTGATCGTGTTGCTGAGCGTGGTGGTGAAGGATTCGTTGTAGCTCTCGCCCGGCTCCAGAACGCCGAAGTGGGTCCGCGTGGCGATCTGCAAGTCCGTCGCGGCGTCGAAGACGTTGTCAGTCGACAGGAACAGACGGTCGTTCCAGTTCGCGTTCGGGGTTTCTGTGGCGCCGAAGTTGGTAACGCGGTAGTTGACCGTCAACGACCGGCTCGACGTGGCGGCGGCAGGTGCATCAACGAGTTCGACTTCCAAGTCAGGAGGCGGCGTTAGGCTGACCGCCGTCGGAGAAGTGTCGAAGCCAGTATTGTTCGATTCGAAGACGTGCTCGAAGACGTTGTTGAAGGCGTCGGTCTGGACGATGAAGAAGAAATTGCCCGACACGCCGATCGGGAGCGTGCCCGTGCCCGATGCGTTGTAGCTGGCGCCGGGGTCGAGCGCGCCGCTGTGACCGACTGTCGTGAGCAACACGTCGGAAGCGTCGAGGACGTTGTCCGCGGAGAAGTAGATACGGTCGCTCCAGGCGCCGGCACGGGTTCCCCCAGGTCCTTCATTCGTGACGGTCCAGTTGAAAGTGACGGTTTGGCCTGAGAACGACGCGGCCGGCGCCTGGACCGTTGTGACGCGGAGGTCGGGGGGTGGCGTCAACTGCACGTCGGTGACGTCGCTGACGCCGGTATTGTCGTTCTCGTTGTTCAGCTCGTTGACGTTGTTGAAGACGTCGGTGCGAACGATGAAGTAGTAGTTGTCGTCAATACCGCGCGGCAACGTTGCGCTCAGGCTGCTGCGGTAACTGTCCCCTGCCGCCAGGAAGGCGGGGTTGTTGACGCTGCCAAGCAACGTGTCGCTGGCGTCGTAGACCTGGTCGGGCGAGAGATACACACGGTCGGTCCACGTGGGCGCGTTGGTGGGACCATTGCCATTGTTCGTGACGATCCACTCGACGATGACCGATTGATCGGAGAAGGCGCTCGGCGGCGCGATGACATCGGTGACTTGCAGATTAGGGAACGGCGACAGACGCACGTCGATGATTGCGTCGTCGACAAGGGTGTTGTTGTTCTCGCCGCCTAGTTCAAGGACGGAATTGCTGGCATCGGTGCGGATGATGACGTACCGATCGTCGGCGAGCGTCAACGGCAAGGTGATCTGCTGGATACGAGTGATCGACCCGCCGGCGGGAATGGTGCCGGTGAAGTCGAAGTTCCCAAAGAACTGGTCGCCGCCGACAGCGGCGTCGGCGGAGAGGTAAACCTGATCGCGGAACGTGCCGGTGAAATCGGCCGCGCCGCTATTGGTGATGGTCCATTCGATCGGAATCGTCTGTCCTGACAATGCCTCCACCGGAGCGACGATGTTCGTGACCCGCAAGTCGACTGACGGCGGCGTCGCAATCGAAACCACTGAGGTGGCCAGGGCGTTGTTAGCTTCGTTTGCCTCTGGCTGGCGCGCGCCGTCGTCGGTCGCGACGATCAAGAAGTAGTTCCCGCCCAGCACGGAGTCGTTCAGCGGCAGAGTGACCATCGCCGTGCGAGTGTAGCGGTCCGTGGCTCCGCCAGCGGCGTCGAGTGGCCCAAAAGTCCCGGTGGACGGAACGGATGCTAGCCTCAAATCGTTACGATCCAAGACCGCGTCGGTCGAGAGATAAACTGCGTCGAACCAGCCCTCAAGCGCTGGGTCGTCGCCAATGTTGCGGACTTCGTACTCAACGTTGATGGTTTGGCCGAACAAGGCACTCGACACCGTCTGGGCCGATTGCACAACCAAGTCGGGCGACTGGAGATTCAACGTGACGGAGTATCGATCGTCGCTCGACTCTCCATTGGCATCGTCCTGATCCTGATTCATCAGGTTGCCGACGAGGTCGGCCAAGTTTGGGCCGATTTGCATCGTGTACACTCCCGGCGTCACTTGGCCCTGGAACCTAACGATCAGTTCGTTGATGACGACCTCAACGCCGGTCACTGCCGACAGCAGGTTGCCGCTCGGTCCCGCAAACGCAATCACATCGGCTACAGAAACCGAAGCGGGATCGATCGCCTCGTCGAAGAAAAAGCTGATCTGCGAGAAGGGCGCCGAGGCCTGGGTTGATGGCGACGAACTCACGACGACAGGGCCGTCGCGATCGACGTTGAACGAGCCGCTGAACCCGGCGTTGCCGAGCCCCTGCAAGTCAAGAACTGCGCCAGCATCAAGCGAGTAGTCGTAGATGCCATCCGCGTTAGGAATGTTGAGCGAGAAGCGTACGTTGCGGCCGTCGACGAACTCTACGCCAGTGACAGATACAGTTGCGTCAGTGAAGACGAGATCGCTCGCGGACACAGAGTCGACGCGGATTGCTTCGCTGAATGTGACCAGCAAAGACGTGGGCGCCGCTGCGAGTTGCTGGCCATTTTGTGGCAGGACAGATGTGACTGTAGGTGCGTGCGTGTTCGACGCCGACGTTCCGCTGATCGAAAGCGCATAGCTGCCACTGGTGCTGCTGGAAAGCCGCGCAGTCAGCCGGCCTCCCTGTCCAGCGGGCACCGTAAACTCTAGGCGTGGATTGCGCCCATCGCTCGCGCTATTGTCATCCGTGGCGATCAGCAGTCCTGCTTCATTGAAGAGTTCAAGCTTCGCGTCGAGCGCGTTGTATGGCTCTCCTTCGCTGTCGCCAGGCGTCGTGGTGGTGATGATCAATTGGTCGCCGTCGTTGGCGTAGAACGCATAGTGATCCTGCACATCCTCGACGCCCGTGACGCTGACGTCGTCGATCTGCCAGCCAAGTCCGCTATTCGATATGCCGTCTCCGGAATCGAATGAGAACTGCACAAGAACGGTCTGTCCCGCGTACGAACTGAGGTCGACAGTGACGGGTCGCCAAGTCAACGACTGAGACAGCTGATCGGCCTTGGTAGCAACTGTCTCCCAAGACTGCCCGCCGTTCGTTGACACGCGCACAAGTGCGCGATCCCATGTAGTGCCCGTTTCCGACTGCAAGCGATAACGGAATGAAAGAGTTGGCGACGTGCCGCCACGCAGTGCGACGGGCGGCGAAGTGAGCGTTCCGCTCACCGTGCCCAGATTGAAGTTCCCCGTGGCGTCGCTGCCGAAATAGGCGATTGACGGCGCCGAATGTCCCTCCGCGGGCCCCGACCACTGATCGGTCACGTGCCAAAGACCAGTTGCAGCAAACCCCTCCAGGCTCAGACTCCCGACGCTATCGCTGAAGTCGATCGCCACCTCACCGCCGCCGATTTGTAGCCCGCCTAAGACAATTGTCGGCCCGTCGAGGAGCTGCGGCGTCCCCAAGTCGTCATTCGACTCAACGTCAACATCGCTGCTGATCAGTACGGCAAGTCCGTACTCTGCGGCGCTGAGACCGCGAATACGAACGTAGTAGTCGCCGGCCTCCGGTGCTAGTACGCTGCGTATACTCTGACTGACTCCTTCGTCATCAAGCAGTCCAACTGCGATCCTGATCCCGGCCGTGTTGTATAGCTCAAGGACTTGCACGCTACCGGCAATGGACGCGGCCGTGACCGTGAGGCTTTTGCCTGCATCCGCGAAGAATCGGAAGTAATCATCCTCTCCACTACTTTGCCCGCGCACCGCAAAGCTCGAAGTTCCTGCCAGGATGCTTACCGCGGTTGTGGCAAGAGACTCCGCAGACGCAAGCGTATCGTTTGACACGCCCGTGATGCCCTCCGTCTCCAGGCCGGTGTTCATAAGCGCTCGTAACTCGTACGAGCCAATCGTGCCATCGCTCGAGCTAACTGTTATTGAGTATTCGCCAGCAACATCAGCGACCGCCGATTGAATTAGTGCCGGCTCACCTAGTGAACCACTCGTTCCCGTTGCAATGACAACGCCTTCGGGATTGCGAAGTTCGATTATCCCTCTAAGTGTCGCGTCTGGAATCGCTGCGACTGTGACGAGTTGTCCGGCCTCAACACTGAGTGCATAGCGGTCTGAATCGTTCGCGCTGCCAATTCTCGCCGACAACGATCTCTCGTAGACAAATCCACCGATCGGACGACTCACATCAATCGGGGTCGGAAAGGCGATGGTCGTAGCGTCAACAACGAAGTCTATGACGAAGTTGTCACCGCCCGCTCCCCCTCCTGAAGGCAGGGGCCAACTTGGACCGCCATCAAGCAGATTGCCTCGCGGGTCACGAACGCTTCCAGCGCCGCTCAGCAAAGTCAAACGGTAGTCGCCCTCGACCACATCCTGGAACGTTGCGGTGACCACCGTGCCGCTGCCCGAAAGCAGAAGTGATGTTGGGTTGATATCACCGCCGCCCGACAGAGAGGTCAGAAACAGATCCTCGACACCAAGGTTCAGCGAATTGATCGGTTCGTTCAGCGTCACTTGGTAGGAGATCGTGCCCGGTGCGACAACGGCGCCATCGGCAATCGACGAAGCGACTACAACTGGCCCATTCGCGTCGGCATCAAAGGTTGACAGAAAGAACTCTGACGACGCGCCCGACAGTGATTGAATCGCGTCCGCTCCAATCACGACCGTGTAGACACCATCGGAGGACACCGAATTGGAAACGTCGAAGCGGAGCGTATCGCCATCAATAACAGCTACTCCGGCGGCTTGGACGCCGTTGACGGTGAGATCACCGGCCGACACCGAGGTTAACAAGAGCGGTTGGTTGAATGTGATGTCGATCGATGTCGGCAGCGTGTTCAATAGTGCGCCGTTGGATGGCGTAATACTTGCCACTTGCAGCGGTTCGGCGTTGACTCCGCCCCCCGCGACGGAGAGCACGTAGTCGCCGCGCGTCCCTCCACCCGAAACCTTGATGACGTATCGCCCACTGCCTGCGGCTGTGTAAGAGATCAATGCGTTCCTGCCGTCGCCAGCGCCGTTCGTATCACTAGCGACGAGGCTGCCAGAAGGATCGTAAACCTCCAAGGTAGGATCAAGGCTATTGACGGTCGCAGTGCCGGGTGTCGCTGAGCGCAACTCCAGAACGCTGCCACTCGACAAGAAGACCGAGTAGTAGTCGTCGCTACCGACGCCCACGCGAGGGTTTTGCGTAGTGAGCGTCGCGGTTAGTCGATACGAGCCTGTCTCCGAAGAAAAAGAGTCAGCGACGATATAGTAGTCGCCGAAGGTGGCGAAGCTATAAGTCAGCCGTGAGTTGTATCCAACTCCAGCGTCGTCGTCATACGTAAGCCGGCTACCGGCGCTGTTGTATAAATGAACGTAGGGATCGCTTAGCGAACCAGCAGCTGTTGGCGAGCCTTCCAGGTCAACTACCAGCGTGTCGCCTGGGCCAGCAAGAATCTTGAAGAAGTCCCACCCATTGTCACTGCCAGCGCTGACGACCCCGGTGACGACTGCTCGATACTGGTTGTTGCCGATCGGCAAAAAGCTGCCCGAGAGGTCATTCGCGAGCGCCAGGTCTGTTACTTGCCCCCCCGCCAACCCATTGTCGTTCGGCTCCGATTCGGTAGTGATCAGAGGCACGCCTGTGATTGCACCGATGACTCCCGTGCGACCGTCGGCTTCCTGGGCAGACGCCAGTCCATCATTGGGTTCGAGTTCGAAGGCGATGGAACGCGCAACTACTACGGAGTAATCTGCCGGGGTAACTCCGGAGACGCGAGCATACACGGTGCTCGACGTGGCGGGGGCAAAGCCGCGGATCGAGACGGTTCCGTTGCTTTGGTTTTGAATGCCGCTGGCGATCGTTCGGTTCAGTGAGTCAACCAGTTCGATCTTGGTGTCGATGGAAGATGACGCGAGGACTACATCGATTGGCTGGCCGGCATTCGCGGTAAAGGAGTAGTAGTCCGGCGTTCCTGCTAGGACACCCTTGACCGCCAATCGCGTACCAACGATGCCCGGAAAGCTGATCGCAGTTGAGTCGAGTGATTCAGCGGACGAGAGCGAATCATTAGCCGCGTCGGAAGGGGCTTCGTTCTCAAGGCCGGCGTTTAATAGTAGAGAAACGTCGTAGCTCTCACTTCCGGCGTCGGTCGTTTGGAGGCTGAAAGAGTAATCCCCGGAAGTCGTAATTGGCAGATCTTCTATTACCCACGGGGCTCCGGTTGACAGCGAAATCGCGCCTGAGTCGAACAGAATCCCCCCGGGGCCAGCAAACGTAATCGCGCCGCTCCAACCCGATGCTGGGGGAGAGAATTGAACCGAGACTTTCTGACCTGATTCCAGAGGGATAGTGTACGAGTCAGTCTCCGAAGCGAAGGTAGTACCTGTCGCATTCGACTGATAGATTTGCGCCCCTGCCGGCTCGAATTCCACAAGCGGCAGAGGCCACGGTTGCGCGTCAAGCACGATCCGCTCTTCAAGCCTTTCGACACCTGAAGATCGACTCCTCCGCCATTGGGCTAACCGATGACGATGTTTCCCAGCGCTACGCAAGCGCGAGCTTTTGGAAGCATTGCGACGCTTGGCCATATCTTAGGCTCCCCCACCGATCAGCTACAAACAGGGCCGCCGACGGGATCCGCGGCGGCCCGGGAAAAGTCACGTGACCCGGTCTGCGCCTCTGCGCAGAATGCCCGGATCATACCGCCAGTTTCTGGGGCGCCCATGCACGGTACATGCACAATTGCGGGCCTCCCAGACCGTGGATGAAGTCGTCTTCTATTCGGCGAACCAGCCGTAAGTGTCAAAGGAGACGTTTGTTACGACTTTCTCGTACTCGTTAAGCCTATGGACCCCCCGAAATGGACCAATGCCGGATCGCTGAATTCGCTCCGTAGGCGGCTGGGGTGGCGCCAGACCGATTAGGCCCATGCGTCCGACTTGACCGTGCGGATCGGCGCGCAGGCGGAGTCGGGCGAGGGCGTGTCCCCACGTACGATCCTGGCGTTCGTCCGTGCGTGCTGCGAGGCGGGACGAGACATCGATGCGATGGACCTGATCTGCAACTCGGAATCGCTCGGCCAGCGGTTCCAGCGGAACTACGCCATCTATCACGCGGAATGGGTCCCAGCATCGAGAAAGTTCTTGTCGCCTGACATCGTCACCCACCTGGACAGTGACCCCTCGACGAACCCGATTGCCGGCGCCCTTCACGGCCTTCACCAGTTCAACGCGCTCTGGCGGAGGTTCTTCGCGATCTTCGTCGTCCCTCCGCAGCCGGCAGGTTTCGTGATTAGAGTTCCACCAGCTCCCGCCGGCTCATATCTACGCGTTCCTGACTCCTTGAGACTCGTAGACGTGTTGGAAAGATTCGAACGCGTCGTCGAGCGTCAGTTCGGAGTCTGGAGTTGCTGGATGATCGATTGGAAAATCGATCGGCGTTGCGGCACGCGACGATGACCGAGCGGCGCTCAACAAGCCGTGGTCGCGTGCAATTAGCCGGACTCGCGATGATTCATCCGGCCTGTGTTGGTAGGTCTGGCCTAAGCGGAAGCGGTTCGTCGGGATCGCTCCCCCCGTCCACGGCACGATCGCCGACGCGGTGATTGACTCCGCTTCTGCAGCCGCAATGATGTCCTCCTCGACGACGGGTTCGTGGGCTAGTGGAAGCGCCGTCCCAATCGCCAGTGAGACGGCCACGGGAGTCGTGGCGTAGCTCGTTCCGGCGCCCAAGTGGTCACGCCACACGGTGTAGTCGGCCGCATCGACGACCCCGTCACCGTTGCCATCCGCGGCAAGGTCCGTGGTTGATCCATACGACGACCGCCACAAGTCGCCATCCGCCCGCTCGACGGCGCCGTTGGCGTCGTAGTCACCCGGCAGCGTCGAGAAGTCGTAGACGAAGTCCTGGCCGAGCGAATTGCCCGCCACATCGGCGACGGAACCTACGGGCACGGTCAGCCGATAGACCCCCGGCGCCAGAGTTCCACCGGGCTGACCAGGGAAGGTGACCTCCAAGCGGGTCCCTTCTCCCGGAGAGTCTGCAGTCGCAATCACGGCCTGCGCTTCATTTCCCGGCGTCCCGCCGGAAAGAGTCTGCAGTTGGAAGGGAGTCGTTGGGCTGATCTGTAGTTCGGGAGCGTCGAGATCGAGTCGAATTCGATCGCCCGCGCCGGTCAGTTGATGCGATGCCGACACGACCTTGAGCGGCAGGTTGAAGCCAGCGCGATCGACCCACAGCGTGAACCCGGCATCCCAAGTGTCGGCATGAATCTCGACGCTCCGCACGCGTGTCCAATCGAACTCACTCGGGTTAATCGCACGCCAACCGGTCGCCGGTAGCGTAAGCGACTTCATCGGGATCGAGACGTCGATCCAGCGTCCGACGGCGTCGTTCCAGAGAATATGGGGCGCGCCGGCCCGGTAGTAACGCAGCTCGCGGATGGCGCCGTCCGCGTCGGTGAAGCGGACGATCGGCTCTTGCTGGAAGTCGAACTGGCTGGGGTTCTCGGCGAAGAGACTGAAGTGGAACTCCGAAGCATCGGACAGGTCCCACTGTGCGCCGGATGCGGGGGCGTAGCGTAAGTAGGTGTCGAATCCGCCATTGGTCTCGAAGCGGACCGACGATTCACCGAGGACCTTGCGGCCGGTATCGTCGTAGGTGGTGGCAGTCGCCGCATCTGCCGACGCCTGCCACGAGGCGGCGTTGAGTTCAGTCATGTCGGCAAAGGGACGAAGCTCGGGCGTCGCGAGATCGATGTCGAAGGAGCCGATCACACCGGCGGCGACCGGCTTTCCCGACGTATCGCGGACCTGACCGGCCGCTACCGAGACGATGTACTCCCCGTTGTCGGTGTAGTCCCATGCCCCTCCCGGGGCGGCGATGAAGTAAGTCACATCCCGCGAGCCGCCGTTCACGTTCGCATCGAGACCATAAAGCGCCGCAATCTGAGCGGTCCCATTGGGACCCGTCACGACGACGTCGCCGTAGTTAACCGAGGCGATGTCGATCGCCCTGTCGTCGGCAAACCGCACGACGAACGACTGCGACGCTGCGTCCGACGGCGTCGTAGCTGGAGCCAGCAGGGTTGCCGTGGGGGATTCGACGTCCGCCACCGCTTCGGTGAGCAGGTCCCAGGCGTTGATGTGGACGTAGTCGTCGCCCGTAAGACGCTCTGCCGTTAGTCGGACGTACCGAGCTTCCGTCGGTGATGCTAATAGTTGGGTGGAATAGCTATCGGAAGGCGTCTCGGTGGGCAGGACCAGGAGCGTGTAAGTCCCGGCTTGCGTATCGAGGTCTCCGATGGTGTCGGCCGCTTCGACTTTCCAGCGATACGCCGGATTGCCACCCGCGTGACTGAAGAGCGTGCGGAACCCGGTCAGTAACTGCGGCTCGCTGAACGACAGCGTGATGACGGCCGGGTCAATATTGGGGGTGCGGTAGAGACTTGCGGCGTTGTTATCGAAGACGGCCGCGGGACCTCCGATATCCCAGACAGTCGCATTGACCGACGCTTGTCCGGTGGTCAGCAACGCCGACACGTCGAGTCGCCCCGAATCGCTGATATCGACTCGGAATTGCCCCAGCAAAGCGCCGCTCAGAAACGAGCCTGTGGCGTCGCGAACTTGCCCCGTCCGCAGGGTGACGCTGTAGGTCCCAGAGTCGGCCGAGTCCCAAACACCTCCCGGCGCGGCGACTCGGTAACGCACGCTCTGTGCGGACCCCGCCGTCGTCGGTGACGCGTTCCCAACTTGCACCAGCGAAGCGAGCTCAGAGAAACCGCCGGGACCCGTCACCAACACGTCGGCGCCATCGAGGGTCGTCTCGTCAATCCCGGTCGTGTCGTAGTAACGGAGCGTAAACTCGTAACCCGCATCCCCTCCCTCAACAAGCGGCGCCGCGCCGAGGATCGCTTCGTTGTCACGGGCCACCCCCGTTCCCGGACGGTACGAGTTGAAATCGAAGATGTACTTGTACCAGTTGTTCTCTCTCCCATCGGATGCCTCCCCATCCCCTCGGGGGACGTGGCCGAAGAACCAACCAAGGTATCCCCGCTGCCAGTCGCCGACTCCAAAATCCCCCCAAGCGTCGCGTCCGTCGACGACCGCCTCGAACGTGTGGTCGGGGAAGTTCTCGACGAAGTCGTCGGCATAAGTGGCGAAGGTTCGCGTGTTGGCGTAGTCGTAATCACTCGCCCCATTGAACGGGTAGTGAATGCTGCCCACCCCATAGGCCGTCGCGTTGGACTGAGCGACGTTGGCTGTAAAGAAGTCCCACGGCGTGCTGGGGTTCTGGATATCCCAGCCGCCGTACGCACGACTGAGGTGGTTCTCGGTGCGGTGGCCCAGGTTGTGGACCATCTCTGCGACGCCGCGTTCGTAGTTGAACCCAAATCCAGCGACGGCGTGGTCCACCGCGAAATCCGGAAAGCTCGGCCCGTTCACGAAGAAGGATTGCGGCCCCGCCATCCATGCCTCGCCGAGGAGGCTGAAAAAGTGGTCGCCGAACATCCAAATCTCATCGATCTGATTGCTGTTCACCAGGTCGGCGAGCCCCTGCTGCTCGGCGATCGCGTAGAAGTCCGCCGTGGCCTCACTCCAGCCCGTATTGGTGATCCGATTGGCGACGTACTGATCCGCCGTATAACGCGAGCCGTCGGTGAAGATCGGGAACTCGTTGAGGTCCCTCCACTCGACGACCTGATAGTCGATCGCACCGCCGCTGGCGGTCTCGACGTCGGAAATGTAACCCTCCGCCAGTTCCCGCGGGTCGTTCCAACCAAAGACGTCCCAGAGTGTGCGGTTGTCCTGCGTCGGGACCGTTGGCTCGAAGTTGAGCACGACGACACGCACTTCCTGGACCGGGTTGCTGGCGCTCGGTTCGAAGAGAGCGGGGACAAAACTCGAACCGCTGAGGACCTGTCGAGGCTCCAGCGCCTCAAGATGTGAGCGACGGTGGCCTGGGCTGCGGCGCCGATCCTTACAAGACATGTTGGTGTCCAAGGTGTGGGAATGTGACTTGTCCTAGCGCATCACTCGCAGAAGCAGAGGAAGAGTCGCTTCCCCTCGATCACCCATATCTCGCTTGCTTATCGGAAGTAGGCTATCGATACCGCGGCAAGGCTGCCATGCACGCCAGATGCACGATAGATTCGCAACGGAATCCCAATCGCCTATCGGATGCGGAAGCGTAGCGGAGCGGCACGGCCTGGCGGATCACCCGACATCCGATGCGGCAGGGGGGAATGCGGCCGATGGAGGGATATTCAATCGGTGCGTGGAAGTCGCATTGCCCTCTCACTCCCGGTCGCGACACCAACTCAAAATCGTATCGCCGCAGCCTCGGCCGACCCTCTCCTTCAAGCGATGCTCGCCGAAGCGGCCCGGGGGCTGCCCGATGGCTTCGTGAAGGACCTCTGCCAACACGACTTGGCGACTTTGGAGGCCCACCCGGGTCAGAAGATCGCTTGGGTCAGGGCCCAACCAGATCATCAAGTTTGCCCTCCGCTGCAAAACCCTCAACGCCTTCGTCTATCTCCGCAACGCCCATTGGCGTCTGGCTTCAGCAAGGGAAGCGGAGGATTGCCCAAATCGTCAGGCCCACGAAGCCGGGCGGCGGCGGGACACCCGGGCCACGCTAGCGGCCGCCAGGAGCAGCACAAGAGCGTTCGGTTCCGGGACGGCGAAGGAGGTCGCCTCGGAAGTCGCCGTGGCCCGAGCACCGTACGATGCCCGCCAGGTCAGCAGATCGGACGGGGTGTAGAGCGTTCCTAAACCGTCACGGATCACCGTGTAGTCGGCAGCGTTGACTAGGCCATCGTAGTTGTAGTCGCCTGGAATTACGGCGCGGTCGGCGTCGAATAGAATCACGTTGTAGTTGAAAGTTTGGGATACGCCATTGAATCGGGCGTTCTGGATCCTCACTTGATAGGTCTGGTCGGCCATTGGCCTCGCAAAATCTCTCTGGTCGTTAAAATCAAAGCTGACGTAGCCCAGCGGGCTCAACAGTGCGTTCGCCGCGCTTCGGGCGATCACGGTCACTGGAACGCTGCTCCCGCCGAGCGTTACCGAGACGGTAGCTCCGGTGAAGTCGAGGCCAGCCTTGGAGAAATGCCAGCGTTTGGTGGCGACGTTAAAAGGGACATAGCCCTGCGGCGGCCAGGCCACAAAGCCGTCACGCGTCGCCGGCTGAGCGGCGTTGGAGGGCGCATCGATGACGTAAAGTGCGTTCGCCGCCGGGCGACCCCCATTCGCGGAAACATCGCCAAAGCCAAACTGCCGAGCCGGAGGATTGAGGATCCAGCGGCGGTGGCCGACCGAAACATTGCCCAACCCTGGGTCCCGCATGTAGCCATCGATAGCGGCGATGCCGTTCAGGCCGATATACTCGTTCGACTTTCGGGCGCCTTCATTGGCGTCGGCGCTGTAGCAGGCCATGTCAGGAGTCGGCGCGTGGGTGTAGCGGTTGTTGACGCTGATCAGGTGGGCGGCAGCTTGGGCGTATCGTGAGAACGTGGCGTTATGAGCGACCGCCGGCACGCCCGCCATCGTGCGGTAATAGTTGACGCGTGTGATGGCCGCGTCCTTGAACGCAGCGCTTGTCGTCCCCGGATTGCAGCCGCCGGGCGAAGAATAGCCGGTGGGCACGTTGGTGGTCCGCGCGTAGAGCGTCTGGTACGCAGCAAGCGAGGCCTGCTTGCTGGCGGTGTTCACCGATAAGAGCGCTGCGGCGACAGGCTGCGAAACCAGCAGCAAGGCCCCAGCAATCGACGCGACGCTTCCGGAATAGCGGATCATTATGGTTTGTTTTTTTGAGTACTGGCAAGGTTTGCTCGTCGTCGAGCGACGTCCTACAGCTACTAGCTACCACGACCCAAGGCGGGCGCCGGGTGGACGCGTACCGCGAGCCCAGATGTGATCGGCAGCCGAAAAGAGGCCTTGCTCACTCTTGGCGATGGGGCCGGACGTAACTCCAATACGCGGCGAAGGTTTGCGAGGCTAACTAACAGGCGCACTCCCACAGAGAATGCGGGTGGACCCAAATAGGGTTGCGACCGTTATTCGTCGGCTGGCCACCGGCAATCGTGGTCGGATTGTGTCGAGTCAGATTCGATGGGTCCATGAACGAAATCTGCACGATTGCCACAAGGCGAGCGCTAAGGTGGTTCATTAGGCGCCCGGTCGCATTTTCCGTTTGGCGTCAGCGTGTCCGTGAAGTCGGCAGGCGATTGCGGTCGGATCGAGGGTCAACTCGAAGTGGCGCACGAGGCCCCGCTCAACTCGAAACTGCATCACGACCAGCAAGGGAGGGGCTGCGGGGCTTTCGCCGATCCGGAGCTTTTCATGGCCCCAAAGAACGACCTGCTGACCAGCTACGGCGACTTGCTCGTTTTCGCCAAGGTCCCCCCCTTCTCGATGGAATAGCGTGAAGAACCTTTTCCAGAGACGCTCAAACCCCAACAACCCCTGGTAGACGCCGGCAAAGGGGATCTCCCTCCGGCTTCCGGTTACTTCGGCAAGCAGCGTGTTGGAAAGTACCGGGCTGCAGGTCGTAGCAAGCTGGCGGTCGGAAAGCCGGTACGCTTGGAGAATCGACTCGACTGCTTCACGCGGGGAGCCGACGATCGGCAGGAAGTCGGCGGCGACTCCCGCGGCTTGAAATGCGTTCGCGATTCGTTCGGCAGTCGCCAGCAATACGGTCCCCCCGGCCTCCGCCTTCGCGACGACCCGTACACACAGGCCCGCCTCGCTGGCGAGGTCCTCTTGGCTCCAGCCGAGTCGCCAACGCGCTTCACGCAGCAGCCGGGCATTGAGCCGGAACGAACGGGCCAAGGTTTACGCCGGGGGTATTGGGAATATACGGGCGGGCGCTCCGCTACTTCATCGGCGAGGCCTGAACGTTGATCGGGTCGCCTTTTCCCTCCCCGCGAGGTCCTAGCGGACGTGTACCGCGAGCCCAGACGCATTCGGAGAGGCAGGCTCATGTCTGAAAGAACGCCAAGCGGTTCCTAAACCGAACGCAACCGCGCGATGAAATTCGAAAGATTTTCCCAACAGGATCAATGCGGGCTTCCGCACCTAAGAGCGTGTCCAATAACGCCGATTTCATAACCGTTTGACCATTAACTGAATCATAGCGAGCTGGACGAAGGCGGCGTCACTCTCGGCGGTCCGCTCGAAGGATGTGGCGAGGCGGCGTGAGCGGTTGAGCCAGCCGAAGGTTCGTTCCACGATCCAGCGTTTCTTCTGGAGCACGAACTTGCCGCGAGGACGCGTGACGATCTCGACGACCCACAGCCACTTCACCAGCGCCCAATCCACGACCGACTTGTACGCCGTGTCCGCCCAGATGATCTTCGGGAATTTCACCGACTCACGGAACGCTTCCAGGGCGAGCTTCGCCCCGTCGCGGTCCTGCACGTCGGCCGTCGTGACCACCAGAGCCCACACCAAGCCGAGCGTGTCAACGACCACATGCCGCTTGCGGCCGAGCACTTTTTTTTCCGGGGTCGTAGCCGCGTGGCCCGCCTTGCTCGGTCGTCTTGAGGGTCTGGCTGTCGAGGACAGCGGCCGTGGGCTTGGGCGAACGCCCCGCCTTCTCGCGGACCCGTTCGCGGAGCTTGGCGTGCAGCCGCTCCCACGTCCCGTCCACCTGCCACTTGCGGAACCAGTGGAACACGATCCGGTACGGCGGTGTGATCGGCATTGAAAGCGCGTAAAGTGAGGTTAGGCTCATCCACGGGCGTCGGCTTCCACTGGATGTCGATCAGTGGTCTTCCCCCCTGAAACTGAGCCATTCTGAATGAGAGAATCCCGCGCTGGGCGGTCCCCCGGCATGGAGGTTCTTTGATGAAGCGGACGAAGCATTCGACGGAGCAGATCATCGAGAAGCTGCGTCAAGCGGACGTGGC
>JBGSJY010000070.1:0-2804 GCA_041741515.1 Pirellulales bacterium | reverse complement strand
CGCGACGCCGGCGGCGGAGGTCGAGAGCGGTGACGACCCGTTTGGTGCCGACGCCGACCCGTTCGGGGCCGACACGGCGACCGAAGCGGCTGACGGGACGAGCGACGCTGCGGCGGACGAAGAAGACCCCTTCGGGTCGTTCTGACGCCTCGCGCCGGTTGCACTGCCTCGCCGGTTGCACTGCGCCCGCCGGTTTCACTGCGCCCGCGGGTTGGTCGGGTCCTGCGGGTTGGTCGGGCCGTTACGCCGGCAGACTCTGCCAGGTGACCGCCGGGGGAAATAGTCTTCTCCGCCCGCCGGTGCTATCCTCCCAACAGAACGGGCCGCTGCGGTCCGCGATTGCGTGGACCGTGATGCAGGGCGAGCGATGACCCAGGCCTCGATGAAGAGCGTTCCCTGTTACGACGGCCGCAGCCGGCAGCCCATTTGGTCTGGGCCATTGGTCCTTCTTGTTGGGTCCCTTTTTGTTGGCTCGCTAATCGGCTGTGGCCCGACGTCTGAACCGGTCACGCCGCCCCCGCCGCCACCGTCTCCCGAGGAGCGTTTCGACCGGATCGTCGGCGCGCTGGAGGATAAGCTCAACGACAGTGCGTTCGGGACCGCCGACGCAGTCAGCGATTACAACGCCCCCGCCGGCACGCCGATCACCGCCGCCAAGGTCGAGGTGAAGCACACCCTCACCCCGCCCGATGGCGAGGGAGGCGTCCACCATGCGCAGCTCTGCTTCATCACCAAGGCGAAGGTCACCGTGACCCTGCCGACCAAGTCCGACGAAGAAGACGACGAAGAGCCGGCCCCCCGGCGTCGAAAGGGGGAAGAGGAGTCGCTGGTAGAGGGCCTCCCCTCGATGGATTCGCTAATCGTCCCCTCACGTGAGGAGGCCGCCAGCCGCCTGGGCAGTTCGGGCGTCCACGAGATCGACCCCGGCGACATCGAGCGCTGCTTCGAGCTCGAGTTCCGAGAAGGCCAGTGGGTGCTCGTTTCGGAAGTCGATAGAGAGAACGAGCCGTTCAACGCGCTGGCGATCGAGTACGCGTTGAAGAAGCAGTAGTCAGTAGTCAGTTACCGCTGCCACGCTCCCTTTCCTGACTACTGATAACTGATCCCTGACTACTGTCAGGGTGTCGAGCTCTTCGTCAGCACGCCGAGATTGCCCTTCCTGAACGCGTCCGCCATCGCACGCGGCACTTCGGCTTCGGCGGCGACGACTTGGCCGCGTTGGTAGGCGACTTGGGCCTTCATCTCTTGCTCGCGGGCGATCGCGTCCGCGCGACGCTTCTCGGCCATCGCCTGGGCTTTGCGGGTGTCGGCCTCGGCTTGGTCGGCTTGGAGGCGGGCGCCGATGTTTTCGCCGATGTCGATGTCGGCGATGTCGATCGACACGATCTCGAACGCCGTGTGCGCGTCGAGGCCCCGTTCGAGGACGGCCTTGCTGATGCGGTCGGGGTTTTCCATCACGGCGAACTGGTCCGACGACGAGCCGATCGCGGTGATGATCCCCTCGCCGACGCGGGCGATGATCGTCTCTTCGGTGGCGCCACCGATGAGCTGCTTGAGATTGGTACGCACCGTGACGCGCGCGCGGACCTTCACCTCGACGCCGTTCTTCGCCACGGCGCTGAGGGTTGAGCGCGGCGACTTCTCCGGGTCGGGGCAGTCGATCACTTTCGGGTAGACGCTGGTCTTCACCGCGTCGAGCACGTCACGGCCGGCGAGGTCGATCGCCGCGGCGCGGTCGAAGTCGAGGTCGATGTCGGCGCGGTGGGCGGCGATGATCGCGTTGATGACCCGCGGCACGTTGCCGCCGGCGAGGTAGTGGGCCTCCAGCCGCTTAGTGGTGATGCCCGACGTGGGGTCCTGTCCGACGCCGGCCTGCATCGCCTGAATGCGGGCGTCAACGATGGTCTTCGCATGCACCTGACGCAGGCTCATGAACACGAGGTCGAACGGGTTCATCGGCACGTTCGACATGAACGCCTGAAGCCAGATTCGCCCGTAGTTGAGGATGAAGAACGCCAGGAAGAGCGCGGCGCCGATGATGAAGATCAAGAGGCCCGCTCGGACAAACACGTTGTCGAAGAGAGGCCGGGCGTTGGGGTCTTGAGCGAGGAGGGCGGCGGCGAAGAGGGCGTTCATCACGCGGCGGTTCCGGGTAGGGGCTGGAGCTAGCTGCCGAGATTGTAGCCGCTAGGCGGGCGGGTGGTGAGGTTCGGGGTCACGTTTAGCACCCCCGGCTCAGACGTGTCCTCCCGGGGGCGAGGGTCACTCGAACTTGGTCGCCGCCGGGAACTTTACCGGGCCGGGACGGTCCTGGTAGTTCGGTAGTTCGCCAGCGATCTTGGCAGCCAGCTTGGCGCCGCTGAGGTCGGGCGGGTCGTCGCCCAAATCGGGGACCTCGCACTTTTCCCCTTTCTGCAGGTAGAGCGTTTGCGTCGGGAAGGCGAACGAGACGCCCAGACTCGCCGCCAGGCGGAGGATGTCGATGAGCAGCCGGTGCCGCTCCCGCAGTTCCGTGGCGTAGTCGGGCACTTCGAAGAAGACCAGCAGCTGGATGTCGAGCGAGTTGGCGCCCATGTTGTGGAAGTACGCCGTATAGAAGTCTTTGCGGGTGTGGGGGTGACGGCGGATCAGCTCGCGAATCCCCTCGCAGAATGCCTCGATCCGCTCAGGCGTCGTGGCGTACTCGACGCCCAGCAGCGTCAGGTAGCGGCGGTACTTGCGGCGGCCGAGATTGTCGATACTCGAGGAAGCCAGCTTGCTGTTGGGGAGCGTCACCTGCGAGTCGAGCGGCGTGCGGATCCGCG
>JBGSJY010000069.1:0-1911 GCA_041741515.1 Pirellulales bacterium | reverse complement strand
GCGTTGACCCGGCCGTCGCCGTTGCTGTCGGCAACGCCGCCAGTGGATTGGCCGCCGGTGAACTGGCCGAGGCGGTCGCGCCACACGGTGTAGTCGCCGAGGTCCACGACGCCGTCGGCGTTGAAGTCGCCCCGCAAGCGGCCCTGGTAAACGCCCAGCAACGTGTCGGCGTCGAGCTGATCGACACGGCCGTCGGCGTTGAGGTCGCCGTCGGCGTAGAAGACGGCGCCGTCGTCGGCGGTGACGCCGAGGTTGCCGGCGAGTCGCTGGTAGTCGGAGGCGTCGACATCGCCGTCGAAGTCGATGTCTCCCAGCGGCGTGTTGCGCTGGAGCACGGCGCGCCAGGCCTCGTACTGCCCGGCGGGGTTGCGGCCATTGCCGATGACGGTCGTGCCGTCGTCGCTGATGCCGGTCGCTTCATTGAGCGTCCAGCCGGAGAGGTCGAGGCCGTAGTCGAGCCGCAACACATCGGCGAGCTCGCGCATGCCGCGGGTGTCGTCCCAGAGGAAGGGGCTGAAGCCAATGCGTTGGCCGAAATTCATGCCTCCTTCAATCTGCATCCACGAGACCACCGCCTCCCCTAAGACCACGCTTCCATCCCCAGAAACGTCGTTTGCCCAAGCCCCAAGGACGCGTCGACCCGCGGTGGTCTTGAGTTCGCCAAGATCAATCCAACTAGTTTCTTCGCGCCAGAGTACGGCGCGGTTGTATTCGTAGTACCCACTGCCTACGTCGTAACCATCGGTTCCGACGACAGTTGAACCGTCTGCGGAAATAGCGTTTCCAACGGTATTTCGCGCATCATTATCGCCTTCACGGTAATTGCCCAGCGCCAGCAGCCCGCCATCCGTCGTCCAAAGAAAGGACTCGCTGCCGTTGTCTTCGGATGAGTTGAAACCAGTGACAAGGACTGTCTTGCCATCGCCTGTGACGTCCGCCGCGATGGAGTTAACATAGAAGCCGGAAGTGCCGCTTGGCAGCACACCCGGCTCCTGAATTGCTCCAGCGCTAGAGTAATGGAAAGCCCAGCTGCGCTTCTTCGCTAGAGGGGGTATGGTAATGCGACCTCCATCTTGCAGGTTGCTCGAGTAGTACGGATCGGGACCGTAATCGGGAGGCACGTAGGGAGTTCGGTACGTCCCTGCGAGAACACTGCCGTTGCGTGACAAAGCAGCTGGGTAGACTGCTTTCGATTCACCTGAAACGCAGTTCTCTGAACCTGCAAGCGACCAACGGAAAGCGCGATCGCCGTCGTTTGTGCTCAGATTCCCCGCGACATAGACGCCATCGGCAGAAATGCTCGTCGGTATTGCTTTGCCAGTCACGCCGGTAGGCAGCATGTTGTAGAACGCCTTGCCGGTGGCCGGAGACCAGACGAACGGGCGATTTTCGGCGTCACTACCGTAGTCTTGACCGACAATGACACGCCCATCGCCAGAGACATCGGTGACCCAGCTATATCCCCCGGCATTGACTCCAAGCCCGTGAAACTCGCCCCGAAACGGGTGCAGCGCCCTGCCGAGCGTGTCGCGGCCGCGGGCCAGCGAGCGGGCCACCGCGTCGCGGGCGACGTCGGGCGTACCCGGTGGAAGGTTGACCGCGGGGATGTCGATCGCCGGAGCGGTCGCAGCTAGGCAATTGAATAGACAAACCGCGATTGCGGCCGAGGCCTTCCGTGGGGGCACAGCGATTCCTTCCGTGTAGCGTCCGAGCGGGTCGCCGGATTGTGCCCCGATCGGGCCGGGACGCCAACCGCAGTTATTCCAACAGGTGAGCCGTCGGCGCTAGCCGCGGGTAGCGCTACAAGCGACGGACCATCCAAAGCGACGGCGAGCTATACGAGTAGCCCAGGTTCTCGAACCTGGGTCGCCGCAGGCGACAAGAAGCCCCCCCAAAAGCGTCGCGTACAGG
>JBGSJY010000068.1:0-3801 GCA_041741515.1 Pirellulales bacterium | reverse complement strand
TGCTTGATCTTCGTGCGGAGCGGCAAGCCAAACTCTTCGAGGTACTTGCGGGCGAGTTCGTGGTCCCACCTCGAGTAGAACGGCGCGACGAAGCGGACGATCTCATCGACCCGCATCCAGCCGTACATGGTCTGGTCCTCGGCGAGATAGCCGACGTGGTCGCGCAGCTCGAGCGGCGAAGCCATCGGGTCGATGCCGCTGACACGGATCAAGCCGACGTCGGGCTTCGTCAGGCCGAGCAGCATGCGAATCGTGGTCGTCTTCCCTTCGCCATTGCGGCCCAGGAAAGCGAACGTCTTCCCCGGCTCCACGGCGAGCGACACGTCGCGCAGCACGAGGTTCTTGCCGAACGACTTAGCGACGCCGCGAAGCTCGATAGCGAAGGGATTCATGGCGACCTCGCGGTGAGGTTAGGAAGGAGAATGAGGGGGAGGGATTGGGGATGGGGGGATGGTCGTTCGTAACGGGGAATCGTCTCGCAAGGACAATTCAATTATTTGAAATTGATTGATCGGTGTGTTGCGATATGGCGTTGTTGTGTGAGGGCTTCTCCGCGACGGCCACGATCCCCCCATCTCCATTCATCCCCCCATCTCCCTTCCTCCGGTTTCAAGCAGAATTGACGGTCTCCTCGGCGCCGAGTTGATCGAGGGCGCTAGAAAGCAACTCGTGGACTTCGTCGCGGGTGAGGCCGAGGCCGAGGGCTTGGCGGCTGACTTGGCGGAGCTCTTCGACGAGGCGTTTGCGGTGCGTCGCGGTCGCGCGGCGGGGCGCCGTGTCGGAGACGAACGTCCCCTGGCCGTGGCGGCGGTCGAGGAGGCCCTCGCCGGTGAGGCGTTCGTAGACGCGGAGGATCGTGTTCTGGTTGACGGCGAGGTCGCGGGCCAGCTCACGCACCGAGGGGAGCCTGTCGCCGGGCTTGAGTTTGCCGGCGGCGAGCAGGGAGGCGATCTGCTCGGCGATCTGCCGAGAGATCGGGACGCTCGACCCTTTTTCAATGCGGAGCAGCACGGCGTGAAACCTCCCCCGGACAAGTGATTACACAAGTGTAACAGTAGTCACCCAGGGGCGTCAAGCTATTTTTGGCGAGCCGGGAGCGTCAGCGACCGGAGGGAACCACCGAGGCCCGCGCGTGTAAGAAACGCAAACGCCCGACCCCGATTTACAAGAAGAAAAGCCGGCCGATTGGCGCAGAACCGGGGGCCAAAGCCCCGCGGCTGATGAGCAGTGGCGCCCGAGAATCAGCCGGCGCGCGTTAGCGTCCGGTTCTCACCTAGAGGAGGTTCGCGAGATTCGCGGGGACTTGAATGATTCGTGCAAATTTGCGGACTCACCGCGCTCCATTAAAAACCAAAACCGCCTCTCCGTAGCGGAGAAAGGCGGTTGTGGTTTTGGCGGCGGTCAACGAGCGAGCGGGGGTTGCGGGATGGCAACGGCCCCGTTGACGCTCGGCAGCAACTCTTACAAGCGACCGGTGACAAAGTTGCCGAGCAGCACGTAGGCGGCGAACGAGACGAAGGCGACAATAGCGGCGGGAGTGATCATAAAAACAGGTCCTGTGGTTGGAGGTGCGTGGCTGGCTTGCGCGGTTGTGACGACCGGTCGGGCCCTTGCAGGGGCGATGGGTCGTTACGACCGTTGCATTCCGCCACCCCGATGCCCACCACAAACAGGCGTGACGCCGACAGAGCTTGACGTCGGGGCGGTGTCGCTGTGGGTTTTTGCAATCGGCGTGCCAATCCGGAAGAGTCGGGCCCTCCCTGAGTCGGACAGCTTCAACGGTGGTCCCGTCGCCATCAAACGAGCCGTAGCGCCACGCGCGGCGCTACAGGTTGAGTCGTCGAGGCCGATTACTGCCCGCAGCAGCCCTCACAGCTTGCTTGCTGGATTCGGATTGCGCGCAGTGATGGCGTGAAGAATCCGCGACCGCGCGTCAGCCAAGGAAAGCACGGCAAGGTCGCAGTGCGGCGGACATTCTGGCGAGCCGGCGACGTTAGTCGTCGGAGTGAAGCGGGTAACCGCTGTCCTCCGGTCGCGGACGCTCCTGGCTCGCCAAGTTATCTCAGACGTTCGCGACGACGGCGGGTTTACCCGTGTAGTCCGCCTCGGCTTCTTTGAGGCACGCCCTGATCTGGCGCACGGCTTGGCGGAGGCGTTCTTCGTTCTCCACGAGGCTCATCCGCAGGTAGCCTTCGCCGGCCGGGCCGAAGCCGCTGCCGGGGCTGACCGCGACGTTCCCCTTGTCCAGCAGCAGCATGGCGAAGTCCATGGTGCTCATGCGGCTCTTCCACGGCTCGGGGATCGGCTGCCACACGAACATGCCCGCCTTCGGCCGGGCGTCGGCCCAGCCGAGCCGCACGAGGCCGTCACACAGCGCGTCGCGGCGGCCCTGGTAGATCTGCGACTGGCGTTCGACGGCGGCCTGCGTGTCGCGGAGCGCGACGATCGCGGCGATCTGGATCGCCTGGAACATGCCGTAGTCGTAGTAGCCTTTGATGGTCGCCAACGCGTTGATCATCTGCCGGTTGCCGGCGCAGAAGCCGACGCGCCAACCCGCCATGTTGTAGCCCTTGCTCATGGTGGTGAACTCGACGCCCACATCGATCGCGCCGGGCGACGCCAGGAAGCTCGGCGGCTTGTAGCCGTCGAACGCGACGTCGGCGTAGGCGAAGTCGCTGATCACCATCACGTTGTACTTCTTGGCGAGCTTCACGACCTCGTCAAAAAAGGGTTGCTCGACCGTCACGCTCGACGGGTTGTGCGGGTAGCACAACAGCAGCAGCTTCGGCCGCGGGTAGAGCGTCTCGCATGTGTGGGCGATCGCCGAGAGGAACTTTTCTGAGTTGGTGACCGGCAACTGGATGACGTTCGCCCCGGCCAGCGCGACGGCGTAGACGTGTACCGGGAAGTAGGGCGTCGGGACCATCGCCGTGTCGCCGGGGCCCATCAGCGACAAGATCATGTGGCTGAAGCCTTCCTTCGACCCCAGGCAGGTGATCACTTCCTGGTCGGGGTCGAGCCGCACGCCGAACCGCTTGAAGTACTTGCTGGCGACCTCGCGGCGGAGGTTGGCGATGCCGATGTTCTTGCTGTAGCGGTGGTTACGCGTGTCGCGGGCCGCCTCGACGAGCTTCTCGATGACCTCCGTCTCAGGCGGGTCGCTGGGATTGCCCATGCCCAGCTCGATGACGTCGTCCCCGGCGACGCGTTTGTCGTAGATCATCTTGTTGATGCGGCCGTACAGGTACGGCGGCAACCGGGTCACGCGGTCGGCGACACGGATCTCGAAGGGGGGGTCAACTTGGTCGTCGCTGGGCATCATCGAGCGGCGGGCAGAGGGGGATGTGGGAGACCAGCCAGGAGAGGAATCCGCCCGGGGGCAGGCGGTTCGCGCTACGGGCCGCTCCCTGGAATATACTCGGTCCAGGCCCGTGGGCTGAGCCCAGGCTGTAAAGCTAAATGACCAATGACCAAGCCCCAATGACCAATGAGGAGAGCTACCGCTCCCAGGTTTTCCCGATACCTGACCGCTGACTCCTGATCCCTTCCTTGGTCATTGGGGCTTGGTCATTGGTCATTAATCTGTGCTAGCCACCGACAGACGGCCCCTCCCTTGTTCTTCCCCTACAGCACCGACGCCCCTGTCTACTACTGGCCTGCGGGGACGGTCGGTCTGATCGTCGTCAACGTGCTGGCGTTTCTGGCGGCCGACAGCGGCGTCCTGCCGATGGACCCCGTCACCGGCTACCCCTGGCTGCTCGTCTATGGCCAAGGGCTGCACCCCGAGCAGTGGCTCCTCTC
>JBGSJY010000067.1:0-1978 GCA_041741515.1 Pirellulales bacterium | reverse complement strand
GGCCGCCCGTCCCGCGGCGGCGGCGGACTTTATGTTCGAGGCGACGGTCGGCGGAACGCTGCTGGAGGGGCGGCCGCTCAGCTGGACCGACGCGACCATGACGCTGCTGTCCCGTGACGGGCAGCTCCACGAGTTCGCCCCCAGCCACGCCAAGCAGGCCCGCCGCACGTCGCCGACCTTCCAAGGCTACTCCAGCGAAGAGATGCGGAGGCGGCTCTACGAAGAGTTGGGCAGCGGCTTCGACTACACCTCGACGGGCCACTACATCGTCGCCCATCCGCGCGGCGAGCAGGCGGTCTGGGCCGAGCGTTTCGAAGAACTGTACCGCTCGTTCGTCCGTTACTTTCGGGTCCGCGGCTTCGAGCCGGTCGAGCCGCCGTACCCGCTCGTGGCGATCGTGTTCGCGAACCGGTCGGAGTACATGCGGCACACGTCGGACGCTTCGGCCAGCACGGCCAATATTCGGCTGGGGCACTACGAGCCCGGCACCAACCGCGTCTATCTCTACGACCAGAGTTCGGCCGGGGGCGACGACCGCTGGGAAGAGACGGCCGCCACGGTCATTCACGAGGCGACACACCAGACCGCCTACAACGTGGGCATCCATACGCGGTTTGCGACGGGGCCGCGGTGGGTCAGCGAGGGGCTCGCCATGATGTTCGAGGCCCGCGGCGTCCACGACGCCCGCAGCTACGACCGCGGCGACAGCCGGATCAACTACGGCCGGCTCTACGATTTCAAGAACGACGTCGCCCCCAACTTGCCGCTGGGGAACCTCGAGACCTTTATCGCCTCCAACCAGCCTTTCGAGCGGATGCCGATCCTCGCGTACGCCGAGGCATGGGCCCTGACGTTTTTCCTCAGCGAGACGCGCCCCCGCGAGTACGCCGACTACCTGGCGTTGACGGCCGACCGGCCGATCTTCTCGGAGTACGCCGCCGCGGAGCGCGTCGCCGATTTCCGCCAGGCGTTTGGCGAAGACCTGAAACTGCTCGACGCGCACTTCATGAGCTTTATGAAGGAACTGCGCTGAGGATACTCGGGACGTTGGTGGGGGCCTCAGCCGTGGGCGGTAACGGATAATGCAAGTGCTAGCGGTGTTCTATCGATAGGGTCGCGACCCCTAGAAGCGTCAGCGCGTTTTGTCCCCCTCCTTCTTCAGAGGGAGGGGCTAGGGGAGGCTGCTGAAGCGGGTACCCGGCGTGCCCCCTCCCCCCCTTTCCTACATGGGGTGGCCTCCCCCGAAAGCGGAGGAGGGGGACAAAGGGCGCTAACGCTTCCTGGATTACGTCACTAAGCCGACATCAACCTGCTTGCAGTAACTGTCACGCTCCCCCCGCGCAGCGGGTTCGCATCGTTCGGTTGGTGACGGTCGTCGCTGTCGTGGCGCCGGCAGAGGGCAGCGACAGCGACGAAAGCGGCGAAAGCGTTGGCTTCGACTTGGAGGCCTAGGAAGACTCCGCCGATAGCTAGCATCAGGCAAGGCACGGACCCTTGCCGGTCGGTGGCGGCCGACCAAGACCTCACCGCGAGGCCCCCGATACGGAGATCCCAAGTGGCCGCTTTGAACGCTGACGCAGCGCCCGTCCCCCATCGAGCTCCCTCTGCCGTCGCGATGTGGGGGCCGCTGGCCGTCGCCCTGGCGACGCCGCTGCTGTTCCTGCAAGCCGCCGTCGTCAAGCCGATGACGGCCGAGCTCGACCGGATGCAACGTCAGGTCTCGCGGCTTGAAGCGACGATCGCCGAGCTGAAGTCGAAGGCGCCCGCTGCGCGGCAGGCTACCGGTCTGTTGGCCGAGCTGTCGCAGCAAGAGTCGCTGCTCTCCGCGGCCGAGCGGTCGCTTGAACGCTTCGCCCGCCTCGACCGCAAGCTGAGCCGCGGCCTCGACGACGCCGAGCACGCGATCGCGAAACTCGACCGGCTCGATGCATTCTCAGACCGCGTCCGTCAGAAAGCGCGGCTGCTCGACGCGACGAGC
>JBGSJY010000066.1:0-4127 GCA_041741515.1 Pirellulales bacterium | reverse complement strand
GCTCACCCCCGCCGTGCCCGAGCCGACGACGGCGCTGCTTGGCCTAGCGGGCGTCGTTCTCGCGTGGGCGAGCCGTCGTTAGTCCGAGGCTGCCTCGGCGATCGTGCAACTCGCCGCTCCGGCGTTCGTTCGGCCCTGGTTTGGGCCGGCGTCCGCCGGAGCGGCTTTTGCTTTTGGGTTACAATCGCCAACCGACTTGCTGTGGGACGGGTCGGCCGAGCCCGCCCACAGGTCCTCGGTAATTGCCAATCCCAACGGAGACCCCGCCATGATCCGTCTCTTGCTCGTACTCACCTTCGTCACTCAAGTCGCGGCCCCTCAGGCGAAAGGGCCGCGGATCCGCGTCGAGCACTCCAAAGACTCGCTCGCCAAGATCCACGAGCTGATAAAAGAGGACAAAGCCGTCCTCGTCGACGTCCGCACCGACGAGGAGTGGGTGAAGGGCCGTGTAGCCGGCGCCGTGCATGTGCCGACCGACTCGCTTCGGAAGCACAGCTACGACGCCGCGAAGGTCGCGAAGCTGTTGCCGAAGGACAAGCCTCTGTATCTCTACTGCCAGATTGGCATGCGCTCCAAGCAAGCCGCGGCGATCCTCGTACGCGAGGGGTACGACGCCCGGGCGCTGAAGCAGGGGCCGGAGGAGATCGTTGGCGGTGGGGCGGGGTTTGAGATGGAAGCGGGCGAGGACGCGGTTGCGGCGGACTAGGTTTCGCGCGGAGGCGCAGAGGGTTGGTGAGGGGAGGACTCACGCAAAGACGCGAAGGCGCGAAGAAGAGGGGTGGGTGGCCCCGGCAGTCGTGAGCGGGAGGCTTTGCTTGCCTAGCGAGCTTGTTCGAACGATTGTCGGGGTTGCGAAACAACGGGATGCAATCGAGGCCGCGACGCCTCTTGTGCTGCGCACCCCGACAATCGTTCGAAAGAATCGGCGGCGTGGTAAGCGAGTTGCTCACGATAATCGGGGCCACCCGCGATTTTGCCCCGACTCCGTCGCCCGTGACCGACGCCGTTCTTTTGTTGCTGCTGTTCCTTGCCGCAATGCTCAACACGTCGACAGGGCTGGGAACGCTGGGCGGGATAGCACGGGCTTTTTGCTTTTGGCGGAGACTACTCGGCCAGCGGTCTTGTGCTACCATCCCTTCCGAAAAGGTTTTCTTGTCACTCACCGGGTGCTCAGCATGAAGCAGAAGATTCAAGAGATCCTCGACTCGGTTCGCGAGTTCATTGTCTCGCACGAGTACCAGACAACGCCGATCCTCACGGTTTACGCGAACGTTGATTCCACCAACTCCGATAACCGGCGGGATCGGCCCGAGTGGTTTATCGAGCTCAAGAACGAAACCAAGCGGCTCGAAGAGAAGCACGGCGGCGAAGCCCTCGAGCTGCATCAAAAGCGGCATCAATGGGCCGACGCCGAGGCGACGATCCTCGCCCACCTCGAACAGACGAAGCCGCAAGGCCGTTCGATCGTGCTGTTCACTGACCTGGAAGACTACTTGACGGTGGATGTGCCCGTTCAGTTGCCAAACAAGCTTTACTACGGCCTGCCTCAGCTCAGGCATTTGCTGTTCGCGCTCGACAGCTACAAGAAGTACCTCGTCGTTTTGTTTTCGGAGGAAGAGGGGAAGATGCTCGAGGTGTTCCTCACTTCGCCGACTGAGGATGCGGTGGTGCAGTTGGGGAAGGACGGTGGCGTCTCTCTGCGGCCGGGAGGCCGCACGGCGCGGACGCAAGCCTCGGAACGGCGTGACCTCGACTCGGAAAGGCGCGTGTCGAAGGA
This sequence comes from Pirellulales bacterium, assembly GCA_041741515.1. GTDB lineage: Bacteria > Planctomycetota > Planctomycetia > Pirellulales > Lacipirellulaceae > Botrimarina. The sequence continues at coordinate 2,350 of JBGSJY010000066.1, read as the reverse complement.
GGCTGCCGATCAGATCAACGCCTACTTCATGGCGGACGCGGAGATCGAACGCGTCGTGTTCGGCGGCAATCTGAAGTTGGCGCACGCCGTCAAGCATCAGCTCCACCCTTCGGTGGCGGATTCTCTGGTCTCAATCGAGCCGATCGACATCAACAGCAGCAACAAAGAAGTCGCCGAGGCGGTCAAGCGGATCGCGGAAGACCAAGAACAAGAGCACGATGTCGCGTTGATGAACGACCTGGTTGCACGGCGTCACGCCTGCGGCACGGCGGTGCTCGAGAGTCAGGGGGTGAAGCTCGCTCTGGAGAGCGGCCAGGCCCAGAAGCTCGTCGTCGCGATGCCCATCGATTCGGATGAATTCGATCCCCTGCTGATCGACGCCATGCTGAATAACGTCGACATCGAATTCCTGCACGCGGCGGCCGCGGAAGAGCTCAAGACCTTTGGCGGCTTGGCCGCCAAGTTGTACTACTCTGGGAAGTAATTCGTAGAACGGGCTGGGCATCACGCTCTTTCGGATGGAAACGAGGCCGGGCGAGCGAGCAGAGGCCGACCTGGGTGCTCCGCGAAGAGTCTGGCGCCGACGCGTCGCGGTTCATGCGTCGCCTTCCGGCTCGCCCAGGACATCTTTGATCCATGCTTCTTCGACCAGCACCAGCGTTGCGGCCAACAGCGGGGTCGCGACCATCAGGCCAAGGAATCCCGCCAACGCCCCCATGATCACCTGGAACGATATCAGCAGGGCCGGTGGGATGCTGGTCTGATGCTGCTGGAGAAGGGGGGTGATGACGTTGCTCTCGAGCAATTGCAGGGCCGAGTAGACCACCAGGACCCACCCAACCGTCGACAATCCTTGCGGCAGGGCCAGCAGCATCGCCAGCGCCAGGGCGATGATCGCGCCGATATTGGGGACAAAGGTCAGCAGCCCGGTAACGACCCCGACGGAGATGGCCAGCGGGACTTGTAGGGCAAGCAACGCGACCGCCGTCCCTCCCCCAGTGATCAGCATCGTCATGAAACGCCCCATCAGCCAACTGAAGAGAGCGTCACTCATCTTGTCGAGAACCTCCTTCACCCGCGGACGCCGCCCTAGTGGAAAGAGTCGTGCGAACCCGTCGCGATAGAGCGTCGGATTGACGGCGAGGAAGAGCCCCACGAAAAAGATGACGCCGATATTCGCCAGCAGTCCCAGCGTCGTCTTGAAGATTCGATTCAGGACGGAGACGGCCTTTCCCGCGGCGGATTGCATCAACCCAGCCGAAGGCGTTGAAGAGGCTCCGCCAGACGTGCTGTCGTCACCGTTCGCGTCTCCGGCGCGGTCGCTTGTCGAGGCAGCGTCAGCCGTGGCTTTCGCAGCGGAACTAGCGTCGTCGGTGGCTGGTTCGTCCTCCTCCCCCCCCGTGGCGGACCCGCCCGCTTCCGCGCCCGCGGCTTTTTTGACGTCCCGCAGTAGGTCTTGAGCGAACGGGACCCGCTCCAGTGCGCGCGAGGCGAGGGGATAGTCGCGGAGCTTCGCGACGGCTTCTTGCACGCCTTCGTCGAGCTTTTCCGACATCGCCTGCAAGCGATCTTGAATCCGGGTCCCAAACAGAAAGAACCCGCCGATCAGCAACGCCAGCAGCAGCGACGTCACCAGTCCCAGGCGCCAACTGTATCCGACGGGCAGGTAGCGACCCGCCAGGGCGCTGGTCTTCGTCAGGAAGACGCCCAGCAGAATGCCAAGAAAAATGAGCAAGACGAAATCGGTGGCCTTGACCAGGACGACAGCAAGGGCGACGACGATGGTCGTCGCGAGCAACAAAATGCCGGTCGCCTTGGCGAAGCGTTCGAGCGATTCCACGGGGACGATCCTTCAGCGTTGTAACTACAAAATGGCTTGCGATAACCTCAGCGCGGGCAGGCGGCGAACTGGGCTAGTTGGAGGTCGGGGACATTAGCGGGGACTAACGATCGCCTTGCCGGACCTCCTAGGGTCGGCCCATCCTAAGCAACGAAGCAAGGGCCCAGCAAACCGGCGAAGAAGCGACAGGCCTTTCTCTGCGTCTCCGCGCCGCTGCGCGAGAGCGATGAAGAGACGATCGAACGCGCTGTCTGCTACACTGCGACGCCGCCCCTTTGGCCCCGACGCCGTAGACCGTGACCGACGCCTTTCTTTTGCTGCTCCTGTTCCTGGCGGCCATGCTCTACACCTCCGTGGGGCATGCGGGCGCTTCGGGGTACTTGGCGGCGATGGCGCTGGTGGGCCTCGTGCCCGAGACAATGCGGCCCGCGGCGCTGGTGCTGAACGTGTTCGTGGCGACGTTGGCGTCGGTGCGGTACTTGCGCGCGGGGCGGTTCTCTTGGCGGCTGT
>JBGSJY010000065.1:0-11670 GCA_041741515.1 Pirellulales bacterium | reverse complement strand
CGAATGGGACGCGGATGACGCGGACTGAAAGGGGTTTAGGAAGATTTGCTTTCTGTTTAATCCGCGATAATCCTTTTAAATCCGCGTCATCCGCGTCCCATTCTTTACTGAATTAGAGGCGGGACAGGCCGAGACGCGGCGCGACGGCGCCGGCGTCGATGACTTTGCCGATCGCCTCGGCCATCGCGCGCCAGCTGGCGACTTCGACTTTGAGTTGCGCGCGGCCGGTGCGTGTAAGGCCGTAATATTTGGCGCGGCGGTTGGATTCGCTGAGGCCCCACTCGCTGGCGATCCAGCCGCGGCGTTCCATGCGGTGCAGGGCGGGGTAGAGCGACCCCTCCTCGACGCGCAGCACGTCGCCGCTGGTGGACTGGATATGCCGGGCGATCTGGTACCCGTGCCGTTTGCCGCCGGCGAGGGACTGGAGGACCAGGAGATCAAGGCTTCCCTGCGGAAGCGAGCCATCAGAATTGGTCGCCATGCGGCCCTCCCCTTGTGTGTCTAGGGGAGAGTGTAGCGCGGCTCCCCTAGAGCGTCAAGGGGAAAGTCGTAGGGTCCGCTGTGCGGACCGTAGTTGGTGGTTGGCAGTAGGTAGCAGCGACGGATCGCAAGTCGGGCGGTGGTGATGCTTCGTGCCGCCCACCACGGTCCGCACAGCGGACCCTACGCTCAGTACCCGTGATGGGCGGCGGCGTGGAGCTTCTCTAGCTCCTCATCGCTTAAGCCCGCGATGCGGTCGGCATCGAAGTGATGGTCGCGCGTGAGGTGCTCCTCGAACGTCATCCCATCGACGCCCGCTTCGGGGGGCGCGATTGTCGTGAGCCAGACCGAGAGTTCGGCCGCGTCGAGAGTCCGCAGCCAGCGGCTCGGCGGGCGGCCGAGCCGTGCGCGGCGGTAGGCGGCGGCGTCGGGGCCAGGGGCGTCGTCGCCTTCGTCGATTCCCTCGTCTCCCTCCGGGAGAGCCGGGTCGCCGTTGGCGTCGACGATCTCATCGTAGGCCTTGAGGAACTCCGCGGGGACCTCGTTGTCGGGCAGATAGCCCTCGACGGGGTCCTCGAGCGGCTCGCCCGTGTCGCGGCGGACGGGAGTCGTCATCCCGCTGACGCGCCACTCGCCGTCGACGTAATGCTCACGCTGGACCCACCGCCAGTTGCTGTTATGGGTCAGCTGCCAGTGAACCGGCATGTCGGCCGTCGTGACGGCTTCGAGCGCTTCGGTCGGCGCCGGCGGCGCCGCCGGAGTTTCGGTCGCCCTCATCAGCTTCGCGGCGACCGTGTCGAGACCTTCCGCGCGGAGCCGCTCGGCGAGGCCGAACAGTCCCATGCCGATCCAGAAAGCGAAGCGCCGGCGGGTCATGGCGACAACCAGACGTGTTGGAGACAACCGCCTAAGTTTACGCCGCCGGAAAAGTCGGAGCCGGTTGTAGGGGCCGGCGATTCGCTTGAGTTTTTCTGCGCGGGGCGCTTTGACCGGTGCGGCAAAGCGGACGGCTTAACCCGCCTCGACGACGATTCGGCCGGCGATTGATCCGGCCGCCTCGTCGGCGGCCACGTCGATAAAGCGGCACTCGGAGAGGCTGCGGAACCACGTTGCTTGCCGTTTGGCGAACCGTCGGGTGCGGGCTTGGGTGCGCTCGACGGTGGTTGGTAAATCGAACTGGCCGGCAAGATGTTCCAGCACTTCGCGATAGCCAACCGCTTGGCTAGCGCTGCGGCCCAGGGTATGACCTTCCGCCGTGAGCCCGCGGACCTCTTCGACAAGCCCCTCGGCCATCATTTCATCGACGCGGGCCTCGATGCGGGCGTGTTGGTCGGCCCGGTCACGCCGGAGGACGAAGACCCGGCACTCCGACGCGGGGCGGGCGTCTTCGAACTCGAGCTGCTGGTGACTGATGGGTTGACCCGTGGTGCGGAAGACCTCGAGGGCGCGGACGATCCGCCGGGCGTCGTTGCGGTGGATGTTCGATGCGGCGACGGGATCGACCAGTTGCAGTCGCTCGTGCAAAGCCTCGACGCCGAATTGCAGCAGCTCCGCTTCGAGGTCGTGACGTAGCGACCAATCGGCGCCGGGGCCCTCAAAGAGGCCTCGCAAGAGGCATTTGAGGTACATTGGCGTCCCGCCGACGAAGAGGGGCGTCTTGCCGCGGGCCAGTACGTCACGGGCAACGGCTTCGGCAGCGTCGCGGTACTCGGCGACGCTGAACTCCTGGTCGGGGTCGCGGAGGTCGATCAGGTGGTGGGGCGTGTGCGCCTGCTCGGCGGGACCGGGCTTGGCCGTGCCGATATCCATTCCCCGGTAGACGGCCATCGAGTCGAGCGAGACGATCTCGGCGCCCCCTCTGGCCGCCAATCGGTCCGCCAATTCCAGACCGACGGCGGTTTTTCCCGAGGCGGTGGCGCCGGTGATGAACCAGCAGGTGGTGGCGAAGTCGAAGGACATGGGTGAGGTTCTCAGCGATTAGCTGGCGAGCCGGGAGCGTTAGCGACCGGAGTGAAGTCAGTACCAACTCGCCGTCCGAGCACAGGCGTCACTCCGGTCGCTGACGCTCCCGGCTCGCCTTGGCTCGATTGCTCGGCGGTTTCCGGGTGTTTAAGCTAGAGGGCTACCTGCGGCGGTTAGGCCATCAGCCTAACCGCCGCCCCCCACCCCTCCGCAACCCGAAGGCCGTGAGCGAACCGAAGCGACCGATCGACGCTCTGGAAGAAACGATCCGCCAGCGCGCCGCTGATCGCGACGCGGGCGCGTCGTACACGGCCAAACTGCTGGCGGGGGGCGTCGAGAAGATCGGCCCCAAGGTGACCGAGGAGGCAGGTGAGGTCGTCGAGGCCGCCGCCGAGGCCGGCGACGCGGGCCGGGCCCACTTCGTCTACGAGGTAGGTGACCTGCTGTACCACACCCTGGTGCTGTGCCGCTGGCGTGGCGTTGAACTGGCGGAAGTCGAGTCCGAGCTCGCCCGCCGCTTCGGCACGTCGGGCATCGCCGAGAAAGCCAGCCGTCCCTTTAAGGCAGATTGAACCACGACGGGCACGACGGACGCGACGAAGTTTTCGGCGGTTCAAAAACAACTCTGCAAATTACCTAGACAAGCAATTTGGCGGAAACGGTTTGCCCCCACGATAGAGCCGTCGTGCTCGTCGTGCCCGTCGTGGTAAAAAAACTTATGAACGAACCGCTTCGTATTGGCGTCCCCAGTAAGGGCCGACTGTCGGAACTTGCCGCTGAGTTGCTCGCCGATGCCGGACTCAAGTACCGGCGGCAGGACCGCGATCTGTTCGCGCGGGTGAAGGCCGGCGGCGGGCTCGACGGGGCGATCGACGTCACCTTCCTGCGGACCGACGACATCCCCGTGCTCTGCGCCGAGGGGGCGATCGATATCGGCATCACAGGGAGCGACCTCGTTGAAGAAGCCGGCGTCAGCAAGCCCGTCGCCGACCGGCCGGCCGTGGTGACACGGATGCCGCTGTCGATGGGCGGCTGCCGGCTGGCCATCTGCGTGCCCGACTCCAGCCCGGTCATTGCGCCCAAAGACCTCGCCGGTGACCGCATCGCCACGAGCTTCCCGCACGTCACGCGGGCGTACCTCAACTCGCACGGCGTCTCGTGCCACATTGTCGAGCTAACCGGCTCGGTAGAGGTGATGATCGCCCTGGGGGTGGCCGACGCGATCGTTGACCTCGTGGAGACCGGCAGCACGCTGGCGGCCAATAAACTACGGATACTCGACACGATCGGCAACTACGAGACGGTGCTGATCCAAAACCCGGCCACCAAGCACGGCGCTCTTTGCGACCAGATCGCCCGGCGGATCGAGGGCGTGATCATCGCCCGCGGCTACTCGCTGCTGGAGTACAACGTCCCCGAAGAGCGTCTCGCCGAGGCGGAGAAAATCACGCCGGGCTTCAGTTCGCCGACGGTTAATCGCCTGGAAGAGCCCGGCTGGTGCGCGGTGCGGGCGATGGTAAAGCGTGGCGAGGTGATCGGCGTAATGGAGCGACTAGAGAAGCTCGGCGCGCGGGCAATTCTTGAGACGGCCATCAAGAACTGCCGGCTATGAAACGACTCCTTCGCTCATCGCTTGTGCTGTTGATGGCGGCGTCGGCGTGCGCCTCGTCCCCAACGCCTGACGAGCCGTTCAACCAGCAAATGGCTTGCTATCGAGAGCGGCAAGAAGGCTTGCCGTCCACGGACGTAAAGGACGTCTACGAGAGCTGGTCCCGGATAACCGTCGCGACTGCCGCGGGCCTTGCGATGTGGGACGGTCAGAAGTGGACGCCGTTGATGGCCGAATCAAGCGCACCAGCGGGACCTGCGGTCCCCGACCATGTCGAACGACTTCTGAATACGAAGGAGCGACCGGAAGGGTTCGACATCCGCCAGGCCTGCGTGAAGATGTCCGACCACCAACTCCTCTCAGCCATCGCGGCGAAAGAGGGGCTCTACGAACGCAAAGGTGTGGGCGAGTGGCGTCGCATCACGGTCTCTGACGGGCAAGGTCGACGGTGGGCCGACACGGATGTCCGGGGCGTTGCGTACGACAAGGTAGGACGGCTCTGGTTTGCAACACGGGCCGGCGTAGGGGTCCGTAACGGCGACCAGTGGCGGTTTTACGACCACAATTCGGGCCTGCCGTACAACGACTTCACCTGCGCCGTCGCGGCGCCCGACGGATCGATATGGTTCGGGACCAAGCGGGGCGCAATTCACTTCGACGGGCATCACTGGGCGTACCGGCAAGGCTCGCGGTGGCTTCCGGACGACGACGTCCGCGCGATCGTCGTTGACTCGGATAACACGGCCTGGTTCGCGACGGCGGCAGGGGTGGGCTGCATCACCACCGTGGGACGTACCCTTGCCCAGAAAGCCGCCTTCTATGAAGACGAGATCGAGCGGCGAATCAAGCGGACACCGTACGGCTTTGTCGCGGAGTCGGCGCTCGAAGCGCCCGGCGACAAGGAGACCGCACGGCCCCTCGATAGCGACAATGACGGCCTCTGGACCTCGATGTACGGCGCCGCGCAGTGCTTCGCCTACGCCAAGGACCATTCGCCCGAGTCAAAGCGGCGTGCACAGCAGGCCTTTGAGGCCCTGCAGTTCCTCCAGAATGTCTGCCAGGGGGGCGAGCACAGCCCCGATGACGGGTATGTCGCCCGCACCGTGCTCCCCAGCGAGGCGCCGGATCCCAACCAAGGCCGTCTCGACTCGGACCGCCTCCAGCGCGAGACGGACGACCAGCTGTGGAAGGTCTACGAGCCGCGCTGGCCGCTGTCGGCCGATGGCCAGTGGTGGTGGAAGAGTGACACCAGCTCCGACGAACTCGACGGCCACTACTTCTTCCACGCCCTGTACTTCGACCACGTCGCCGAGACCGAAGCCGAACGCCGGGCGGTGCAGGACGTAGTGCGACGGCTGACCGACCACCTCATCGCTCATGATTTCACGCTCACCGATCACGACGGATCGCCGACCCGCTGGGCAGTCTTCGGGCCGGACGCTCTGAACCATGACCCACGCTGGGTGGCCGAGCGCGGGCTCAACTCGCTTAGTTTGCTTTCTTACTTGGCGGTCGCCGGTCATGTCACAGGGGACGGTAAGTACCGGCGCATCGCTAAAGAACTGATTGTCAAGCACAGCTACGACGCCAACGCGATGACGCCAAAGTGGCAGCGGGGAGTCGGCTCCGGCAACCAATCGGACGACGAGATGGCGTTCATGAATTTCTACAACCTCATTCGGTACACGGAAGACTCCGACTTGCGGGCCCGCTATTTGTCCGCGTTTTATTCGTACTGGGTTCTGGAAGAACCCGAGCGCAATCCGTTCTTCAATTTCGCCTACGCCGCGGTGGCAAGTGATGCGAAGCTCGCCACCGCCTTTGGCGTCGCCGATTTAGAGCCCCGAGGCGGCTGGCTTGAACAATCCGTTGAGTCGCTCCGGCGGATGCCGCTTGACCGCGTCGAATGGCGGCATACGAATTCGCACCGCCTCGACATCCGACCCCTTCCCAAGGCGGCGACCGAGGACCCCTTCGATCCGTTGGGCGCCCAGGACGGCGTTCGCGGAGGGCGTGTCGATGGATCCCCTGTGCCGGTCGATGAGCGATCGTTCAACCATTGGAACCACGACCCCTGGCGCCTCGACTCCGGCGGCGACGGGCGCGTCCTCGGCTCGGGCGCGGTCTTCCTGCTGCCCTACCAGATGGGGCGATTCCACAGCTTCATCGAGTGAGGATGGCGCCTTCCGCCTGCCGAGGATTCTGTGGTAGCGTCTCTTCGCCAGGAGGGCGGGCGGCTAGGAGGGCGGAAAATCAGGCGGGCGTCAGGCATCGGGCGGGCTTTCATTCACCGCAGGGATTTTGCGATGGCGTCACTCAAAGAGGTCGGGGACCGGGTCGGTCCGTATCAACTCGTCGGCGTCCTCGGCGTCGGTGGGGCGGGGCAGGTTTTCAAGGCCGTCTTCGATCCTAACGACGAAGAACGCGCGGACGCGCCGGCGGACCACCCGCGTGAGGTCGCGCTGAAACTGCTGCTCCCCAGCGCCGCGGCAACCGAGGGGGTGTTCCGCCGCTTCGTGCGCGAGATCGGCGTCGCCCGACAGATCAGTCACCCGCACATCCTCCGCTTCATCGATTCGGGATTGGCGGGAGACTTTCTGTACTACGCGATGGAGATCGCGCCGTACGGGTCGCTGCGCGAGGTGATTCAGAAGCGTCACCACCTGCCGTGGCGCGACGCCGTCGAGAGCGCCGCTCATATCGCCGACGGGCTGGCCGTGTTGCACGACAGCGGCGTCGTGCACCGCGACCTGAAGCCGGAAAACATCTTTCTTTCGGCCGACGGCGCGCTGAAGCTCGGCGACTTCGGCCTGGTGCGGCGCGACGACGGCGCCGAGCTGACCACCGCCGGCCAGACCGTCGGCTCGGTGCGCTACATGGCGCCCGAACAGGTCCGCGGCCTCCGCGATATCGACGGCCGCTGCGATCTGTACGCCCTCGGCTGTCTGCTATTCGAGCTGCTCACCGGGAGGCCACCGTTCCCGTCGACCGAGCCGATGGTGGCGTTCCAGAGCCACGTCGAGGTCCCGCCGCCGAAGCTGCGGACCCTCGCGCCCGACGCGCCGAAGTCACTCGAAGAATTGATGGACACCCTGCTGGCCAAAGCGAAGGAAGATCGCCCCGCGAACGCCCAGGCCGTGCGTGACGCCCTGAACGCCATCCTGGCTTCAGAAAATGGCGAGGTGGAGTCGCTCGAAGACCTCCTCGACGGGACGGCGGCAGAGATCGAGCCGCTGCCGCCCGAGGAAGATGACGAGGAGGACTCCCTCACCGGCGGCGGGGGGCTGTCGGGCCACGAACTCACCGACGAGATTGATCCGGACGACGACGATGACGACGACGATGAAGACGAACAACTCGATAACGGGCTCGCCGTGGTGAAACCAGCGGGGCTGTCGCAGCGTCTTGCCACCTCGGCGGTCAAGCCTAAGCAGGGCTGCATGGGCGTGTTACTAGCGATTTCCGCCATCACCGCACTTAGTGCGGTTGCCCTAGCAGCGGGGTTCTAAGGCTTCTCGCCCAGCATCCAGACGATCCCCGCCAGCGCCGCGGATTGCAGCGCCAATAGGGCCCAGACGTTGACGCCCAGCGCCAAGGGGAGCGTTCCGAGGAGGACGACGATCGCCGCTACGATCATCGCATAGGGCAGCTGCGTGCGGACGTGGGCCATGTGGTCGCAGCGGCTGGCGATCGAGGAAAGGATCGTCGTGTCGGAAATCGGCGAGCAGTGATCGCCGAAGATCGCCCCCGCCAGCACGCTGCCGAGCGACGCTAGGAAGAGCGCCGCGGCGGTGGGATTGTCCGCCCCCCCGTCGGCAGCGGCGACGTAGGCGATCGGGACGACCATCGGCACCATCAGGCCCATCGTGCCGAAACTGGTGCCGGTGCAGAAGGCGACGACCGCCGAGAGCAGGAAAATTCCCGTGGGCAGTAGCGCCTTGAGCGTTGCCGATGGCGGGGCGCCGTCGGTACCGAGGAGCTGCTGCGTGAGGTACTCGCCCGTGTAGAGCCGTGTCGATGCGAATTCGTAGGGGGTCGTCGTCGGCGCGCCGTCGACGTCGCGGTTGCCGGTCATCCGCGACATGGCGCCCGCGAGCCAGAGAATGGCCACCGCGGGGAGGACGGTCAGGACTCCCCTGACGAGCGCCTGTGAGACCTCCGGAGGCGGCAAAAGGTTCTTCCACCGCACCATCCCAATCGCCGCCGCCAGCCCCGCGAGACCGGCGTACATCAAAGCGAGGCCTGAATCGGCGGCCCCGAAGACGTCGCGAAATTTTTCGAGCGCCGGCGCCGCCGGGTCGTATTTTTCGCCCAGGCTTGCCACGCCCGTCGTCCACAACAGAATAATCACCACCAGCAGCGTTAGCCCCAGCGGCAGCACGGCGTTCGACCAGTGCGACGGCTTGGGGGCGCCGGCGAGGTCGCTTTCGTCGAGCAGCTCGTCGTCGGGCCGCTCCTTGGCGGCGCGCTCGGCGGCTAGCATCGGGCCGAAATCACGCCCCAACAGTGCGATGAGCGGCACGAACACCAGCGCCTGGATGACATAAAAGCGGTACGGCAGGCACGCGATGAACAGCGAGAACGCGCTGACATCGTCCGGTACGGCGGTGGTGAGATTGGCGAGTCCCTCCTCGATGTAAGAAAGCTCGACGGCGACCCAGGTTGAAACGACCGCCAGCCCCGCCACCGGCGCGGCCGTTGAGTCAACGACGTAGGCGAGCTTCTCGCGCGAGATCTTTAGCCGATCGAACACGGGCCGGAGGGCCCCGCCCAGCAGCAGCGTGTTGGCGTAGTCGTCGAAGAAGACCAGCAGCCCCATGAACCAGCCGGTCAGCTGGGCGCTGCGGGGGCCCTTCGCCAGCGGCGTCAGCAGCCCGACCAGCCCCAGCATGCCGCCGGCGGCGTTGATCAGGCCGATCGTCGCGCCCATCGCCATCGTGAACGCAAACAGCCGCAGCTTGCTGGGCTCGATAAAGGTCGGCCAGAGGTGCACCTCGCCGAGGTCGATCAGCGCCCGCAGCGGGTCGCCATCGGTCGTCAGCAGGGCCCCGGCAAAGAGTCCCACAAGAATCGAGAGCAGAATCCGCCGCGTGGCGATCGCCATCACGACGGCGATGACGGGGGGCGCTAGGCTGAGGATGCCGTAAGGGTGCATTCGATTGCGGATTGGGGAATGCGGATTTGCGGATGGGCTTTGATAGCACCCAATCCGCAGTCCGAAATCCCCAATCCGCAATCGATTATCTCTCAGATACGCAGGCTCTGGAGGAGGTCCGTCACGCCGATCGCCCGCGGACTCGCCAACCGCTCGCCGGCGGCGAAGCCGGCGGCGTTGCCGATCGACACGGCCATCGCCCGCACACGCTCGAAGATGTCCCCTTTTTCCGGCGGGAACTGCGTCTCGTACGCCCGAATCGCCGCCAGCTTCTTGTCGAGGACCGAGCCGATATCGGTGACAAAGTCGTTCGCCGTCGGCGGGGGCTGGAGCGTGTAGAAGGTCAGCGGGTAGTAGATCTGAGCCTTAATCGTGTGGGGTGGGAGGCCCTCGAACTGCTCGTCCCACTTGGTGAGCCGCGAGTAGAAGACCGCGGCGTCGGTGATCTGCATTGCCTGCCAGTGGTCGGGCGAGGCCATCGGCGTGCGGTCCCCGAGGCCCAGCACCAGTTTAGGCCGCCACTTCCGAAAGACCTTCGCCAGGGCGACCCGCTCGTCGAAACCGTCGAAGAGCCGGCGGTTGGTGAGCGGCAGCGTCACCCGCTCGTGGACCCCCAGGATTTCCGCCGCCTTGCGGGCTTCGGCGAGCCGCACCTCCGGACCCGGCGAGACGGGCGTGGGCTCGCCGTCGGTCAGATCGACGATTCCGACCCGGTACCCCTGCTCAACGAGCTTGGCGAGCGTCCCCCCACAGCCAATCTCGACATCGTCCGGGTGAGCGCCAACGGCTATCACGTCAAAGGGGTCGGACATCTTTTGGAAGGAGATGGGGGGATGGCGTGGCGGTACGGGAACGACGGGCGTGCAGCAGACTGCCGAGGGTGGCGACGGGCCAAGACAGGAGACGATGGGGATGTTGCCTCTTCGGGGTGGGCCGGGACGGCTAGGTGGCTTGGTCTGAGAATAATCTTTCTTCGAATTCCATCCCATTTAGCCGAGGCCGCTTGTCCCACGAACCTACCATCCCCATCATCTCCCCTAAAGCGATGTCATTCTCGCTCGGGGCCCCGCAGTAGGTCCGTAGCCCGCTCCGTAAGCCGCCATCCCCATATCTCCCTTATCTTCTAGCTGAGCCATTTGCTGAGTAAGATATCCGGCTCGCTCTCCCGTAGACCTTGAGGACCGTTTCGATGCCTGCTTCTTCTGACCCGTTCGACGACTTCGAAGACGACGACTTCGACGACGAGTTCGACGACGATTTCGAGGAGGAGTGGGACGACGAGGCCGAGGACGACGGCTTCGGCAAGGAGTTCCAGGACACCGACGAGGAAAAGTTCGACGTCAACGCCGTGGATGACGACGACGACCTCGACAAGGATATCCCGATCACGCCGGACGAGGACGACTCCAGCGACGAGGGGGATTCGTTCTCGGACGACGAGGATTTCGATAAGTAGCCGCCGTGCGGCGGCGATCAGCGATCAGCGGTCAGCGGTCAGCTAAGAGGCTAGAGGCTAGAGGCTAGGCGAGCCCCGGAGGGGCGACAGCGCGTAGCCAGGGGCGCGAGCCCCTGGACCGCGTCGGTTGAATTTCACGAAGCCCCGGAGGGGCGACAGCAGCTCGACCATGACGAGTGCTGCCGCCCCTGCCGGGGCTTTGCTATTGCTTGCGGCCCGCTTCCAGGGGCTCGCGCCCCTGGCTACGCGCTGTCGCCCCTCCGGGGCTGATCTCCTTAGCTGACCGCTGATCGCTGATCGCTGACAGCCGCCCCGACGGGGGCCCTGGTGGCCTTCGCGGCGGGCCCCGCGGCGGGCACAATGGGGCGTTTCTGCCCGCACCTCCCCCGCTGACTAGCTGAAAGCCGACCGCTGACAGCTCCCCAACGCATGTTCTCCCCCCTCGAAGGCCAGGTCAGCTTCCCGAAGCTCGAAGAAGAGATCGTCCGCTTCTGGCGTGAGAACCGGGTCTACCAGCAGTCGCTTGATCGCCGCGAAGGGGCGCCGCCGTTCGTCTTCTACGAAGGCCCGCCGACCGCCAACGGCATGCCCCACCCGGGCCACTGCCTGACGCGGACCATCAAGGACGTCTTCCCGCGCTACAAGACGATGCGCGGCTATCGCTGCGAGCGTAAAGCGGGCTGGGACACGCACGGCCTCCCCGTCGAGGTCGAGGTCTGCAAAGAGCTGACCAAGGAGCTCGGCCGGCCGGTCCACTCGAAGGAAGACATCGAGACCTACGGCGTCGAGCCCTTCATCCAGCGCTGCCAGCGGAGCGTCTGGCGCTACATGCAGGAGTGGGAACGGCTCACCGAGCGGCTCGGCTTCTGGGTCAACCTCGACGAGGCCTACGTCACTTACCACCAGTCGTACGTCGAGAGCGTGTGGTGGAGCCTCAAGGAGCTCTTCAACAAGGACCTGCTGTATCAGGGCCACAAGATCGTCTGGTGGTGGGCCCAGGGGGGCACG
>JBGSJY010000064.1:0-1571 GCA_041741515.1 Pirellulales bacterium | reverse complement strand
CTGCGGCTGCGAGCCGTCGTGCGGTTGTGCCGCTGAGCCCAGCTGCGGTTGCGCTGGCTGAGCTGTGACTCCCTCGCGGTAACCGGCACACCAACCGGAAGCCAGAGGTAGCTAAGAAACGAAACCTATCACCGCCGCCGGGCCACCATCAGGTCCGGCGGCGGTTTTGTTTTATGGCGAAGCAAGATTGTTGGCGAGCTGGGAGCGTCAGCGACCGGAGAGAAGTGCGCACACGGATAGAATGCGTGTATCGGGCGCCACTCCGGTCGCTGACGCTCCCGGCTCGCCATGAATCGCCCGCTTGCTACATCGAGACGTCGGTGGGCTGGTCGCTCTCTGACGCAACCGCGCCGTTGGAACTGGGGGGGCGGGCGACGGGCATTGTGCCGGCTTCCATCGCCGCGTCCGTCTTCTCCCGTGCGGCTTCTTCGGCGTCTTGCTCGGTGATGTCTTCCAGCGCTTCGGCTACGCGGGCGGTCTGCTTCTTGTAGAGGAAGTAGATGCCCACCGACATCAGGCCGAGCACGACCACCGCGGTGGCGACCTCTTCGGCGTCGCCGATGATCTTGGCGATGCCGTTGCCGAAGCGGTAGCCGAGGCCGAAGATCACCGCGACAACGACCGTCGCGCCGATCAAGTCCCAGAGCAGGAACCGCAGGTAAGGCACCTTCGCCGCCCCGGCCGCGAAGTAGACCGGCCCGCGGACGCCGACGAGGAACCGCGTCAGCACCAGCACCTTGAAGCCGTGCCGGCGGACGGCGTGCTCGAACTTCTCTTCTTTATCGGTGTCGATGAACCGCGAGAGGCTCGGGTGCTTGGTGAGCCAAGTGTGGCCGAAATAGCGGCCGAGCATGTACATCACCGAATCGCCGAGCAGGGCGCCGATCAGGCACGACGTGAACGCCATCCAGGGGTCGAGCGTCCCCTGCGAGCTGAGCACGCCCGCGAGGACCAGGGGCACCTCTTCGGGGATCGGGATGCCGCACCCGCATAGGGCGAGGAACAGGACGATCCCGAGGTAGCCGAGCTGATGGTCAACAAAAAACTGCAGCACTGCGCTAAGCCGTCGTTCGTCAGGCCGCCGGTGCGAGGGGGGGCGACAAGTTCCGCCTAAGTCGCCCCAGCCGCCGGTGGGGCCGTGGTTGGAAGTCAGCGATTGTAGCTGCCGGATAGGTTCGCCAGTAGGCGCGTCAAATCGGCTGCTTGTCAGAGGGCTGCCCGTCAAACCAAAGGGGTTCGCCAGTCGGATTCCGCAAAATTGAAGGCGTGGATTGCGACTTCACCCCCTTCCCCAGGCGCCAGCAAAAGGGCCCGCATCCCAGGCCGGCGGTCGCAGAGCCGCTGCGTCCCCTCGATTCCCAGGATGTAGGCAGCGGTCGAGAGGGCGTCGGCCTCCGCGGCGGTTGGGGCGATGACGGTCGCCGAAAACAGCCCCGCGGCGGGCCAGCCGGTCCGCGGGTCTATGAGATGCCCGTAACGGCGGCCCTCGTGCTCGAAGAACTGCGTCCCCGAGCCGCTGGTGCTGAGCGCTTCGTCGCGCAGGACAATCTCGGCCAAGCGTCGCTCCGTCC
>JBGSJY010000063.1:0-4821 GCA_041741515.1 Pirellulales bacterium | reverse complement strand
CCGGCGCGGGGCGGCAGGCGAGCCGGGTCGATGCGCCGATGGTCGAGCAGGCTTTCGCCGAGACGAAGTGGACGCCAAGCGGAGTGGCGGCCGCCGGTTGAGGCCCCTGCGGGCCTGGTCCCGTCGCGCGTCGTAGGATGGCGCCGAAGGCCCATCATTCGCAGGGGCGACGCTCTTCGCGATGGGCCTCCTGACGTCGGCCCATCCTACGAACTCCCAAGAAAGGGTGGCGGGCAAGAAAGGGTGGCGGGGGCGCACCGCGCTTTCGCGGAAGCACCCGTGGGATGGAAACCCGGTCCGCCACGCTTTAGGGCGTTGCCCTAGGCTACGGTCAAGCTTGGCCTTCAGCCAAGCGGCGACGGCGTGAGACGCCATCGCCAATAATGTTGCGGCGGAATTGGTGTGCATGTAGGCCAACGGCCTACCTCACCGTAGCCTGGGGCAACGCCCCAGTTGGCGCTTTGGCCAAGCCGCGGCGATGTAGTCGCTATGATCTCAAGACGAACCCACCACCCGAAACCAGCACGTCACCAGCAGCCCAGCCAATACGCCCACATAGGCCAAGGGCCTATTTCACCGTAGCCTAGGGCAACGCCCTAGGGACCGGCCCCACGATCGACCCGTTGGCTGAAGGCCAACTTCACCTCGCCGTCACATGGATGGTGCCGCAGGTCCATTAATCTCAGAGGCTACCGGTTGGGATGAGTTGTAACCGTCCCGTCGGCATGAACGATCTTCCCATTCACCAACAAACCCTGATCGTCGTAGAGATTGATGGAGAACGATTGGAACTTTCCCCGATCCGCATATACCTCGATAGCAATTGCTATTACGCGGTTGGTGCGTATCCACTCGGAATCATCGACGGGTGAATCGGCGCCTTCGTAGAAGTCTTCATAAGACATGACTATCGGTTCGTGGGCGCCGCCGTTCGCACCGTACGGAGTAAAGCGGACAAGACTCTGATCGGGTTGGGTCATAGCTAGTTAGCCCATAAAGCTCGGCGTAGTTATGGGAATAATACATCTCAATACTCATTCCCCACCGCCTTCGCCGACAAATCCGCCGCGGCGGCTTCCGCCACCTGACGCACGCGCTTGTCGTTTACCTCTTCAGTGAGGCGGGCGATCGCTTCGGCGAGGGTGCACGAGCCCAGGTCGCCTTCGATGCGGTCGCGGAGCGCCACGGTGCCGTTGTCGCGGTCTTGTTCGCCGACGACGACGAGATACGGCACCAGTTCGAGCTGGCCTTCGCGGATCTTCGCGCCGAGCTTTGAGCCGCGGTAGTCGCCCTCGACGCGCAGGCCCGCCGCGCGGAGCTTTGCTTCCACTTCGCGGCCGTACTCTTCGGACTTCTCGCTGACGGTGAGGACGCGCGCTTGCACCGGCGCGAGCCAGAGAGGGAACGCGCCGGCGAAATGCTCGATGATTACGCCCATGAAGCGCTCCATCGACCCCAGCGGCGCGCGGTGGATCATCACCGGGCGGTGCGGCTTGTTGTCGGCGCCGATGTATTCGAGCGCGAAGCGGCCCTCGCTCGGCAGGTTGTAGTCGAGCTGCACGGTGCCCAACTGCCACTCGCGGCCGATGCAGTCGGTGACGACGAAGTCGGCCTTCGGGCCGTAAAACGCCGCTTCGCCCGGCTCGATCGACAGGCCCGGCAGGTCCATCGCTTCGCACACGGCGCGGAGCTCGCTCTCGGCCTTGTCCCACAACTCCTCGCTGCCGACGTACTTGCTGCTGTCCGGGTCGCGAAAGCCCAGCCGCACACGGTAGTTGTTCATGCCGAGCGACTTGAGCACCGCTTGCGTCATCTCCAGGCACGCGCGGAACTCGTCGGCAACCTGCTCGGGCGTACAGAACAGGTGGGCGTCGTCCTGGGTAAAGCCGCGGACGCGGGTCATACCGCCCAACTCGCCCGACTGTTCGTAGCGATAGACCGTTCCGAACTCCGCGAGCCGCACCGGCAGGTCGCGGTACGAACGGGGCTTCGACTTGTAGATCATGATGTGGTGCGGGCAATTCATCGGCTTGAGCAAATAGCGCTCGTGCTTGTGCGCCCACACGTCGAGCGCGGCCGCGCGCTCGGCGGCCGGCTTCTGCGGATCGACCTCGCCGTCGAAGCCGAGCAAGCGTGCGGCGTCGAGGAGTTTCGCTTCTTCGTCCTCGGTGATCTCACCCGCTTTGAGGCGTTCGACCAGCACGTCCACAAGCTGCCCCGCGTTGTGCTCGCACAGCACGGGGAATTGGCTTTCTCGGTAGTAGGGGAAGTGGCCCGAGGTCTCGTAGAGCTCGACGCGGCCGACGTGCGGCGTATAGACGACGTCGTAGCCGCGCGATTGGAGCTCTTCGCGGATCATCGCTTCGAGGGTCTGGCGGATGACGGCGCCCTTGGGGAGCCAGAGGATCAGACCCGAGCCGACCTTGTTGTCGATGGTGAACAGCTCGAGCTGCTTGCCGAGGACGCGGTGGTCGCGCTTCTTGGCCTCTTCGACCTGCTTGAGGTGGGCGTCGAGTTCGGCCTTGTCGAAGAACGCCGTGGCGTAGAGCCGCTGGAGTTGGTCGCGCGAGGCGTCTCCCTTCCAGTAGGCGCCGGCGACGTTGAGCAGCTTGAACGCCTTGCCGATGTGACCGGTCGAAGGGATGTGAACGCCACGGCAGAGGTCGATGAACTCGCCCTGGCGGTAGAACGACAGGTCGGACTGGTCGCCGAGGCCGGTCTCGACGTGCTCGACCTTGAAGCGCTGGTCCAGCTCTTCACAAAGCTGGAGCGACTCCCCGCGAGGCTTGTCCATCCGCTCGAAGGCAAGGTCTTCTTTGACGATCGCCTTCATCTCGGCTTCGATCTTCGCGAAGTCCTCTTCGGTGAGCGGCTGCGGCAGCAGCATGTCGTAGTAGAACCCGGCGCCGGTGGTGGGGCCGAACGCCAGTTGCACGCCTTTGTAGAGCCGCATCACGGCCTGCGCCATCACGTGGGCGCAGGAGTGCCGCATAATGGCGAGCGCTTCGGGGTCGCGCTTGGTGAGGAAGCGGAGCTTCACCTCGCCATTGGCGGGCAGCTCGAAAGTGAGGTCGCGCTGGACGCCATCCACCTCGGCGGCGATAGCGGCCTTGGCGAGGCCGGGCCCGATCGCCTCGGCGACCTCCCGACAGGTGACGGCGGTTTCGAAGGGGCGGCTGCTTCCGTCGGGGAGTTGGACCGTGAGCATGGCGGCGCGTGCTTTCCTAGAGAGCGGTGGCTGCGCCCCGTTACGGAGGGGGCGCTCGGGTAGCCGCGGATGTCCGTAAACCGCGGCGAAGCGGGTAAGCATAGCAATTCCGGTCCGGGTTCGGGACGGGAACCGCCAGGACGCCAAGAGCGCCAAGGATCGCCAGGAAGAATTTTTTTGACAGGATTAACAGGATCGACTGGATCTCTGATCATCCTGTTGATCCTATAAATCCGGTCAAAAACTTCTGTCTGTTCCTGGCGATCCCTGGCGCTCTTGGCGTCTTGGCGGTTTCTCTTGAAGCGAAGAACGGTAAAGTGGGGGGCTTGATTGCTTTCCCCTTTCCGCCTTCGCCTCTCCCGTTTCGCCCGTGTCCTCCGCACCGAACCAACTCAACACGCTGCTGGCGCCGCGGTTTTTGTTCCAGTTCGCCGTGCCCGTGAAGCGGCAGACGCCGATCTGGTCGCCCAAGGGGATCGCGCTGGGCGAGGAGTTTAGGCTGCCCGACCTGGCGGGGCTCGACCGAGAGACGCCCGCGAGCGAGCGCAGGTTCGCCGATGTCCGCATGGCGTGGGCGCCCGAGGGGCTGGCGTTCTGGGTCGATATCGACTGCAAGCAGCAGCCCGTCTGGTGCCGCGAGACGAGGCTCGACGAGTCGGACGGGCTGCACGTCTGGGTCGATACGCGGGCGACGCACAACATCCACCGGGCGTCGAAGTTCTGCAACCGCTTCATCTTCACGCCCACCGGCGGCGGCAGCGGCGATACGCAGCCGCTCGCTGACCAACTGCTGATCAACCGCGCGCGAGAGAACGCCCGCCCCGTACGGCCGCGCGAGCTGCAGGTGGTCGCCAAGGTCACCAAGAGCGGCTACCGCTTGGCGGCGCTAATCCCCGCGGTGGCGATGACGGGCTACGACCCGTCACAGCAGACAAAGCTCGGTTTTAACTACGCGGTGGTTGACCGAGAGCTCGGTCTGCAGACCTTCTCGAACGGGCCGTCGATGCCGTTCGATGAGGACCCGAGCTGCTGGGCGACGATGGAGCTTGTCTCCTGAAAATTTTTGCCCGCGAATGACGCGAATAAGCGCGAATCAGAAACGTTCATCCTTGCTTATTCGCGTCATTCGCCGGCTCTCTGCTTTCGTCCTCGGAAAAATAAGTCGCCGTCGATGGATTCGTGGGTGACTTCGGTGAAAGTAAGCGCGTCACGCATGAGGGCGACGCCGTCACCGCCGACGGGTCCGGAGCCGGGGCCGCCGATCAGCTTCGGGGCGATGAACGCCCAGGCTTCGTCGATGAGTTGCTCATCGAAGAACTGGCCGAGGAGTTTGCCGCCCCCTTCGAGGAGGACATTTGTTAGTCGGCGGCGGCCGAGTTCGTCGAGGAGTTGGGCGGGCATTGCGGTGAGGACTTCGACTCCGCAGTCACGTAGTTGTTCGGCTGCATCCGTTGGGTAGGCTTCACCGACGGTGACGAGCACCGGGCCGTCGTCAGGCGTGTTCCACAGCTGGCGGTCGAGCGGCAGCGGTCGGTCGCCGGCGATGACGACTCGTAGCGGCGTCCGCGGACCCGCGGGGCGGGCGGTGAGCATCGGGTCGTCGGTGACGAGCG
>JBGSJY010000062.1:0-1727 GCA_041741515.1 Pirellulales bacterium | reverse complement strand
CCACCAGGTCCCAGGCGGTCCGTGTCCGCCAACCGCCGACGTGTTCCCGGGCCAGCGGGCCGTCGATGCCGCGATCGCCCGCCAGCAGCGCGAGTCGCGCGACCTCCTGATCGATGACGCCGAGGCTCATCGGCAACAAATCGAAGAGCACCTCCATAGCGTCGGCGTTCAGCTTGCATTGGTGGACCGACGCTGCCCTCTGAACGAGCCACTTGGCGGCGTCGCGGCGGTGCTTGGCAACCTCGGGGCCACGCTCGGGCGTCTTGCAGGAGATGAGCAGGCCCGAACCGGCGATTGCCTTGGCTAGGCGGGTGTTGCCGGGGAGCGTCTTGACGTCGAGCACAACAACACCGGCCGAATTTCCCGCGGCGAAGTCCTCGAGCTTGTCGCGCCAGCGGGTCACGAACGGGTCGGCGTCATCGACCAGCGCCACCTGTTTGCCGCCCCCTCCGAAGAAAGAGCGCTGACCGACGGCGTCGACGACGTCGCGCCACTCGGCGACCGGGCCCTCGAAGGCGTGCCAGTCGATGTCGCCGTCCCCCCCCCCGCAGAGCGATTGGCGTAGCGCGGCGATGACTTCACGCTTAAGAAACCCATCGTCACCCGCCACGGCCACGACGGGCCCCGGCGGCGTGGAGGGCCCCAGGAGGTACTCGAGGCCGGTCGGGGAGGTGTCGCGCTTCGCCATGCGGGAGAGTTTACCGCGAAACTTCCGGCCGGAAATCGGCGCCGCCTGCCAGCGGAGAGGTAGGATACGCAAGCCTGCGTTTCAAGCCGGGAGAGGAGTCACCACGACGGACACGAAGAGCACGACGGCATGTCGCCGGGACCGACTCTGACCTGCAACGCTGGTCGTCGTGTCCTTCGTGCCCGTCGTGGTTCACAATCTTCCTTCTAATCTCCACTCGGCCGCACGCCCTTCAGCGAGCCGCTCGCGACCGACACGTCGATCTCGATCGCCTGGGGCGACGCCACTGCCGCCACGTTGCCGGCGTCGTCGCGGGCTTCGACGCGGACGTAGAGCTGGCGGGGCAGGTGCCGCTGCAGGCGCCAGGAGTGACGGCCGTTGTTCGCCAGGTTGGTCGCGATTGGGATCCAGGGGCCCGTGTCGCGGTTGGAGCAGAAGAGGTCGATCGGTTGCTCGGCGAGGTGCTCGTCGTCGGCGCGCCATTCGATCGTCAGCTGGTCGGCGAAGTAGCCTATGCCTTGTCGGACATCGCCTAGCAGGACCTGCGGCTTCGTGAGGTCAACGCCGACGATCGCCTCCGGCTCGTCGCCGGGCCGGGGTGTGGATCCCTCGAGCCCGCCGACCGATTCGACCACCAAGCGAAAGCCATAGGTCCCTTCGCCGGGGGTGACGACATGGATCGGGCTCTCGCGATCGGCATCGACCGCAAAGCGTCGCCAGCTGCGGCCGCCGTCGCCTGTTCCCCACAGCTCCACCTTCGCGACGCCCCAGCGGCCCGTGTGATCAAGCTCGTAGTCAAACTCAAACTCGGCGGCGTTGACCAGCCGGCTAGGGGTGGCGTCGTTGACGGAGGCACGTTCACGTTCCCGCCCCCCGAAGGGCGCCATCGGCGTGCGGCTGAAGCTGGCCGAATTGAACGGCGATTTGCTGAAGGGCGATGACGCGCCGCCCAGGGCCTCCCCCGTCCCGGCGATCAGCGGCCGTGATTTGGGCGGCTCCGCGGGCCACGGCGTAGCAGCAGCCGGCAGCCCATGAGAAA
>JBGSJY010000061.1:0-4804 GCA_041741515.1 Pirellulales bacterium | reverse complement strand
CAGATGTTTATAGCCTCGGCGCGATTCTTTACGCACTCGTGACGGGGCGTCCGCCGTTCCAAGGGCCGACAAGCGTGGACACGGTATTGCAACTCTTGGAGCAAGACCCCGCGCCGCCGCGGGTGCTCAACCGGCGTGTCGATCGCGACCTGGAGATGATCATCCTCCGCTGCTTGCAGAAGCCTAGCGAGCTTCGCTACGCATCGGCTGGGGCGCTGGCGGCGGACCTCGACGCGTTTCTGCGCAGCGAGCCGATCGCCGCGCGGAGCGGGCAGTTCACACAGGTTCTTGCGCGCGTCTTCCGCGAGACGCACCACGCCACGGTGCTCGAGAACTGGGGCCTATTGTGGATGTGGCACGCGCTGGTGCTGCTGGTGATCTGCGTGGTCACCAACGCCTTTGAGTTGATGCAGCCGGCCTGGCCCGTGATGAAGACGACGACGCCCTACGTGCTGCTGTGGGGCGGCGCGCTAGCGGTGTGGGCGCCGATCTTCTGGAAACTCCGCCACCGCGCGGGCCCCGTCACGGCGGTCGAGCGATACATCGCCCACCTCTGGGGGGCGAGCGTTGTGGCGGTGATGCTGTTGTTCGCGGTCGAGCACCTGCTGCGGCTGCCGGTGCTGACGCTGTCACCCGTGCTGGGGATCGTTAGCGGGATGGTCTTCGTCGTAAAGGCAGGGATCCTGTCGGGAGCGTTTTACGTGCATGCGGTCGCGCTGTTCGCCACGGGGGTCGCCATGGCGGCCCTGCAAACGGCGGGATTTGCGTACGGGCTAACGCTGTACGGCGTCGTCACGGCGTTGACGTTCTTCTTGCCGGGCCTCAAATACTGGCGGCAAAGCCGCTCGCGGGGGCTTTGAGGCCGCTGATCGCTATGTTTCCCATCGCACCTTCGCGAGGCGGGGCGACGGTGGCGAACCGTTCACGGGGGCCCGCCAGCCGACTATGATCGGTCCTCCCACCCCGACGGATCGCCGTTGCCTGCAAGGCCGCTGCCCACACCTTGATATCCCACCTACGGCGCGGAGAAGCACGCGATGCGGTTCTTTGGATACAGAGCCCTTGTGGTCCTGGCAATTTTCTCAGTGGCTCTCAGCGATGCGAAAGCGCTGGATGTCTTCGCCACCAGCTTTTTCCCCGTCGAGTCGGCCGAAGACCCCGATCCGACGCTAACGGGCGTCCTCAAGATCAACGTCGAGACGGGCGCCGTGTCGACGTTTATCCCCCAGTCGCCAGAGACGTTCTTCATCTATCCGACGGATGTCGTCGTCGACGCATCGACCAACCGGATGTATGTCTCGACCTTGACGGGCCTGATCTTTCACTTCGACGCCCTGACCGGCGCGCCGCTAGAATCCAACATTCCCGGTCTGCCCGGCGCGTTTGCTGCGCTGCCCGGCGAGGAGGTGGCGAACGGGAATGGTTACAACAATCTGCTACTGACGGGTGACGGCCAGGTGCTGGCAGCGACGACTTTCGGCTCGATCACCCCCTACAACCTCATGACTGGCGCCGCGGGCGCCAACCTCGCCGACGCTTTGCCGTATCCGTCGGGGATGGAGTACTCGCCGGCGGGCGATCTGATCGTGTCGGTCGGCGACCCGCTGGGCGGTCCCGGCGCGATTCTGCAAATCGGTCAAGCGGAACCCCTGGTTGGCTTCGCCGACAGTCCCGGCGTGCGTGGCGCAAGTAAGCCGTTCGTCATCTATGCCCCCGGCGACTACGACCGGGACGGCGTCGTCGGCCAGTCGGACTACGGCGTTTGGGCCGCCGCCTACGCCACCAGCGACGCTGCCGCCGACGGCAATTTCGATGGCGTCGTCGACGCCGCCGACTACACCGTGTGGCAGGACTCGCTGGGCGAGGAGGCCCGCCTCGTGGCGACGGACCTCAACGGCAACCAGCTGATGCAGTTCAACCTCGACGGTTCGAATGGTTCGCAGCTCGCCGTGATCCCGCCGCCGATTCCCGACCCGCTCCCCGAGACGGCCAATCCCGCCGCGCCGAGCAACTCGCCGTCGGAGATCCTGGTGACGCCGCAAGGGACGCTGCTGGTGAGCACGCTGGGCCTGACGCGTCGTCCGGACAACCGCGGCGCCCTGCTCGAGTTCGACCGCAACGGCAACCTGATCCGTACGATCGCCGACGGCTTGCCGGCGCTGAGCGGCGTCGCCTTTGCCCCCGACGCGATCGCGCAGACGGCGATCCCCGAGCCGTCGGTCGCGGTGCTCGCCATGATAGCCGCGTCGAGTGTCCTCGTGAGAAGGCGCGTATGAGGAGAGGCCTGCCAGATCGCGCGCGACGGGCGGCGTTCACGCTCGTCGAGCTCTTGGTCGTCGTGGCGATCATCGGCGTCCTTGTTGCCCTCTTATTGCCGGCGGTTCAATCGGCACGTGAGGCGTCGCGGCGTACGTCGTGCGTCAATCGGCTCCGACAGGTGGCGATCGCCATGCAGAACCACGTCGCTGCGCGGGGACATTTCCCGATGGGCGCCGTGTCGAAGGCGAATCCCGACAACCCCTCGACGCCCCACAATTTCTATCGCTGGAGCGCGCTAGCGGCGATCTTGCCGTACCTGGAGAGCGGCGCGGCGTATGACTCGCTGAATCTGACGCAGCCGCTCTACATGGGCGTGAGCGGCAACGTTTCGCCATCGAACGTCGAGCCGGTGAAGCAGGTGCTTGTCGAGTACCTTTGTCCGAGTGACCAGGGCCTGCCGGTCAGCCCGCGGTTCGGGCCGACGAATTACGCCGTCTGCGCCGGGATCGGTGTGGGCGACCCCGCAACGCCGTACGACGACGGCAGCCCCTCGGACACTGACGGGCTGTTTGGGATCAACTCACGGGTGCGGCCCGCCCATGTCACGGACGGTCTCTCCAAGACGGTCCTGGCGAGCGAGAGCCCGCTCGGCGCGCCGCGGCCCGCCGACCCGCACGACGTGCTCTTCGAGTACAAGATGGTGACCCAGCCGCTCACCGACGCGAAGTGCGCAGCGCCGGCGGAGTGGAACGTTTCCGACCCACGTGGTTTCGCCTGGGTCAACGGCGAGTTTCGCTGCGCCCTCTATAACCACTACCACACGCCTAACGCGGCCGCCCCGGACTGCATGACCGCGCCCTTCGGAGGGACGCCCGAGACGATCTTCCGGGCCTTTGGCTGGCGGGCAGCGCGTAGTTTGCATCCAGAAGGCGTTAACGCGGCGTTGGCGGACGGCTCGGTGCGCTTTGTGGGGGATGATGTCGATTCTGCGGCCTGGCGAGCCGGCGCCACAGTTGCAGGGGGGGACTCGGACGACCTTTAGTCGGTGGGCTAGACTTCCCGACAGAAGGTCATAGGACCGGCTTTCCCCAGCACCCCTTGATTTGATGGCTCCGATGATGGTTCGCTCACTTGTTACACTGGCATCGATTGGCGTCATGACGACCGGCGCCCAGGCTCAGACCCCGGCTGCTCCACTTGCCCCGCCCGTTGTCGCACCCGTCGTTGCCCCGGTGACGGGCGTGCTCGCCGCCGAGGCTCAGGTGCGGGAGCTGCCGCTGCTCGAACGCCCCAACCGGCTCGGCCACTTCTACGGCAACACGATCCGCCGCCGCCACTACGGCACGCTGTCCGTGAACGCCAAGCACACCGAACGGCCTCTGGCCCGTTACTTCTATATCCCGTGACGTGAGTCACGGTGATGAGCGTCAGCGGGAGTGGCGAGCCACGTGGTGATTCACTCCCAGCGCTGGCGCTTAGGGCTCTCGCGCTGAAGCTGGTTTTCCAATGCGGTGTTGGGAGCCCTAAGCACAGCGCCGGGAGTGGCCCCCCAGAACGCGCATCACTCTGACGAGCCTTCACAGTCCCGCGAAGTAATTCCGCACTGCGGCGCCGAGGCTCTCGGCGTCGGCGACCATTGGTCGGCCGTGAACGGTGCAGTAATTCTTCGCCTGACGCAGCAGGTCGCGGGGGTGGCAGAACCGCATGGGTCGCTGCTGGGTGGTGTAGTGCTCCGAGACCAGCGCCTCGACGGCGCCCGAGGGAAGCTCAATGCCGAGTTGCTTTGCGTAGTGCTTGAACAGGTCGCGGAACTGGGTCGGCGTCGGGTTATCGACCTCGACCTTGTAAGGGATGCGCCGGAGGAAAGCCTCATCCACAAGCTGGCGGGGCTCGAGGTTGGTGGAGAGGACGCAGAGGATCTCGAAGGGGATCCGCACCTGGCGGCCCGACGCCAGCGACAGGTAGTCGAACTGCTTCTCGAGCGGCACGATCAGCCGGTTGAGCAGCTCGGTGCTGCTGGCGCGCTGGCGGCCGAAGTCGTCGATCACCAGCACGCCGCCGTTGGCCTTCATCTGGACGGGCGCTTCGCTGACGCCGCTGGCCGGGTTGAACGCCGGGTCGAGTTGCTCGAGGGTCAGCTCGCCGCCGACCACGACCGTGGGCCGCTTGATCAGCACCCAGCGGCGGTCGTAACGGGCCGTTCGCAAGGCTTCCGCCTCGACGGGCTGATGACAGCTCTCGT
This sequence comes from Pirellulales bacterium, assembly GCA_041741515.1. Lineage (GTDB taxonomy): Bacteria > Planctomycetota > Planctomycetia > Pirellulales > Lacipirellulaceae > Botrimarina. The sequence continues at coordinate 303 of JBGSJY010000061.1, read as the reverse complement.
CGAAGAGCTTCAGCACATCGCTGCCGATCGACACAGCGCGCGGGATCCAAAGGTGCATGCCGAAGGCGCCGCAGACGCGTTCGGCGATCGTCGTCTTGCCGTTGCCCGGCGCGCCGTAGAGGAACAGGCCGCGCCCGTCCGAGACGGCTTGGGCGAGCAGGCTGAGCATCCCTTCGCCGAGGGTCATCCCGTCGAACGCCTTGCGGAGTGACTCGATGGTCACCCGCGACTGGCCGACCGCTTGCGAGCGGATGGCCCGCTGGTAAGCGGCGAGCGGGACCGGCGCGGCGTCGGCGTAGGCGC
>JBGSJY010000060.1:0-3518 GCA_041741515.1 Pirellulales bacterium | reverse complement strand
GGCAAATGCAGGTCGGCGCGGCTGCGGGCCTCGCCGCTGAGGTTCCAGCCCTCGCCGACGCAGACGATCGCCACATCGGCGCCCTCGGCCGCTTTGCGAGCCGCGTCGAAGCCTTCGCTCGACGGATCGATGCTCGACGCGGCGCCGGCGGCGTAGGCAATTTCGACGTCCTTGCCGAGTGACTCCTTGAGCGCCGACAGCACGGTCACGGCTTCTTCGGGTTTGCCGTCGAGCATCCAGCAGCCGAGCTGGTCGCGGGCCGCGTCCGCCAGCGGGCCGATCACCGCCACTCGCTTCAGCTTGTTCGCGTTCAAGGGGAGCGTCTCGGCGTCGTTCTTCAGCAGCACGCAACTCTCCTGGGCAAGACGCTTGGCGACCTCGCGGCGCGACGCGATCGGCTGGTCCGCCAGCGGGTCGTCGTCGCGCGGCATCGCGAACTGGAGCTTCACTTGCAGGATCCGCAGCACCGCGTCGTCGATAATTTCCTCGTCGATTTCGCCCGACTGGACCAGGTCCACCAGGTGTTCGCGGAATGTGGTGCTCGCCATCTCCATGTCGAGCCCCGCCGATACGGACAGCCGCGCCGCCTCGCGACGGTCGGCGGCGTAGCCGTGGGCGATCATCTCGACAACCGAGGTCCAGTCGCTCACCACCAGCCCCTCGAAGGCCCACCGGTCCTTGAGCAGCTCGGTGATGAGCTCGCGATGCCCCGTCACGGGGACGCCGTTAACGGCGCTGAAGCCGGTCATGAACGTCGCGCACGCCACCCGCGTTGCCGCATGGAACGGGGGGAGGATCGCGTTGTGAAGTTCGCTGATCGAGACCTCGGCGCGGTTGTAATCGCGGCCCCCTTCGGTCAGCCCGTACGCCGCGAAATGCTTCGCGCACGCGGCGATGCCGTCGTAGGTGACCGTGCCGTCGGCGTGCTCGACGGGCTGCTGGAAGCCGCGGACCATCGCTTCGGCAATCTCGGCGGCCAGCACCGGGTCTTCCCCGACCGACTCGGCGATCCGGCCCCAGCGGGCGTCGCGGCTGATGTCGAGCATCGGCGCAAAGGTCCAATTCACGCCCTTCGCGCGCGCCTCATCCGCAGCGATCGCCGAGGCTCGCTCGATCAGCTCGGGGTTCCAGCTCGCGGCCTGCCCGAGCGGGATCGGGAACACGGTTTGGAACCCGTGGATCACGTCACGCGGCGTCAACAAGGGGATTCCGAGCCGCGACTCTTCCATCGCCACCCGCTTCGCCTCGCGCGTCTGTTCGGGGCTCCCCGTATAGAAGAGCGAACCGATCCGCCCGCCGCGGAGGTTGGCGACCGACTCCTCCGGCAGGTCCGCGCCGAAGGCGGCGACTTGGCACATCTGGCCGATTTTCTCTCGCAGGCTCATCACGTCCAGCACGCGCTGGGCGATCTCGTCGATGGAGCCCGTCGTCAGATCGATATCGACGGCTGGCAGTTTTTCGGGCTCGATCAGTGGGTCATCGGCGGCCAGTGACTGATCAACTTCCGGGTTGATTGCACTGGGATTGATCGCGGTGGGATTGATCGCGGTGGAGTCTTCGGCCATCGCCGGCGACACCGTCGCAAGAAACAGCGCGAGCGAGTAACAGGCGCGGCACAGCACCCGTGCCGGCGGAATTGCGTGATTCAGCATAGGAAAGAAGAGAGTGAGTCCGTATCGACGAGGCGCAGCCACAGTTAGCATATGAACTGAACGAGGGCTCGACTGCAAGCGTTTTCACCCCTGCTGGGGACGATCGAGTCGTTCTCGACCCGATCGCCGCCCCGCACGATGACGCTCGCCGCTTCGCTGGAACAGTTTCACCACCTCGCTGTGGTTCTGCTGCCGATTTTCGGGATGCTGCTGCTCGGCATCGCCGCTAAACGCTTCGGATTTCCCGGGGACGGCTTCTGGGGGCCGGCCGAGCGGCTCACCTACTTTGTCATGTTCCCGGCGCTGATCGCATCGACGCTAGCCAGCGCCGACCTGTCGCAACTCCCCTGGCGGCGGATGTCCCTGGGCATCGCTGGCGCCATCGCGGTCGTCACCCTCCTGGCGCTGGTGCTTCGCCGATGGGTCGCCATCGACGGGCCGCGGTTCACCAGCCTCTACCAGGGGGCCGTGCGGATGAACACGTACGTCGGGCTGGCGGTCGCTACGCGCTGGGCCGGAGTTGATTCGCTTGCCTACGCGGCCGTGGCGATCGGCGTGATCGTCCCGCTGGTGAATCTGGTCTGCGTCTGGATGCTCGCCGAGCTGGGCAATCGGCCGTCCGAGCAGAAGCCGCGGGTCTGGCGACAGGTGGTCACCAATCCCTTCATCCTCGCCAGCGCGGTGGGGGTGGCCCTCAACGGTTCGGGGCTGGGCCAGCCGCCCATCCTCGGGGACATGGCCCAGATGCTCTCCCGCGCCGCGCTGCCGATGGGCCTGTTGGCCGTCGGGGCCTTCCTCAGCTGGGAGGCGATCGCCGCTTGCCGCTGGCTGGAGGCCGTGGCGACCTTCGTGAAGTTGCTCGCGCTGCCCGCCCTGACTGCCGGTCTCATGACGCTGATGGGCGTCGATGGCGTCGCCCGCGGGGTGAGCGTCTTGTTCACGGCGTTGCCGACGGCGACCAGTTCGTACCTTTTGGCGAGGCAGATGGGAGGCGACGCCGAAAGAATGGCCGCCCTCATCACCACCCAGACCGCGCTGGCGCTCGTGACGCTGCCGATCGTCCTGATCTGGCTGGCCTGAGTCGGGGGGCGTGAGAGCCAGCCGGCTACGACAGAACCCTCTGGTAAAAACAGGCATCGAGCCAGCGGTCGAACTTAAAGCCCACCTCGGGCATCGTTCCGACCAGCTCAAAACCCGCCGACTCGTGCAGGCGGCGGCTGGGCGTGTTGGCGGCGTCGATCACGCCGATCATCGTGTGCATCCCGACCTGCCGCGCGCGGTCGACGATCGCGCTAAGCAACTGCCGGCCGATCCCGCGCCCGCGATGCGAGGCGGCGACGTAGAGCGAGTGCTCCACGCAATAGCGGTAACCCGACTGGGGCCGGAACGCGCCGTAGGTCGCAAAGCCGAGGAGAACGCCTTCGGCAAACGCGCCGATGACCGGGAAACCCGCTTGCGCCTTGACGTCCCACCAAGCTCGGAGGGTCGCTTCCGATCGCGGCGCCTCTTCCCAGAGGGCCATCGAATGGGCAATCTCGGCGTTGAAGATCGCGCGGATCGCTTCGAGATGCGTTGCGTCGCAATCGGCGAAGATCACGGCTCCCCCTGCGGCGCGACCTCGGACTCTTCCGCTTCTTCCGGCGCCGCGGCGAGCAGCTCGGCGCGGTCGAAATAACGCTGCGCGGACCGATTGTCGCCGAGGCGCTCGCACACCGTCGCCAGCCAGTAATGGGCGTCGCCGTCGTAGGGGTCGAGCGTCACGGCGCGCTTCAGCAGGCTCCGCGCGTCAGGCAGTCGCTCCTGGTGCATCGCCACCAGCCCGCCGTACAACCAGCCCCCGGGCTCCTTGGGGTCGAGCTTGCGAGC
>JBGSJY010000059.1:0-2082 GCA_041741515.1 Pirellulales bacterium | reverse complement strand
GGTCTGGGGGTCGAGCTTGAAGCGGCCGTGCTCTTTCCAGCCTTCGGGGGAGGCTTCGATGAGGACCACCTCGCCCGTGTCTTCGCCGAGACAGTAGAAGCGGCCGTCGGCGTAGCCGATGGCGCCCATCTCCAGGGCGCTGCGCTCGCGCCATACTTGCTCGCCGGTCACGAAGTCCTGGCAGACCCAGCCGACGCCGTCGGAGTGGCCGTAGAGCTTGCCGCCCAGCAGCACGACGCCGCCGTGCTTGTTCTTCATGACTTTGTTCTCGTAGACCTTCGGCGCCGTATTGTCCTCGGCGATCTCGACCATCATGCAACCGACGCCGTAGCCTGTCGTCGCGTAGACGCGGTCGCCATCGACGATGGGCGTCGGGATCACGGCGACGCGGCCGGGCCAGGCGACGGTCCACAGAAGCTTGCCATTCGTCGGGTCAACGCCGACGAGTTGATCCTGCAAGAGCTGGATGTACTGCTTCTGGCCGTGGGGCTCACCGATCACGATCGACGAGTAGTGGGCGGTGGGCTTCAGTTCGGCGGCTTGCCAGAGCAGCTCACCGGTCGCCTTGTCGAGAGCCACGATCGCGCCCTTGTCGCCGCCGGGGGTGACGACCACGCGGTCCCCGTCCACCAGCGGCGACTCGGCGAAACCCCACGCCGGGATGCTGCCGCCGAAGTCCTGCATGGCGACACGCCAGACTTCCTTGCCGCTGGCGGTCTCGACACAGATCAGGTTGCCCTGCGCGCCCATCGCGTAGATGCGGTCGCCATCGACGGTCGGCGTGTTACGCGGGCCGTTGCCCCAGTCGTTCTCGAACTCCTTGCCGATGTCGGTCGCCCACAGCTCGTCGCCGGTCGCGGCGTCGAAGGCAATGAGTTGCTCTGTCCCTTCGCGCGAGCCCAGGATGTAGAGCTTGCCATCAACGATCGCCGGGCCGGAGTAGCCGAGGCCCGCGTCATGGCTCAGCCAAACCTGCTTGGGACCGCCCTCGGGCCACTCCTGCTGGATGCCGGTCTCTTTGGTCAGGCCATCACGGTCGGGGCCGAGCCATTGCGGCCAGTCGTAAGCCATCGCCGAAGCAGTGATCGATACGATGACGAAGGCAAGCAAGCGGCGCGTCATGGCGATTCTCGTCAGAGTCCCGGGGAATATGTCCAACCGAAGTCTCCGGACCATATGCTGGCTGGCGCGATTGGGCAAGCGAAGCCCCGCCCGACCTTCGCCATTCAGGATGAATTTCTACTCTGGGCACGGAGGGCGTCGATGGCGATGACCGTCGCCAGGACCACGGCGTCGTACTCGGGCTCTAAGACCTCGACACCGTACCGATCGCCGATCGTCCACATCGGGTGCGAGACGGTGGCGACGACGCGCTCGCCCTTTTTGAACTCATAGGTGTGCTCCCAGAACGACCCGGTGACCTCCAGCAGCCCTCCTTCAGCGAGTTCGACCGTGTAGTAGGGCCGCAGCGTCATCCGCCGCTGAACGACAGCCAGCGGCCGGCCTTCCTGCGTGATGTCGAACCGCGGCCGCCAAGACAGCGCCTTCTGCCGTAGGTGGGCTAGCTCGGCGCCGCTCTTAGCGCGAATCGAGTACTGGGACCAGAGCGAGAACTCGCGGACCGCCTCGAGGATCACCTCGCCCGCCTCGTTGGCGATATCGTAGCGGCACGGGAAGTTAAACAGCCGCTGTTTGATTTGGTAGCGCATAGCGGGACTGCAAAGGGCAGGGGACAGCGGCTCTTCGCCACGGGGCGTCGAGGGTTGGCCGCGAAAAAGCACAGAAGGCACAAAAACCCCTCGGCTCCCCGAGCTTTGTGCCCTTTGTGCTTTTTTGTGGCTATACGAACAGGGGCCAAGAGGGGCCCATCAGGGGCGCCATCGGCGGCCCTGCTTTGGTAGAACAGCGGTCTCCCCAACCGCGTCCCCCCCGCTTGCCGCACACCCGCGGCCCCCCGCTGTATGCCTCCGAATCAGAAATACATCTATCAGATCAGCCGCCTGAACAAGAAGCACGGCCAGCGCGAGATCCTTAAGGACGTTGACCTCGCCTTCTACCCGGGGGCGAAGATCGGCGTGCTGG
>JBGSJY010000058.1:0-12617 GCA_041741515.1 Pirellulales bacterium | reverse complement strand
CCACATCCGCTTGACGCAGCTTCTCAATGATCTGCTCGGTCGTATGCTTCGTCCGCTTCATCGAAGAACCTCCATGCCGGGGGACCGCCCAGCTCGGGATTCTCTCATTCAGCATGGCTCAGTTTCAGGGGGGAAGACCAGCCGTTAGTGACGTTGTGGGTGTTCCTCGGCCAGGTGCTCAGCGCCGACCATTCTTGCCGCTCGGCCGTCGCCCGCTTTATCGCCCATCGACTGGCTCAAGGTGAGGGCGAGTGCTCGGCCGAGACCGGCGCTTACTGCCAAGCCCGGAAGCGGTTGCCAGAGAAATTCTTCTCCGCGATGGCATGCCTGGTCGGCCGAGAGCTCGACGCCCAGGCGTACTCCGAGTGGCTGTGGAAAGGCCGTCGCGTTTATCTCTTCGACGGCTCGACCGTGTCGATGCCCGATACGACCGCCAATCAAGACGCCTACCCGCAGCATGATCGCCAGCGGCCGGGGTTGGGTTTCCCCATGGCCCGCATCGCGGCCATCTTCTCACTCTCTAGCGGAACGATTCTCGACCTGGGCGTCTGCCATTACGCCGGCAAGGGGCAAGGCGAGTTGAGCGTGTTCCGCAGGCTCATGGGCTTCTTCCGCCCGGGAGACGTGGTGCTCAGCGATCGTTTGTACTGCACCTGGAGAGAGCTACTGGACCTTCAGAAGCGTGGCGTCCACGCAGTGTCGCAACTGCAGGTCATGCGGAAGGCCGACTTCCGCAAGGTCAAACGCCTTGGCAAGGGTGATCACATCGTCCAATGGCCCAAGCCGACAACGATCCGTTCGGTCGATTGGCCAACCTATCGTGACTTGCCCGATTCGATTACCGTTCGTGAGTGTCGCGTGATCATCGGCCAGGCAGGCTTCCGAAACAAAGAGATCGTCGTCGTGACGACGCTGCTGGACCCGGAAGAGTTCCCGAAGGAGGAGGTTGCGGCGCTCTACCGAGCGCGATGGAACGCCGAGCTGGACCTACGGTCGGTCAATACGACCATGTAGATGGAGGTGCTGCGCTGCAAGACGCCCGAACTGGTGCGTAAGGAGATCTGGACCCACGTGCTCGCCTACAACCTGATCCGCACCGTCATGGCTCAGGCGGCGAGTCGGCACGCCCTCCCGCCACGGACGATCAGCTTCAAGGGGGCAATGCAGACGCTCGAAGCCTTTCAGCCACTGATCGCCTGCTGCTCACAACTTCGTGACCAAGCCTACGAACGACTGCACGCCTGCATCGCGACCCACACAGTCGGCGACCGGGCAGGACGCTTCGAGCCGAGGCAGGTCAAGCGACGCCCAAAACGCTACCAATGGATGATGGCCCCAAGGCTGGAGACCAAACTCCAACTCCTCACTGAGCTTGCGTAAATCTACGTGCCATTCGCCGATGAAGCCGACGCAGGTTTGGTGTAGGTCGATATCCGCGGAGAAGTTTACGTTCTCAGCAGGTTTCAGACAGACCAATGAACTACGGCACTCTCGCTTCCAGCACCCCATCGGCTGGGTGGCCCCTCGCGGTCGAATCGACCGCACTGCCTCTGAGGTCTACGACACTGCCCGCAGTTCGGCGCAATCGCAACTGCGGACGGGTGGTCCAGCCGATGCGAGTTTGGTTCGCGACTGTATCGCAGCGTTGGACACCGGGCAGAGCGGCCTAGTGCAGCTTTCCGAGTTCCTTAACCGCCGAAAACGATGCAGCCATCGGCGAACCGAAGTAAAATTGTGGGAGTGCGACTTTGCTCCCGAGGAGGGTTCGTCGTTGACGAATTTCACGACCGTCAGTATTCGACGATGGTGATCACGATGCGTAATCACTCTAATGGCGCGTCAATTGCGAATATACTCGCTTTCGCCGCAACGGGCGAGGAAACCTGACACCGTTTGGCGGTGCCCAGCCGGAGGTCGAAATCGCCCCAGCAGGCGAATCTATTCTTTTGAATTGATTCCGTTCCCGATTCGCGAAGGAGACTACCGTACTGCGATCAATGGAGTTGTCTTCCCTGACGCATTTCAGCGTGCCGCAGTTTCCGGTAATCTTGCGGCTGCCGAGGACGGCCGGCACAGGGAGTTGTCGCTGGATCACTTGGCTCATCGTCTATGGGTTTGGAACGAACATTTGTTGCTGAGTCGTCCCGCCTAAACTATCATCGCTACATGCCTGAGTTGACTAAAATTCTTTACGCCATCTCGAAGGGCGATCCCGTAGCAAGTGCAGAGTTGCTACCGGTCGTTTACGACGAGCTGCGAAAGCTCGCAGCGCAAAAGCTCTTGCACGAACGGCCGGGGCAAACGCTGCAAGCGACCGGCTTGGTCCACGAAGCGTATGTGCGACTTGTGGGGAATGCCGGCGACGCCGAATGGAGCAATCGGGGGCACTTCTTTGCTGCGGCCGCGGAAGCGATGCGGCGGATTTTGATTGAAAACGCACGTCGCAAAGGCCGCATTCGACACGGCGGCGGCCGGAATCGTATCGATCTGGATAGCCAGCTCGATGTCTCCGACGAATCGGACGCCAACCTGCTGGCGCTCGACGAAGCGCTCGAGCGGTTGGAAGCTGAGGAGCCCGAGGCCGCACAAGTCGTGAAGCTCCGCTACTTCGCGGCACTTACGATCGAAGAAACCGCGGTAGCGCTCGGTTTATCGCCGCGAACGGTGAACCGACATTGGGCATTTGCTCGGGCCTGGCTTTACGACCGGTTAAACTGAAGCCGTCGCTATCCGTAGATTTTTCGTGGCACGGTTGGGGCGAGAACGTCGCATAAGGTAGTGGAAGTCCTATAAAAGCACTGTCGCCACCCCGTATGTCGACCGATTCCCACAACGTGCGTTCGATTTTCGATTCCGCGGCCGAACTGCCGACCGGGAGCGAGCGAACGGCGTACCTCGATGCTGCGTGTGCAGGAGCACCGGAAATCCGGCAGCGCGTGGAAGCTCTGCTCAACGCGTACGAGAACGTCGGCAGTTTTCTGGAATCGCCCGCGGACGACGCGGCTCAGACCGTCGCAATTCCTTCCAGAGCGGAGGCGATCGGGACGAGAATCGGTCCCTACAAACTGCTGCAGCAAATCGGCGAAGGGGGCATGGGCACGGTCTACATGGCCGAGCAGATGGAACCTGTCGTGCGGCGAGTGGCCCTGAAGATCATTAAGCCGGGCATGGATAGCCGGCAGGTCATCGCGCGATTCGAGGCGGAACGCCAAGCCCTCGCGCTGATGGATCACCCAAACATTGCGAAGATGCTCGACGCGGGTACGACGGACACTGGCCGGCCGTACTTTGTGATGGAACTCGTCAAAGGCGTTTCGGTCATTCAGTATTGCGATGAAAACCGGCTCGATATCGCGGAGCGGCTCAACCTATTCGTCTCGATCTGCCAGGCGGTGCAACATGCGCACCAGAAAGGAATCATCCACCGCGATTTAAAGCCGACGAACGTTCTTGTCGCCGATTACGATAATCGACCGGTTGTGAAAATCATCGACTTCGGCGTGGCGAAGGCGGTGGGCCAGCACCTAATCGACCGCACGATGTTCACAGAGTTTGGCCAGATCGTCGGCACGATCGAATACATGAGCCCGGAGCAGGCCAAGCTCAACCAGCTCGATATCGATACGCGGACCGATGTTTACTCGCTCGGAGTTCTGCTTTACGAGCTCCTCACGGGCGAAACGCCGCTCGATCGCCAGCGGCTGCGGTCAGCCGCTTTCGACGAAATGTTGCGAATTATTCGCGAAGAAGAGCCGCCAAAACCCAGCATGCGTCTTACTTCGAGTCAAGCGCTCGCGTCGATTGCGGCGAATCGGCACGTCGATCCAAAGAAACTCACGACGCTCGTGGCGGGAGATTTGGACTGGATCGTCATGCGGGCGCTCGATAAGGAGCGCATGCGGCGCTACGACACTGCAACTGGTTTGGCGGAAGACATCCAGCGCTACCTCGCCGACGAGCCGGTACTCGCGCATCGGCCGACGCGGGCCTACCGGCTAAGAAAATTCATCCGCCGAAACAAACTTGGCGTACTTGCGGGAGCGGCAGTTGTGGCGGCGCTCGCGATTGGTCTGGTCGCGTCGACCTTTTTCGCCACCGCCGCTTCGCGCGAAGCCAAGCGCGCTACCGCAGCCTTGGCTCAGGCAGAAATCAATGGGAGAAAGGCCGAGGGCGTCAACAATTTCTTTATCGAAGAAGTCTTCGCCCTAGCCGATCCCAATCGCAACCAGCGGACCGGTATTGCGCTTGTCGAAGCGCTCGACATTGCGGCTGGCAAGATTGACGACAAATTCCCTAACGATCCCACGCTGCACGCCGAAATCCGCCATCGCTTTGGCGAGATCTACAATGCCATCGATCAGTCATCGAAAGCTGTCGAACAGCTTCGCAAGGCAGTCGATTTGCGCGAGTCCATCGGAGGGCATCTCGACCCGGCAACAATGAGATGTCGTACTGCCTTAGGCCTAGCACTGTTTAAGGCGAGCCACTGGAACGAGTCTCAGGCAATCCTTGAGTCGACTTGGGCCGATCAATCTCGAGTTTTGGGCCCTGGCAGCGTAGACGGCACTGAAACCGCATGCTATCTCTCGCTGGTGTGCATGGAACTTCGGGGCGTCGCATCACGCTGGTCCGAGTTACCACCAGAAAACGATCGCGATTTGGAAGTGGCGCGGCAAGGATACGACGCAGCGCGTGCTCGACTTGGACCCCGCCACATTGCAACTTTGAATATCGAAAACAAACTGGGCTGGGTCCTGCGATGGCGAGGGCGACCGGAGGCGGTCGGCTACGCTAAAGAGGCTGCAAAAGGACTACGCGAACTCAAGGGCGAGGACGACCCCGACACTCTTTTTGCACGTTACAACTATGCCGCTTGCTTGGGTGACCTTAACAGCTGGGACGAGGCTGCCGCCGAAGCTCGCCAAGTTTTAGACGCGCGCATTCGACTTCTTGGCCCTACGCATTTCGACACGCTTTGCACGGCCTGCCTGCTCGAAAGAACTATGTTGGCGGCAGGACGAAATGACGATGCCTTGAAGGTAATTAAGGACACGCATCGTCAGCTCGGCGAAATCAGGCGACAAAAGACCCCCTTACGCGCGCAAAAAATGCACGATTTTGCCGTCGACTGCACCTTGATAAAGGAGTTCCGTATTGGCGGCGACTTTTTCGACACTGCCGAGCACATGGCCTCGGCCGTGCCCGACGATGAAAATCAGCATCGTATGTATGCGAGGTTGCTCAACGACATGGCGTGGGAAATGACTCGGTTTCCGAGAAACCAGACTGACTTTGTGCCCAGGGCAGTTAAGTTGGCCACGAAAGCCTGCGAGTTGAGTTCTTATAAAAACGCGGCGTTTGTGCGGACTCTTGCCGAGGCCTGCGACGCTGCTGGCGATAAGGACGCGGCTGCCGACGCGCGAGACGTGCTTAAGGGTCTTTCGCAGGCGCCGGACGCCGGCGGGCACTGACCTGCAATAGTTCGGCCGAAATCAAGCCCCCTTTCGGCCGGTCCGCGCTCGGAATGAATTAATTCCGTTTCTGGTGGCACAGTTTCCACCCGTCCGTCGCACTGTCTATTGACGGCTATTTCACTCAGCAATAGCGCAGCCTTCGAACCGATTTCGTCCCGATCGTCACGGTTCATTCGAAGCGGCGGAACGTTGCCGCCGCCAAAGTGGCCCCATCAAACGAACTATTTCGCGGCCAGTCAGGCCGCACCAAGGAGAATCCCATGAAAATGCATCGGCAGAGAGTTTCGCCCAGCGACAGTTCCGTGAAATGTGTAGGCACGTCGTCGCGCGTCCGAGTTACGCTCATCGGCGCCGGCTTAGCGCTGGTGGCGGCTGGCGCCGTCCCGGTGGAGGCTGGGCCCACCATCACAAGTATCGGCGTGCTGACCGGTGACGCCTACTCGGACGGCGACGCCATCAGTGCCGACGGTACAACCGTCACAGGGAATTCCGGCTATTACGACAACCATCTACAAATACTTAACGACACCGCCGTGCGATGGACGGCGGCCGGCGGTCTGGAGGACCTTGGCAATCTTCCCGTGGGCAACACGCGGGCCATCGGCTTTGCCGTCAACGCGGATGGTTCGGCGATTGCCGGCGCCAGCCTCTCCAACAACGGCAGCGTCAATGCTCGAGCGTTCCGCTGGACGCAGAGCGGTGGCCTCGCAGGCCTCGGCCTCCTTCCGGGCGGAGCGTTCTCCGACGCACGCGGGATCAACGCCGATGGGTCGGTCGTCGTGGGATACGCCGGCGATTCCGCCAATCGCAACCGCGCCTTCCGCTGGACCAATTCCGGCGGCATGAGGAGTCTCGGCGTGCTCCCCGGCATGACCGATTCGTTTGGATCTGGCGTGAGCAGTAACGGAGCGGTCGTCGTTGGGACCAGTTCCAACAATTCCACGGGCACGGGCCGGGCTTTCCGCTGGACTAGTGCCGGAGGAATGGTGGACCTGGGATTGTTGCCGGGGGCAGATTCCGCTGGAGCCAACGCCATCAGTGGCGATGGATCGGTCATCATTGGAGCTAGCTACTCGCCCCTCACCGGGTCAACCACTTTCCGCTGGACGAGCGCCGGTGGAATGCAAGACCTTGGCTTGGGGGCGGATTTTGTGGCAGCCGGAATCAACGGCGATGGGTCGGAAATCGTGGGTTACGATTTCTCCGGTTTTGGACAGCCTCACGCCGTACTTTGGACGACGGCTCGCGGGGTCGTCGATCTCAATACCTATCTTCCATCACTCGGCGTCGATTTGACCGGATGGCAGCTCACATTTGCGCGTGGCATCTCCGCGGACGGCGACGCCATCACCGGCGGAGGTACTTTTAACGGCGAAGGAAGAGGATGGGTCGTCACTGGTTTGTCCGTCCCCGAACCGAGCTCGATCGGCCTCGTCACAACGATGTTCGCGGTCTGCGCGGCGGCACGGCGTGGATCTACTTTGACTACGCCACCGGCAGCGACAGCGAACCGGTGAGTGATCGGCCGGACGACAACCCTGCGGCGGTGGACTATCTAAACGATGACTTCGTCGCCAATGGCTTCAACGATGGCTATGCGGTCAGCGGCTCGACGAGCTTCCCCAGCAGCACGAACCCGTTCACCAACGTCGGCGCCTACACGGCTGCGGCAAGCCCGTACGGCACATTCGACCAAAACGGCAACGTGTTCGAGTGGAACGAGGCGGTCTCCGATTCCGCTTACCGCGGCCAACGGGGTAGTTCGTGAGACAACGGCCCGTTCGACTTGCGCGCTGGACCCGGGGGCGTCAACGCTCCGACGGTCGAGCTCGATACGATTGGTTTAAGCGTGGCGACCGTCCCTGAGCCAAGTTCGTTGCTGAAGGGGGCTTTGGCAGCGTGTGGATTGTTGATGCGGAGACGGGGTTAGGAGCACCCTTGGTTCACTTACCCTTTTACCATTTCTTCGTTTCTCTTGCCGCCGAAGGGGGCCCGCGAGTTACTTTTTGGGAAGGGGGTTCCACGATGAGACGCCATGACTTGGCAGGACCGGGGCGCGAGCCCCCGGTCTTGCTCGTGCTGCGTCGTTGCCAACTCGCGCCGGCGTGAAACGCAGAAGTCGCGCAGGTTGATGAAACCTGTGAAGAATTGGCGTCAGCTTGCACACTCCTGCGGCCACCCGCTAGAATGGCCGATTACTTACTGAAGGTCTTCTTCAATATGCAGTGCTTACTGAAGAAGTTTCTTTTTAATAACAAGTTCGGCGGCAGAGGAAAGTTCTGAGGTTCAAACCCACCCCAAATACTGAAAGCAATAGGCCTTGTCGCCTAACTCCAAGTGAAGAGGGGCATGCCGAGGGTGACGAAATGATTTAGCAGTTTGCAGCGGATTGCTACTTCGATGTCTTGATTCGGCCCGGAGCGGTTCTTGAGGCGTTCGCCGAAGGCGCCTTTGAGACGGCTCATGGCCGTCTCCACCAGGCTCCGGCGGTGGTAGCCGATCGACTCCTTCCACGCCTTCTTCCCGTCCCGTCGGATCTGCCTCAGGCACTCGTCCCGCTCCAGCGGCTCGGCGCTGGAGTTGCCGTGCTGCTTGATCTTCGCGTTCTTCCGCGGCGGGATCACTTGGCTGATCTTCTCGGACTGGAGATGGTCCCGCACGTTCCAGTGGTCGTACGCTCCATCGGCGTAGAACGCGCGGACCTCGCCCGAGACCCGCTCCAGCAGGGGCTTCACCTGCGAAGCGTCGTGCGAATCGTTCCCGGTAGTCGTTTGGGCGAGGATCGTGTGCGTCGAGGGGTCGATCGCCAGGTGGACCTTCCGCCACGTCCGACGCTTGCTAGCGCCGTGCTGACGCGTCTTCCACTCGCCGTCGCCATAGACCTTGAGGCCCGTCGAGTCGACCACCACGTCGATCGGCCCCCTCGTCTCACGCACGTCGAGCGACACGCCCAGCTTGGCCGCCCGCTTCTGCAGGCTCGTGTAGTCGGGGATCCTCACGCCCGCGTTCATCAGCTTGGCGAGCGCCCGCCCAAAACCCTCGGTCTGCCGGTAGGGCAGGCGGAAAAGCTCGCGGAGCGTCAGCAGCGTCTGGATGGCGAGGTCACTGTAGAGGAACGGCCGGCCGTTCTTCCCTTCGCCGTTCTCATGCTCCCACGCTTCGACCACTTCTTCCGAGAACCACAGCGTCACGTCCCCGCGACGCACCAACGCCTCGTTGTACTCCCGCCAGTTCGTCACCCGGTAAACCAGCTTCTTGGGTACGCTGCCAACCGCTACCATCGCTCGCTCCGTCGGTCCTGATGAGATGGGACTCCGTCCGACGGCTCTTTACGCGGCAATTCGCGAGGTTGTTCGACAAGGCCAAAGCAATATATGAAGGCAATCAGCGCAAATGCGGTGTCCCTATTACTAATCGGCGTCTCTCTGAGTTTGATGAAGGGCGCTCTGGCACAGTCGCCGAAGCCTGACGTGCCTCGAAGCGGGACGAACGCCAACTCGAAGGAGGACGACGGGGCCATTCGTAAGGTCATCACCGGTATCGAGGAAGCGTGGAACGCGCACGACATGAACGCCTATGGGAAACTGCTCCGGGCGGACGTCGAGTGGGTCAACGTCGTGGGAATGCACTGGAAGGGTCGGGACGACGTCATGGCAGCGCACGACGCGTTCCATAGGACCATCTTTAAGAACCACCGGATCAAGACAGACGACGTGCAGATCCGCCAGCTCTGCACAGGGTACGCGATCGCGGTGGTGACGACCACGAACGACGCGTTCACGACACCCGACGGCCACGTTATCAGCAAAAGACAGGACCGGCAGACGTACGTGCTAGCCAAAGGGCCGGAAGTCTGGAAGGTCGTTCACTGCGAGAATGTGTGGGTGGACGCCGAGGCGGCGAAGAACGACCCTGTTAACAGGAACGACGGCCCCGCCAAGGAAGACCTCAAGGCGCTTCAGGGGACGTGGTTAACGATGAAGCTGGTCACCGACGGCAAAGTGGAAGTGGACCTTAAAGAGCCACCGATAGAAGGGACGATATCAGTGCTCACCTACACCGGGCACAAGTGGGTGCTTAAACTGGGCGACCAGGAACTCGCCAGCGGAACGTCGAAGTGGGATCCCTCCCAGACGCCCAAGCACATCGACCTCACCCACGAGTCTGGTCCCCTTAAGGGGCAGACCGTTCTGGGCATCTATAAACTCGTCGGTGACGAGTACACTGCGTGCATCGCCGCCGCCGGTAAAGAGCGCCCGAGCGAGTTCTCTAGCAAGGAAGGCAGCGGGCAGAGACTCGTTATCAGCAGGCGGGAGAAGCGCTGAGTCCTCGGACGAAGCATAGGGACTAACGTGGTGGGGGGCGCACGCATCGGAATCACCAGTACGAACGAACGGCACGAAGACCGCCGAACGAAGCGATCAACCGGAGCCGCCGATCACGCGGGTTTTGAAATCAAGATCTTTTGGCGACGGCCCGGTTACCTTGGTCGTTCGTCGGCCACGGGGACTTATTGCACAATGAAACATGAGCATCATTGAAGAATATTCGCGACAATACTGTTGGCGTTCATGGCCAACCATTTTGGACTCGCTTCCTGATCTGTACGGGCAACTGGTTATGGACCTCGGCTGCGGCATCGGCGACTTGTCAGCAGACCTGTCGGCCCGTGGGGCACGTGTCGTTGGTGTGGATATGAATGAGGAATTGGTTTTGATTGCCACGGATCGACACATTGCAAACGCACAATTCCGAATTGCTGACTTGCGTACATTTCGTGATTCCAATATTTCTGCTGATGGAATCTGGTCCAGTTTCACCGCAGCGTATTTTCCTGCGTTGCACGATACCGTAACTGCATGGAAAGAGAGTTTGCGACCAGGCGGTTGGCTGGCGATGATCGAGATGGACGATTTGTTTGGACACTATCCCGTCTCAACCCGCACTGAGGAACTGTTGAATGGATACGTCCAAGACTCATTGAAGCACTCGCGGTACGACTTCCGAATGGGGCGAAAGATTGGCGACATACTTCAGGCTGTCGGCTTGGTCTTACAGCAGAATTTTACGGTTCCCGATGCTGAACTAAGTTTTTCAGGTCCGGCGTCACCTCAGGTTCTTGCTGCTTGGCGAACTCGCTTTGACCGAATGTATCTTCTCCAAGAATTTTGCGGACCTGAATTTGAACTTGTCCGAAATGACTTTCTGAACTGCCTGAAGAGGGACGACCACCTGTGTACTGCGAGTGTGCGCTGTTGCATCGCCACGAACTAGAGAACTCAATACATGCCGACAAACAAAAACATGCACCCGAGTTGCAGATCGGGCGTTTCCTGGAATCAACGTCACTTGGCCGCAACCGGGTGATTTTGATCGTTGGCGGCTCGGTAGAGTGCCCTTGGATCGCCTCGACGCTCCTGAGCTCCCTACACCGCTGCATATCGGGCGGACCGTACGGTCGCTTAGGTGCAACGCCAGGGCAAACGCATCAAAATGTGCATGACGCGGAAAGCTGGGTCGAGAGTCAGAATGCCCAGTCTGGCTTGACTGGTATTTGAGTATCTGCCGTCAGTCGCAGATTCGCGTTTCGCGTAGCAAACCCGCGTCTCGCCCGTCAAGAAAAGCGCTGTTTAGCTGACGACGTAACCTGCCTCATCGGGTCTATTGTGATGCGTTTGCCCTGGGTGCAACACTTCCCGCTCGGACGTTGTCCTCGAACCTGCGGCGGTGCAGCTCACCTAGGGCAGTTTCGGCAATGCCGAAACTGCGTCGGCTTCATCGTTCGACGCAGGTTCGGGTATCTCCGAAACTGTGGTCGGTGGACATCGTCTCGGCGAGACATGCCCGGGTCTACGACGCTTTGGTATCTATGAAAGAGCGGGTCGAGTTGAGAAGAAGCGGTTTCCCCGTTGCCATGGAACCGTCTCCCTTCTTCCCTCAACCGGAGAACCACGCTCATGCTGTACCTCGGAATCGACCAACACGCACGCCAGATCACGATCTCGCTGCGGAACGACGACGGCGATGTCCTGCAGGCCCGGCAAGTGTCCACCGAGCCTGAGAAGGTGAACGCCTTTTTCGAGCATCTCACTCGCGAGCGACTACAGGCCGGCGAATCGTTTATCGCCGTGCTGGAAGTGTGCGGCTTCAACGACTGGTTAATCCGCCTGCTGCGTGACTACCGCTGTCACCAAGTGATCCTCATCCAACCGGATGAGCGGAAGCGACGAAAGACCGATCGCCGCGATGCGGCCGCCTTGAGCGAACTGCTGTGGGTTAACCGGACCCGTTTTCTGCAAGGCAAGCCGGTCCGCGGGCTCCGGCAGGTCGACATCGCCTCGACCGCCGATCAAGAGACACGGCGCCTGACGATGCTGCGGCAGAATGCTGGCCGAGCACGAACGCGTCTTGTCAATCAAATCAAACACATCCTCCGGCGTCACAATCTTCAGTGGGAGATGCCGACCAAGAAGTTCCCAACCCAGCGGGCTATCGCCTGGCTGAAGAACGTTGTCTTCCCGCCGATCGATCAGCTCGAGGTCAACCACTTGCTAGCCGACCTGGAGCACCTTCAACGACGAATTGAAGAACTTGAGAAGGTGATCGCCGAGCGTAGTGTCGCCAATGAATCCGCCACCCTCCTCGTCTCCATGCCTGGCGTCGCCCACTTTACGGCGATCGCCTTGGCGTGTCGTATCGGCCGCCCCGAGCGATTCCCGCGGTCGCATATCCTGGCCAACTATTGGGGGCTCACGCCTGGTTGTCGGAACAGCGGCGAAAACAGCCAGCGTTTGGGGCACATCACCAAAGCGGGCAGCGGCATGGCCCGCTGGCTGCTGGCGCAGGTCACCGTCAAGGTGCTTCGCAAAGACACGAAGCTGCGAGAATGGTTCAAACGCATCCGGCGCCGACGGGGCAGCGGCATCGCCCGTGTGGCGGTGATGCGGAAGCTGGCCACGATCATCTGGCACATGCTGACCAAGAAGAAGACGTATGCCGAGTGTCGAGAACTAGCGGCAGCCTAAGCGGCTCAAAGAGCTGCGGTCTCAACGATTCCACCAGGAGACTTAACGTAAAAAGATTCGGCAACGGTTGTTCGATCCGATCCGCCCCGGGCGGATTGAGATCCCTCCTGTTTGGGGC
>JBGSJY010000057.1:0-6471 GCA_041741515.1 Pirellulales bacterium | reverse complement strand
CGCCGGTCCACTACCGAGCGTCGGCGCCACAGGGCCTGGTGCGGCAGGCGGCCCGGCCCTATCAGCCGGCGGCGACGCCCACGATGGCGACGGTCAGCGATTCCGGTTTGATCGGTCCGGTGGGTTATGACGAGGACTGACGCCTCAGCCAATTTCGCCACGGCGCCCCCGGGAGTGAGCTAACTTCTAGTAGCGCTCGCCCTCCGGATGCGGGCGCGGCAGAGCCGTCGTCACCCTCGAACTGTCACCCATGTCCAACGTCCTTCGACTTGCGATCGTCGACCCCAGCGATGGGGACCGCGAGACGCTCAAAGCGACGTTGATGGGCCTCGACACGGTATGGCTCGAGGCGGAGTGCTCGCGCTACGCGTTCTTTAAGGACGTCGTCGAGCAGACGAACCCGGACGTCGCGATCATCTCGATGGACGCCGACCCGGAAAAGGCGGTCGAGCTCGTCGAGGAGCTGGCGCGAGCCAAGCCCGAGATCGCGCTGTTGGTCGCCAGCAGCTCGACCGACGGGGCGCTCATCCTCCGCTCGATGCGCGCCGGCGCTAAAGAGTTCCTCACCAAGCCATTGCGGCCGGACGACCTCGCCACCGCGCTGCAGCGCATCGGCCGAACCAAGTTCGGCAGCGAAGGGGGCGGCGCCGGTTCGTGCCGCGTAATCGCTGTGGCCGGCTGCACCGGCGGCGTCGGCTCGACGAGCCTCGCGATCAACCTTGGCTGCGAACTGGCCAGCAATCCGCACAACTCGGTCGTGGTCCTCGACCTCGACCTGGCGCTCGGCGACGCCGACGTGTACCTCGACACGATCCCCGAGTACACGCTCACCGACGTCGCCCAGAATATCTCGCGGCTCGATTTCACCCTGCTCAAGCGTTCGCTGACCAAGCACAGTTCGGGCGTCTATTTGTTGCCGCGCCCGGTGCAGCTCGAGGACGCGCAGCTTGTCTCGGTGGACGACCTGCAGCGCGTGATTGCCCTGCTGCGGGCCACCTTCACGCACCTGATCATCGACACGTCCAAGGGGTACAACGAGCTCGACCTGTTCGCGATGGACCTCGCCAACGATGTGCTGATGGTCACCCAGCTCGACCTGCCCTGCCTGCGGAACGTCGTCCGGCTAATGATGTCGTTCGAGCAGCGGGGCTCGCTCCGCGACAAGGTGAAGATCATCGTCAACCGCGTCGGCCAGGGCGGCGCCTCGATCAGCGTCAAAAAGGCCGAGTCAACGCTCGGCAAAGAGATCTTCTGGCAACTCCCCAACGACTTCCGCACGATGATCGAGGTGCGGAACAACGGCGTGCCGCTCCTTGAGCAGGCGCCGAAAGCCGCTCTCACCCAGTCGATCACCCAGCTCGCGAGCGAGCTGACGGGGACCTGCCGCGTCGGCGGCGCTGACGGCGGCTCGAAGTCGCGTAGCTGGCTCGGCCTGTGGGGCAAGAAGGGCGAAGAAGCCGCGCCGAGTGACGCCTGAGCGCCAGCGACCCGCGCCTCGTCTCGGGAGATTGGCCCCGCCGTTCTCAGGGATCCCTCAGCGCCAGCGCCGGGAATGAAACTGGGAACACGCTCGCCATCCACCCCCTCGACATTGTCGCCGCCCCCTCTCGACGGTGACTTGCCGCTTCTAGTGGCGTTACGTCGGTCGGCTTGTAGGGCCTTTTCCGCCCGCGCAGCGGCCCCGTCAATCCGCAGCGGGTTCCCCGCCCGGCGCCTCAGAGCGAGCTACGCTTTTGCGGACAAATCCGCATCGCCCCACTTGCGCGGCGATTGGATGACTTTGTGAAACACCGCTTGCCGCCGCCACTATGACGAAGCTCAACACGCCCGCCTCGGTCGCCATCTCTGCCCAAGAGAAAGACCTCGAGTTCGAGAACCTCAAGCGTCGCATCCACTCGAAGCTGGTCGACAAGCTCGATCTGTCACGCGTCGGCGAGCTCGAAGGCGACGTCCTCCGGCGTGAGATCCGTCTGGTCGTCGAGCACCTGTGCGACTCCGAAGACACGCTCCTCAACCGCAAGGAGCGCGACCGGCTTGTGGAGGAGGTGCTGGACGAGACCTTCGGCCTGGGCCCGATGGAGATGCTGCTGAAGGACCCGTCGATCAGCGAAATCATGGTCAACGGCCCGAAGGCCGTCTTCGTGGAAAAGAGCGGCAAGCTCGTCAAGACGCAGGTCACCTTCCGCGACAACAAGCACCTGATGCAGATCATCGACCGCATCGTGTCGCGCGTCGGCCGACGCGTCGACGAGGTCTGCCCGATGGTTGACGCGCGGTTGCCAGACGGTTCACGGGTTAACGCGATCATCCCCCCCCTTGCGCTCGACGGACCGAGCGTCACGATCCGGCGATTCGGCTCGAATCCGCTGAAGCTCGAGGACCTGCTGAACTACAAGAGCCTCACGCCCGAGATGGTGATGCTGCTCGAGGCCGCGATGAAGGCCAAGCTGAACATCGTCATCTCAGGCGGCACCGGCTCGGGAAAAACGACGCTGCTCAACACGCTGTCGAGTTTCATCAGCAACGACGACCGCATCGTCACGATCGAGGACGCGGCCGAACTGCAGCTCCAGCAAGACCACGTCGTGCGGCTCGAAACGCGCCCCCCGAACATCGAAGGCAAGGGCCGCATCAGCGCGACCGAGCTGGTGAAGAACTCGCTGCGTATGCGGCCCGACCGGATCATCATTGGCGAGTGTCGTGGCGGAGAGACGCTCGACATGCTCCAGGCGATGAACACGGGCCACGACGGCTCGCTGACCACCTGCCACGCCAATACGCCCCGCGACGCGATCGCTCGTATCGAAACGATGATCATGATGGCGGGCTTCGAGATGCCCATCAAAGCGATGCGCACCCAGATCGCCAGCGCCGTGAACCTGATCGTGCAGGCCAACCGTCTGCAGGGTGGGCCACGTAAGGTGACCCACATCACCGAGGTGCTTGGCATGGAGCAGGACACCATCGTCATGCAGGACATCTTCAAATTCGAGAAAACCGGCGTCGACCAGAACGGCAAGGCGATCGGACGATTCATTTCGACCGGCATCCGCCCGAGCTTCATGGAACGCCTCGAACAAGCGGGCATCCGCCTCCCGGCGAGCACCTTCCGCGAACGTGTGATGATGCAAGACTAACAAGCCGGCAGCAGGCAGTGGGCAGCAGGCAGGCTCGCTGACGACCTTCCAAACTACTGCCTGCTGCCCTCTGCCCTCTGCCCACTGACTTCCCATGTCCCCCCTCGTTATCTCACTGCTTGTCTTTGGCGGCGTCACCGGTTTGGTGATCGCTGTGGCGATGCTTTGGAGCGGGGATAAGGAGGCGGACGTCGAAGACCGACTCAGCGCCCTCACCTCGGGCAAGTCGATCCTCGGTCGCGGCGCCAAGGAGAAAGGCAAGAGCGACACCGAGTTGCTGGCCCAGACCTGGGACCGCGGCGCCGGCGCCTTCGAGCAGGCGATCGCCAACCATCTGAACCTGCAGCGGCTGTTCGTGCAGGCCGACGTGTCGTTCAGCGTGAGCCAGTTCTTGCTGGCGTGCGCCGCGGCGGCCTTGGTGGGCTTCTTCGGGCCCACCTTGCTTGGGATGCCGATCAAGTTCGCGCCGATCTGCTCAGTCGCCTGCGTGTTCCTGCCGTTCGCGTGGCTGATCATGAAGCGGAAGCGGCGGATGAAGAAGTTTGCCGCTCAGCTCCCCGAAGCGCTCGAGCTCGTCGCCCGCGCGTTGCGGGCCGGACACAGCCTCGGCGCCGGCATGAACCTGGTGGGCGCCGAGATGTCGCCCCCCATCGCCCAAGAGTTCAGCCGCTGCTTTGAAGAGCAGAACCTCGGCATGGCGCTCGAAGAGGCGCTGGAGAACCTCACCGAGCGCGTCCCGAACCTGGACCTCAAGTTCTTCGCGACAGCGGTGATCCTGCAGCGCCAGACCGGTGGCGACTTGGCCGAGATCCTCGACAAGATCGGCCGGCTGATCCGCGAACGATTCAAGATCTGGGGCCAGGTGCAGGCGCTCACGGGCGAAGGCAGGTTGTCGGGCATCGTGCTACTAGCCCTACCGCCGGCCCTGTTCGCCACCGTTTACCGCATGAACCCCGACTACCTCATGCTGCTGTTCACCGACGACCTGGGCAAGAAGATGCTCATCGGCGGCATCGTCATGCAGCTGCTAGGCGCGGTCGTGATTCAGAAGATTGTGAATATCAGGATTTGAGAGGGTCGGCAGTGGGCGGTGGGCGGTGGGCAGTTTCGCCCTCCAAGCTAACTGGCCGCTGCAAGCCTTTCCTGCCCACCGCCCACTGCCCACTGCCCACTCATGATCCTCGCCGCAATAATGTCCGCCTCCCTGATGGTCAAGCTCGCCGTGTTCGGCGCGGTGGCTGCGGCGATGTGGTTCGCGCTGGAGTTCTTCGGCGGGTCGGGCCACGAACGCACCAGCGAGCGGCTCGAAGAGCTTCGCGATCCGGGAGGCCGCAAGGCGGGACGCGATCGCAAGCAGTCGGACAAAATGGCGAAGCTCTTCGAGCGTGCCACGCCGACCTTTGCGGCGCCGCTAAAACCCAAAACCAAAGAAGAAGAGGGCAAGCTCAAGCAGCGCCTCGCACAGGCCGGCTTCCGGGTCGAGTCCTCGATCAGCGTCTTCCTGGGGACCAAGCTGCTGGGACTCGCTTTCGGGTTCTTTGTCGGCGGCGGCGGTGCCTACTTCACCAAGGGGCTGTCGCAAGACGCGATGATCATCACGGTCGCCGCGGCGGGCGTCATGTTCTTCCTGCCCGATATCGTGGTCTGGTTCCTCAAGCGGTCGCGCCAAGACAACATCTTCTACGGCCTCCCCGACGCGCTGGACCTGATGGTGGTCTGTGTCGAGGCGGGTCTCGGCCTCGACCAGGCGATGCGGAAGGTCAGCGACGAGATGCGTAAGTCGTACGGCGTCCTGTCCGAGGAGTTCGCGCTGTGCAACCTGCAGCTACAGATGGGCCGCTCGCGCAACGAGGTGCTGTCGGAGCTCGGCTGGCGCACCGGCGTCGACGACCTCAAGGCGCTGGCGGCGATCCTCATCCAGGCCGACAAGTTCGGCTCGAGCGTCGCCCAAGCGCTCCGCGTGCAGAGCGACTCGATGCGAACCCGCCGCAGCCAAATGGCCGAGGAGAAGGCCGCCAAGACCGCGGTGAAGTTGATCTTCCCGCTGGTGATCTTCATCTTCCCGGCGATCTTCGTGGTGCTCGTGGGCCCCGCGGCGATCACGATGATCAACGAGATGTTCCCCGCCATGTCCGGCGGGGCAGGCTGACGCCGGCTTGAGGCTTGAGGCTTGAGACCTGAGGGTTGCGCTGCAATCCGCAAACGTTCGCCATTCCGGCCCTCACCCCTCAAGTCTCAAGCCTCAAAGCCTTCATCGCTATCGGCGATGAAGCTGGGCAAGCTGCGTCGCTCTCTCCGGTCGTTCTCGAAGCTCCGCAGCCGACGGCTGAGCGGGCCGATACCCCAAGGACAGGGGCTTTCCCGCGCTGGGAGTGCGGGGCCTCCGAGCTTGGCTTCGGCCGGGCGTGTTCCACGGACGGAGCGAACGATGAAGCGGACCCTGCTAGCTGCCGCCGCCCTTGCCGCGGCCGTCCCCGCAGACGCCTTCTGGCTCGGCGAGTTCTATTGCTATCTCGAAGAGCGTCGCGAGCAGCAGAACGCCTGGCCCGCCCAGTTCGTTGAGCAGGACCGTACCGCCGTCTCGTCGCCTTTCAACGTCATGATCGCCAACGGCTGGCGCCGGCAAAACCTGCTCGGCAGCCACCACTTCAATGAGGACTGCACCCAGCTCTCGCAAGCCGGCAAGCTGCGCGTGCAGTGGATCCTCACGCAGGCGCCGCCCGAGCATCGCCAGATCTTCGTCGAGCGTTCCTTCAACGACGACACGACGCAGAGCCGCATCGCGACGGTAAACGACTTCTCGACACAGGTCGTCCGCGACGGCGTCCCGCCGCAAGTGACCGAGACGAACCTCGTCTCCGACGGCCGGCCGGCGGTGACGGTGGACTTCGTCAATACGCAGTTCCGCGAGAACATGCCGACGCCAACGCTGCCCGCCGGATCGCCCGGCGGGGCGACGGAATAGCAAGCGACGCCGACGCTAGAGACGACCGGTTACTAACGCTACGCACGCACACGTCGCCACGGCTGGCGACACACCCGGGGGGGAGCCACTGTGCGAATTCACCTGACCACGGCGATCGCCGTCACGCTGTCGCTGGCGCCGCTCACGGCCCTCGCGGCGCCGACGTCGATGCTCCGCACCCTGCCGGACACGTCGGCTCAATCGCCGTCCGCTGAAAGCGGCCCGTTCTCGTGGGCCACCAAGTGGTTCCGCGGCAAACCCGCCGAGCAATCGCCTCCGGCTTCGACGGCGGGGCTTCCAGCCGGCGCGATCGCGTACCAGCCCCCCCCCTCGGCGCCACTCGGCCAGCAGGCCGCAGCCGTGGCGACG
>JBGSJY010000056.1:0-4444 GCA_041741515.1 Pirellulales bacterium | reverse complement strand
GTCCCGGAGGGACGATGGAAGCGCACCACTTTGCGCGATGTTCGGAGCGCGGCGCCGCCGGTAACGCCCGATCGACGGCCGATGCCGCGTTTCCGTCACCCCTGCCGGGGTTCCGCGGCCCTTCGCCGCTGTCCACCCATGGCTGACGCCATGGGCTATTTTCCAACGCCGCTGCCGCGGCTGTGTCATGCACCAAGCCCATCCTCCATCTGCACCCTACCGCATCGGCAGCGCTCGCCGTATACTACCGGGGAAACGTGGCTGCGCCGCGCGTAACCTGAGGCTCCGCAGGGGAATTCGGCGCAGCCGCCCGAACCGTCCCCCGCCTGCCCGCACTCGTTCCCCTTCGCAGAAAGAATCGCCGTGGGAACCGCCTCGTCGTCGTTTTTGGCGCGGCACGAATTCCTGATTCGCCGGCTGCACTCGCTGAGCGGCTTGATTCCGGTGGGGGCCTACATGGTCGTCCACCTGCTGACCAACGCCAGCACGCTCAACGGCCCCGCCACTTTTCAACAGGCCGTCTACCAGATCCACAGTCTCGGCCCGGTGCTGCCGATCGTGGAATGGGTGTTTATCTTCATCCCGATCTTGTTTCACGCCATCGTGGGCGTGGTGATCATCCGCGGCGGCCTGCCCAACAGTAGCGCTTATCCGCTGCCGCGCAACATCCGCTATACGCTGCAGCGCGCCACCGGCATGATCGCCTTCGCGTTCATCGTCTGGCACGTGTTCCACATGCACGGCTGGTTCCACTTCGCCGCCTGGGAAGAGAATGTCGCCCGGCCGCTGCTGGGGGCCCAGTTCAAGCCCTACAACGCGGCTTCGACAGGCGCCGCCGCGATGCAGCAATCGATCTTGATTCCGATCCTCTACAGCATCGGCGTGCTGGCCTCGGTGTATCACCTGGCCAACGGCATCTGGACGATGGGCATCACCTGGGGCGTGTGGACTTCCCCCGTCGCCCAGCGCCGAGCCGACAAGATTTGCATCGCCATCGGCCTGCTGGTGGCGGTGGTCGGCGTGGGCGCGATCTCCGGCTTCCGCGGCATCAACGTCAACGAGGCCCGCGAGGTCGAAAACAAACTGTACAACGCCAAGCTCAACTCGGGCGAACTGCAGCCCAACGAACACAAACGGGCCGAGCCCGAACAGGCGAAACAAGCTGCAACGGCGAAGCTCGGCGCTTCGCCGTAGCCCATGGGGCGTAGCATGGGCCCCCGGCCCGTGTTGTGCGTCACTTGGTTCACTCGCACGACTCAGGGGGTCCGGCCCAGGGGACCATGTTACGGCTCGGAAGTCTTGGCGACTTCCGCTACGGGTTTTCAGACAACGACAACCGGCGGCATGAACGGCGCAAACACGACATGGCAAGCAAACGGGTAATGGTCGTCGGCGGCGGTCTGGCGGGCCTGGCCGCCGCGATGAAGCTGGCCGAACTCGGCATCGACGTCGACCTGATGAGCCTCACGCCGGTCAAACGCTCGCACAGCGTCTGCGCGCAGGGGGGCATCAACAGTTGCAACGACCAGACGCGCCAACTCGGCGACAGCGAGTGGAAGCACTTCGACGACACCGTCTACGGCGGCGACTTCCTGCAGCACCAGCCCCCGGTCAAGCAGATGACCGACTGGGGCCCGAAGATCATCGACCTGCTCGATCGCCTCGGCGTCACCTTCAACCGCACCACCGAGGGCTTTCTCGATCGGCGGCGGTTCGGCGGCACGCTGTATAAACGCACCGCCTTCGCCGGCGCCACCACCGGCCAGCAACTGCTATATGCGCTCGACGAACAGGTCCGCCGCTGGGAAGCCGCCGGCAAGGTGAAGAAATACGAGTTCTGGGATTTCCTCGGCCCCGTGCTCGACGAAAATGGCGTCTGCCGCGGCTGCATCGGGCAAGACCTCGTCACGATGGAAATCCGGTCGTTCCCAGCGGACGCCGTGATTGTCGGCTCGGGCGGCCCGGGCTTGATCTACGGCCGCTCCACCATGTCCATGGTCTGCACCGGCTCCGCCGCCAGCCGCTGCTTTCAGGTCGGTGCGAAATTCGGCAACGCGGAGTTCATCCAAGTCCATCCCACGGCCATTCCCGGTGCCGACAAGCTCCGCCTGATGAGCGAATCCGCTCGCGGCGAAGGGGGCCGCGTCTGGGTCCCCCGCAAGCCCCACGACCCCCGCGCCCCGCGCGACATCCCCGAAGGCGAGCGCTACTACTTCCTCGAAGAGCGCTACCCCGAGTACGGCAACCTCGTCCCGCGCGACATCGCGACGCGGGAGATCTTCGATGTCTGCGTCAACGGCGGCCTCTCGGTCGAAGCCGACAAGCAGTGCGTCTACCTCGACCTCACGCACATCCCGCGCGAGGAGCTCGACCGCAAGCTCGGCGGCATCCTCAACATCTACGAGAAGTTCCAGGGCGACAATCCGCGCGACGTCCCGATGAAGATCTTCCCGGCGGTCCACTACATCATGGGCGGCCTGTGGGCCGACTACGTCCGCAGCTCCGACGGCGGCCTCGAGCCCGAAAACCCGCGCAACCAACAGACCGACATCCCCGGGCTCTACGCCATGGGCGAGTGCGACTACCACTACCACGGCGCCAACCGCCTTGGCGCCAACTCGCTGCTGTCGTGCATCTTCACGGGTCTTTTCGCCGCCCCTGGCATTGAGAAGCTGCTCAGCTCACTGAAGACCAGCGCGTCCGACGCCAAGTTCGACTCGCTACACACCGGCGCCGTCGCCGCCAAGCAAGCCGAGCACGACGCCCTGCTCAAGGGCGCTGGTCAAGCCCATTCCGGAAACGGCGGCGAAAACCCTTACGAGATCCACCACCAGCTCGGCGAGGAGATGACCAAGGCCGCAACCGTGGTCCGCCGCAACGACCAAATCGAGGCCGCGATCACCAAGGTGGGCGAGCTCTGCGAGCGCGCCCAGCGCTGCAGCCTGTCGGACACCGGCGCCTGGACCAACCAAAACGTCGTCTTCACCAAGGCGCTGCGCGACATGTTCCCGCTCGCCAAGGCGATCCTCCACGGCGCGCTGGCGCGCGACGAGTCCCGCGGCGCCCACTACAAGCCCGACTTCACCATGCCGGGCCTCACCGCCGACGACCCGGCCGAGCGCCGCCACCAGGCCGAAGAGTGGTGCGACGCGTTCCAAAAGAAGAACGAGAAGTGGCTCAAGACCACGATCGCCACGTTCGAGAACGGCGAGCCGACGATCAGCTACGAAGAGGTCGACACCTCCCTGATCCCACCGCGGCCCCGTCTCTACGGCCTAGTGGGCGCCGAGATCATCGAAGAGGTCTGGAAAGAACGCCAAGCCGCCAAAGACGCCGCCAAGCAGCGCGAACCGGCAACGGTCTGACCCGTCACTTAGCCCCCCGTCCCCTCACTTAGCTTAGTAGGCCGTAACAAGCGCCAGCGCAGTTACGGCAGTTCCGGTCTGACGCTTGTTACGGCCTACACCGGTGACTAGTGTCGCCGGTATGTCAGACTATCGGCGATGGCGAGTTGCCGGAGCAATGGTGTTCATCACCGTTGTGACCTACCGCCGCCAACCAATACTCGTAAGCGACTTTGGACGCCAAGCTCTTCGGGACGCCATCGATAAGGTCCGCATCCGCTTTCCGTTCAAAGTCTTCGCAACGGTGTTGCTACCCGACCACTGGCACTCGGTGCTTCAACTACCGGCTGGTGACGTCAAATACGCCGTGCGTATCAAGAGGATCAAAGAAGAATTCACGAGGACTTGGTTGGAGCACAAGCTTTCCGAAGCAGCGACAACCGCCTCCCAACGATCCCGCGGCGAACGCGGCGTCTGGCAGCCCCGGTTCTGGGAACACACGATTCTCGACGAGGAGGACCTGCGCCGCTGCGTTGATTACATCCATTGGAATCCACGGAAGCACGGACTCGACAAGCGAGTGCAAGATTACCCGTGGTCGTCGTTTCTTCGTTTCGTCGCGTCTGGCGATTACGACATCGACTGGGGTGGCGCCGAGCCACCTGGCATATCCATCAGCGACGATTGGGGAGAGCCGATGTAGGCCGTAACAAGCGATAGCGAAGTTACGGCACAGCGGCGTGACAGATCGCAACCGCCGTAACTGCGCTGGCGCTTGTTACGGCCTACAAGACTACGTTGTGCGCGACCACAAGGCTCACACCCGAGAGGGGATGAGCATGTGCATCACCGGCGGCTGTTAGTCGCGCCGCCGCATGCTCATCCCCTCCGCGTGTGAGCGCGCCACCCCCCTACGCGCGCGGCCTGCTCCCATAGGTTCCCCCGGCGCTATCGCCCACTAGCAGCCCGTTGAAAAATAGCCGTTTCCCCCGCGCCGCCGTGGCGCTAAGTTGTCGGCGGGCACGGGTACCGGTAGGGAGGAGGCGACGATGGGGATGGGCAAGCGGAGACGGGAGTCGCAGGGGGAGCTGTTTGTGATA
>JBGSJY010000055.1:0-2567 GCA_041741515.1 Pirellulales bacterium | reverse complement strand
GAACTCCGACGCCAGTCGTCGGAGTTCTCTCCGCTTCACTCCGACGACTGGCGTCGCCGGCTCGCCGAAATCTCCGCTTAGCGGGTAGAATCCCCGCATGAAGCACCGGCAACGATCCATCTCGGTTCTTTCCATCGCCCTCTTCGCTACGTCGCTGGCGGCGGCGGACGAGCCGCCGACGAATCCCATCGACAGCGCCCGGGCGATGGGCTATCTCGAAGCGGTCTGCGCGATCGGCCCGCGCGTCAGCGGCAGCCCCGGTATGCTCGAGCAGCAGAAGCTCATCATCGAGCATTTCGCAAAGCTCGGCATGGAGGTCGAAGTCCAGCGTTTCCAGGCGCCGCACCCGCAGAACCGCTCGCGGCGCGTGCGGATGGCGAATCTCGTGGTCCGCTGGCGGCCCGAGGCGACGCGGCGAGTTCTGCTGTGCGCCCACTACGACACAAGGCCGTTTGCCGATCAGGACCCCAACCCGGCCCTGCGAAAAAAGAGCGACGTCTTTATCGGCGCCAACGACGGCGGCAGCGGGACCGCCCTCTTGATGGAGCTGGGCAACCTGCTGGCGGAGAAGTTGGACGAGGCGGCGCCCGACAAGGACTTCGGCGTCGATCTCGTGTTCTTCGATGGCGAGGAGCTCGTCTACAGCGACCGCGACCCCTATTTCCTCGGCAGCCAATGGTTCGCGACGCAGTACGCCAAACGCAAGCCGCTGCCGGCGATCGACGGCGGCAAAGAACGGAAGTGGAACTACGACGTGGCCGTGCTCTTTGACATGGTCGCCGATAAGGACCTCCAGATTTACTGGGAAGGCCACAGCATCGCGTCACGTCAATCGCGGCCGATCGCCCGCGAGGTGTGGGACGTCGCCGAGCTGCTGGGCGTCAAAGAGTTCGTGCCGCAGGTGCGTCACACCGTGCAGGATGACCACCTCGCGCTACGCCAATACGGCGGCATCCGCGCGATCGACGTGATCGACTTCGACTACCCCTACTGGCACACGACGGGCGACACGCCGGACAAATGCTCGGGCCAGTCGCTGGCAAAAGTGGGGTGGGTCGCGTGGACTTGGCTTCTCGATAAGGCGAACGAGTAACCGCCAAGACGCGAAGAGCGCCAGGGACCGCCAGGACAAAGTTAGACAGGATTACTCGTAAAACTTCTTATCCTGATCATCCTGTCCAAAAAATCTGGCGATCCGTGGCGCTCTTGGCGTCTTGGCGGTGAGCTTCTTCCCCTCAACAATCAGTCCGTCCACAACTTCCTGGAGATAAGCCCCTATGGCCGACGTTAAAATCACCGTTCGCAAGAATGGATCGCTGAAGATCGAGGGGCCGATCGAGCTCTACGACGCTGACGGCAACGCCTTCCCCCTCGACCCGTCGAAGCCGGCGATCGCGCTGTGCCGCTGCGGAGCGACGAAGAACGCCCCCTTCTGCGACGGCTCGCACAAGGAGTGCGCGTTCGAATCAGACGTCAAGGCCCCGGTGGCCTGAGTCAATATCGATGTCGAACTGGGTAACCACGGAGCCACGGAGGAAGACGCAGAGGAGTCATCTCTGTGGGTCATCCGTGGCCTCCGTGCCTCCGTGGTTAATCCGAAGACAGGCGACCGACACGCGCCCGACGCGTTATCCACGGCGCATCCGGGAAAGTTTTCCACGCCCTCCCCGTTCTGCTGGGAGGGCTTTTTCCTAGGCCCGCAGCGGATCCGCGCGAATCGGCGCGGGTGGCGAGGGTCGTGCGGCGCGGATGTCGATAGCGGCCGCCGAAGTCGCCAAATCGGCGCGTGGCGGAGCGGCGGGGGACTGATAGAATCCGCCCCCCGACGGCCGTGGGCGCGAGGATTTGCACGCCCCGTCCGTCGCTCTGTCGCCACCCCGCTGCGCCCCCGAAATCGGAGCCCCGCTCTGCCCATGACGTCTTTTCGTTCCGACGACGCCGATGCCCCCTTCCTCGACGGTGAGCCCAGGGCGCTCGTGTCGGGCCCCGTCTTGATTCCCGGCCGAACCTTCGACGGCGAGCCGTCCATCGAAACGGACCTGTCCGCGAAGACGGTCGAATCCTCTGCGCCGTTCATCGGCCACTGGAACCAGCTCGTCAGTTCGACCAACTGGGAGAAAGGCCGCATCATCACCCAGTGGCGCGAAGCGGTCCGCAAGACCGGCGCGCACGTCACCGAGTACTCGGACGAGGCATGGACGCGACTGGTGGGCAATGTCACCAGCCAGCACGTCGGTCGGCTCCGCCGGACCCACGAGCGGTTCGGCGCCGTCCGCTCGCAGTACAGCGGGCTCTTCTGGAGCCACTTCCAGGCGGCGCTCGACTGGGACGACGCCGAGATGTGGCTGGAAGGGGCGATCAGCAACCGTTGGAGCGTCTCGCAGATGCGCGGCGCGCGCTGGGAAGCCAATGGCGGCGGCCCCGAGGGCCCGACCGACGGAGAAGTGATCGAGGCCCAGATCGATGAGGACTCGTACAACGCGATCAGTGGCGGCAGCGAAGAGGCGTCCGGCGAAGCAGCCCGCGGCGCCGCCGAATCGGACGACGAGCCCGCCCCGTCGGCCTCG
>JBGSJY010000054.1:0-4127 GCA_041741515.1 Pirellulales bacterium | reverse complement strand
CTCGCGCCGCTCGACGTGACCGACGTCACCTCGGCCGCATTCACCCCCGACGGCGGCCGGCTGCTAGTGGGCGTCGAGAGCGGCCGCGTCGAACTGCTCGAACTCGGCGAGCGCCAGCGAGGCGAGGCCGCCGACGCCACGGTGACGCCCCGTAAGCTGCTGACGTTCATCGGTCACAACGACCGCGTCGTGCGGATCGATACGCAACCAACGCCCGAGGGCGTCGCGGTGGTGAGCGGTGACGCGTCCGGCCGCGTGATCGTGCGGCGGATTTAGAGGAGGGCCGCCTCTCGCCCGACCGCAGCATGGCGCCGAAGGCCCATCACACAGGTATCGTCCTCGCTTTAATGGACCTCCTCTTGGCGGCCTCGTCTACGAACGACGAACGCATGTGCTTCCACCGCTTGCTTGTCCCCGAGAAGGCGCCATCGTCACTCCGCGGAACATCCGAGCGTTGGGGGGGCGTCGCCGGGGCTTCCGAACGCCCGCCATTCCCACAGGGAAGACCATCGTCTTGGATGCATGTTGCCCTGGGGTAGCTGTCGGAACCGGCTCCTAAGCTGTACACTAGGAGTGGTAGACTCCGAACAAGGCGGCAGCCCGCCGCCGGCCGAGTCTCGTTGCTCCGGAGCCATCGATGCGTCTCGCGGAGTTCATTCTGTCTAGCGAAGAGCCCATTCTGGCGGAGTGGGAGAGCTTTGCACGCAGCATCGGCGCCGGTGAGCATCTCGACAAGCTCGCGCTCCGCGACCACGCAAGCGAGATCCTCCGTGCTACCGCGCGAGACATGCAGTCGTCGGAGACGACTGCCGAGCGGGCGCGGCAGTCGAGGGCTCACGAATCCTCTCGCGATAACGGCGCTGCGGTCAGCGTCCGCAAGGAGGTAGCCGAAGCCGAAGAGGCTTTGGACGACGCGTCCGACGCCCACGCGGTGGATCGCCTGGGCCTTGGCTTCGACATGCTGGAGGTCATGAGCGAGTACCGCGCCCTCCGCGCTAGCGTCCTTCGCATGTGGAGTGCGAGCGAGCCTGACGCGGACGATCGCGATGTCGAGGACCTGACCCGCTTCAACGAATCGATCGACCAGTCCCTTTCTAAGGCCACCGCCAGTTACACCCAGCGGGTCGATCAGGCCCGCGACATGTTTCTCGCCATTCTCGGCCACGACTTGCGCAATCCGCTCAGCGCGATCTCGATGTCGGCCCAACTCCTCTCGCTGGTCACCGACGACAAAGAGGAGGTCGCCGAGTGCGGCGTGACGATCTCGAGAAGCGCTACGGTGATGGAGAGGATGATCAACGATCTCCTCGACTACACCCGCACACGGCTTGGCGCCGGCATGCCCGTCAAGCCCGCGCCGATGGATATGGCGGCCCTCGGCCGTGAACTGTTCGCAGAGTTCCGCACCGCCCATCCGGATCGCGAGATTGCGTTCCGCAAGATCGGCGATCTGAACGGCTTGTGGGACAGCGACCGTATCCGCCAAGCCCTATCCAACCTCTTGGGAAACGCCATTCAGCACGGGTCGGCCGATTTTCCCGTTACGCTTTCTCTGTGCGGCGAAGAGGCGAACGTCGTGATGGAAGTTCATAACGGCGGCGAACCGATCCCGCCGGGCGAGTTGCCGAAGATCTTCGACCCCCTCGTCCGCGGTTCCAGCGCTCAGCATCCGAAGAGCAACCTACCGGGAAGCATCGGTATGGGCCTCTATATCGCCCGCGAAGTCGCCAAATCGCACAACGGCCGGATTGAAGTGACTTCAACGGTGAACGACGGCACGTCGTTCACGGTTCACTTGCCGCGAGAGGCATCGCCGAGAGTTGGGCAGCCGATTCTCGACGTCGAGCATATTGAATCGATGTGAGTGATGAGTGGTGTGTGATGAGTGGTGAGTGGCGGGGGCGTTCGCGTCAGGGAAGCCCCTGACCTGAGAAGGAGAGGCCTGGTTCGCGCGGCGTAGTTAGCCCGCGGACGGTCCCCCCCGCACCGCCGGCCGTAGGTGGCTTGGCCCCCGCGGCTCGCTTTCCGGCCGCCCCCGGTGACGGCGGCGAACCCTTGGCCTAAACTGTTGTCCTCCAAGCTAGTTGGAACCTGTAGCTCAGTCGGTAGAGCAACGGACTTTTAATCCGTGGGTCGTGGGTTCGAGTCCCGCCAGGTTCACTCAAAAAGCCCTTTATTTGTAGGGATTCCATTCTTGTGGGGGCGGTGCTGGGGGCCGCCAGCAGGGTAACACTCAACAAACACTCAATTCTGCCCTGCTGCTGGTCTGAGTACGGCGGGGACGTGCAGCCGGTCGGCTGTCCCCTGCGTCTGCATCCGCCGGGCCTTGTTGATGTAGCCCTGCGTCGTTGCCGACGCCTTGTGCCGCATGAGCCGTTGCAGCACGTCGGCTGGGACGTTGTCTACGTTGGCATTGGCGAAGCCGAACCGCAACCGGTGGAAGGCGCCCGGGAACTCGACTTCGGCCGCAGCCTTCAGGGCGGTGAAGTCCGACCATAGCAGCCGACGGCCGTGGGGCCAACAGAAGACGAGCGGCTCGAATGAAAGAATGGTCCGCAGGTGGCCGCTAAGGACGGGGGACAGCTCGATCCGGACGTCTCGCTTGCCCTTGGTGCTCTCGGCCGCCAGGAAGGCCGTACCCTTGGCGAGATCGACGTCGTCACGGCGCAGCTCAAGAATCTCACTGATCCGCCAGCCGGTCAGGTAGGCGAACGACAACAGAGCCCGCCACCACTCCGCTGGCGTATAGTTTGCGGCGATCGGGTGGCCCATAGAATCGCAGGCCGCGTACAGCTTGGCGAAGATGGCGTCGTCAACAAACGGCGGGTCACGGTCCGGCTCGCGGAGCATCTTAACTTTCGGCGCCCGGGACAACGCTTGCCACTCCGCAGCGACATTGAAGACAGCCCGCAAGTGCCGCAGCTCTTTGTTGACCGTGGCGACGGAGACCATCGACCCCTTAGCTTTGCCCTTCTCTCGTTTGCGGGCGTTGCGGAACTGGTCGATCGACTGCGTGGTGACGGAGTCGAGCTTTTTCGGGTTGATGATCCGCTCGAAGTGTTTGATCGCCCGATCGGTCTCTAGCCGGTTGTGCGGGCTCATGCCGGTGAGGATCGCGTCGTTGTAATCCTGCCGGAACTTAGCCCACGTCACCGCACGAGGCGAAGCGATGCCGTGCTCTAGCTCCGTCTCTTTCTTCAACCGGAACTTCTCAGCCATCGACTTGGCGCCGACGCGCTTTGACCGTCGCTTGCCGTCCGGATCCAGCCAGCCGACGGACCACGGGCATTGATCGCCCAACCGTTTCTTTTGGCGGGTGTCTTGGAATAGCCACGCTCGCATTTGATCCCCCTGGGGTTGGTGGTAAACTTCTCAAGGAAAATTGGAGAAGCAAAGAGAACGCGTGCCCGTACCGGCCTTGTCAGGCGGACACCGAGCCGCCCCGGTGCCTTGTGGCGCAGCGCTTGCGCCACTCCGAGACCAGCACCGCCACGCGTTCTGTTACCAGTGTAGAGTTTAACGCATTATTGCTCAGGGCTCAGACGCCCCCGAGTTGGCCTTGCTGGCCGCAGGAGGCGGTTATCAACGCATGACCAACCGACTGTGTCTGCCCCTGTCAGCAGCCCCAACAAGTCGCGGCGTCGCCACCTTAGCCGCCGGGCCTATCTTGCCGGCATGACCTCGCTTCACAGCACGCCGTCCGCTGAATGCCCCGGGCTCAAGCTGGAAAACTGCCAGGCGGTCCGAATTGAAATAGAGGTTCCGGCGCCACGCATCGAAGCGGTCATATATATGGCGAGAGAACCCGCGACGCGTCCGGCCGGAGCCGTTGAAGCCTGTGCGGGAACTCGAGCCCGGCGACGTCATCGTGATCGACGGTGAGTGGCGGGTTCTTGTGGGAATGGAGCCGTTTCGGAAAGTCCTATAGGTCAATCAGCAACCTGCGTTGGCCCGATCGCCCGAGGGCTCAAACCGTTCTCTGCTAACTGGTCTTCCCCCCTGAAACTGAGCCATGCTGAATGAGAGAATCCCGAGCTGGGCGGTCCCCCGGCATGGAGGTTCTTCGATGAAGCGGACGAAGCATACGACCGAGCAGATCATTGAGAAGCTGCGTCAAGCGGATGTGG
>JBGSJY010000053.1:0-1775 GCA_041741515.1 Pirellulales bacterium | reverse complement strand
CAACCAACGCGGGGGGGGGGCGGCGTCCCGCCGCCGGCTTGGTGTTTGTTTCGGAGCGATCGATCTTGGCCTACAGGCACCCATCCATCCCTAGCCGCATCTTCAGTTCCTCGAACTGCTCAACAAACCGCTCGGTCGTCGAATGGACGTGCTCGGCCTCGGTGACGAAACGCAGCTCTTCGTCGCAATCGACGTGGTGGTCGATCAGGATGCTCTCGTAACGCCGCAGGTCGCTGCCGTAGACGATCAGCAGCTTGTGCTCGTCGAGCTGCACCTCTTGGGGCATCCGCGGGTTGAGCACCGCGACGCCCGTGCAGCCGTCGTTGAGCAGTAGCTCCTCGAAGTCCCAGAGGATCGACTGCAGGATCGGCATGTCGATGTGCTCGCGGTACAGGTCGGTGTGACCGCCGCCGGAGCAGGTGTGGCTCGTCTCGAGGACCACGTCGACCACCGGGCCGAGCGGCTCGAGCAACTCCATGAAGGTGTCGATCAGCTGCGACTTGGTGGCGGCCGCCATCAGCACCGGGACGTCGCTCCGTGAATCGTCGTCGCGGTAGGTGTCGTGGCGAAAGCCCTGTCGCGGCACCACCTCCAGGCCGTAGCTCGGGCGGATCGCGTCGGTGAGCTCGAATGAGCCGTAGCGAGAGACCGCCAGGTGCGCCTCGAGATCGCGCTCGGTGACCGTGTCGAACGTGCTCGCCAGCGAGGTCGACGCCCCGCTCGCGACCGGCATGCCCGGCCCATCGGACGCGCCAGGTTCGTCGAACACGTTGGTGAAGAAGCTCTTGAGGAATCCCATGGCGGTCGCTTAAACGTCGGGGGCTCGACTTCGGGAGTGGTGAGCGACAAGCCGTCGCTGCCGATTCTGACCGACCCCGACAGGGGGCGTTCGGAACCGGCATGCAACCGTAGGTCACGTCTCGCGGCCACCGGCCGCCCCGCGCCGCGACCCGCCGAACCGGCCCCGCGGACGGCGGTAAAACCGGCACGATCCGCCCCACGAGCTTGGTTACGCGGGGCTCATGCTGCGGCGGTCCGCGTTAAGAGCGTTGCCCCATCGCAACACATGGCTCCGCTGGGCGCCCCCCGCGTGGCCGACTAGGCTCATTGCATCGGGCGCGTCGGCAATCGACAGGCCCACGTTCTGCACGTGGATTGCGATGAAGATCTATACGAAGACCGGGGACGCGGGCGAGACGGGCCTCTTCGGCGGCGGCCGCGTGCGCAAGGACCACCCCCGGATCGCCGCCTACGGCGCGCTCGATGAGCTCAACGCGACTCTCGGCGTGGCCCGGGTCGAGGTTGCCCGATCGACCGATCTCAGCCCGCCGACGGCCGCGTCCCTCGACGCCCTGCTGGGCGACCTGCAGAACCGGCTCTTCGACCTCGGCGCCGAGCTCGCCACCCCTGACTCCGAGTCGAAGGGGACGCTGCTCCTCCAGCAGCATCACGTCGACGACCTCGAACGGGCGATCGACGAGTACGAGGCGGGGCTGCCTCCGCTCACGCAATTCATCCTCCCCGGCGGCAACGCCACGGCCGCGGCGCTGCACGTCGCCCGCTGCGTTTGCCGGCGGGCCGAGCGTGAGATCGTCTCCCTCGCCGAGGTGCACCCCCTGCGGGACCTGCCGATCCGCTACGTCAATCGGCTCAGCGACCTGCTCTTTGTTCTCGCCCGTGCGGCGAACCACGCGGCGGGCGGCGGCGACGTCCCCTGGGTGAAGGGGAGTTAAGCCCTTAGACGACGTGCGCCCGGCGCCGTCGCTTGACGCCCC
>JBGSJY010000052.1:0-5575 GCA_041741515.1 Pirellulales bacterium | reverse complement strand
ACCTTGCCCTCAAGGGTACGTCGCTGAGCGTCAGGACGAAATCCAGGTACCTTGTTACCCGCCGCGTCGATCAGGTCTTGATTGAAGCGGCGGGTGGCCGGGGTCGAAGGCGTCAGCCGTAGCCCCCGGGGCAGTGGAGTGGACGCAAAGGAGAGGACAGCGTGCTGGTGATTCGCTGGGGGCTCCGGCTAAAAGGCCTACGACCCCAGCCACCCTTTCGATCACCCCAGGCGCCCGGCGCCGCCGATCGAGGTTTCACCCGTTGATGCCGAGGGCCGTGAATACCATTTGGAGAAACGGCGTGAGGCCGAGGGACTCGGCCGTGTCGCTGATATGACGCGTGTGAAAGAGAGCCACTTCCAGAAGGATCGCGGCGATGAGCAGCAGCGGGCTGGCGAGCAAAACGAGCGCCCCAGCGATGAGGAGCTTGGTCTTAGGCATGCTCATGTTCGGGGACTGGGCTGACCAAGTTGGGGGCTGATCAAGTTGGGGCCTGCTCAAGTTCGGGGGAGCGAGGGTGACAACTCGCTGCTAGCTCGCGCCGCAGGGGACGCCGGCGCCCCCATCATAGCAGTGACTCGCGGCGACTCGCGGCGGCCCTTCCTGAGAATCGAGTCGGGTGGCCGGGGTCGAAGGCGCCAGCCGTAGCCCCCGGGGCAGTGGAGAGGACGCCGATCGGGTGATTCACCGGGGGCTTCGCTTCGCTGCGACCCCGGCCACCCTTTACCATGACCCAGGGCGCCCGGCGCCCCAACGTCAGCGACTCGACGGAGGAACGTGTGCCACTGCTGGCTCGCCCATCAGTGGACCCCGGGTACCCGTTTCACACTGCTGGACGAGCCAGCAGTGGCACCCGGCGGCGGCCAAGGGGCATCAAAAGTACAATGTATTCTTCCCCCCCCTTTTTTCCCTGAATAGAATCTTGCGGGAGCACCGCTCGCCATAGCTGAGGCCCGAGCCCGGTGTCCGCCGGACCTGACCTCTTGCATGGAACAGCGAATCTTGATCACGATCCTGCGTTGCGGGCGCAGTACCCAGCAGTTTCAATCACTAAGTTCAGGCACAAACGGCGACTAAACATGAAATCCCTAGCATCTCACTGCGTCGTTCCAGTCAATAGCAAGAGCGTTTTATTAGCTGCCGTGCTCGCGACTGCAACCCTCGTGGATGCGGCCCAAGAGTTTGAGCGGGAGAAAGTGACTCCCGAGAGCTACATCAGAGCGGAAACGGACTTTGCCTTTGCGGACTTCCAGAAGAACGCCGGAGGAAAAATCAACGCGTTCTACTACATTACCAAGCCGACGCCACTGAATGAGCAACCCGTCGTCCGCATGAACAAGGATACGTTGTATGCCGCGGCAATCGTCGATACCGAGGGGGGCGCCACGATCACGATTCCTGAGTTTCCCGACGATCGTTATTTCTCCATTCTCGTGATCGATAACGACCACTACTGCCCGACGGTATTCTACGAGCCCGGCGTCCACAAGATACCCGGCGACACCAAGTATGTGGCCGTGGTGCAGAGGATCCAGATGATGGATCCTTCAGACCCTGAGGATGTAGCGCTGGTAAACAAATTGCAGAAGCAGTTCAAAGTAACGGCTTCCAGTACCGACCCCTTCCCGGCTCCTAAGTGGGATAAAGACTCGATGCTGGCATTGCGGGAGAAATACGAGAAGGAATTTCAGAAGTTCGACCAGTACGAACCTGATTGGATGGGGCCTCGCGGCAAGGTTAACGAAGCAACCCGCCATCTTGCGGCGGCGGGCGCCTGGGGTTTGTTCCCCGAGAAAGATGCTGTTTACATCAACTACACGGGCCCCGCCGACGCCGGCACGGGTTACATGGCCACCTACAAAGTGCCGGAAAACGATGCCTTCTGGTCCATCACGGTCTATGGCAAGGACGGATTCATGAAGTCCGAGAACAACATCGTCAATGATCGTAATGTGACTTTGAACGACGACGGGACCTTCACGGTCTACTTCGGGCCAAAGGAAGTCTGTGGCGATAGGCCTAACCGGCTCGATATCACGGAAGGATGGAACTTTCTCATGCGGGTTTATCGTCCTGGAGAGTCTATCCTCCAACGCGAGTACAAGCTACCTTCCGCAAAACCAGTGACGGGGTCAGGCCAGATCACAGGGACCGCTGAGACGCACGCGACGCCAGCCGACTTTGGTGTTACGGACTTCGCATACAAGGTCTCCGAAACCGACTTCAATATGAAGCGAAGCCTCGCCAAGGCGCCTATCAATGAATGGGCTCATCAGAATGACGTGAACAACGTTAAGACTCAGCAGGTAATTCGAGAGAATCAGGATGTGGTCTACTCCAGCGCAGTGGTTGACGTCAGCAAGGGCGCGACGTTCTCCGTTCCAAGGAGTGAGACCTACCACATCATCGAGATCATTGATTTGCAAAACTACATCGTCGATGTGGTCTATCCCGGCAAAAGCATTGCGGTCTCTCCTGACGACGTAACTTATGGAAATTACGTTTATCTTAATATGCGGATTCGAAAGCTACCCCCTGAGAAGGGCGGACTTGAAGCGACTCACCGGCTGCAGCGAATGGCAAAGATCGATGCCAATTCGGCCCTGCCATACACGACGCCGGATATCGTGATCGACCAGCAGAAGCTGGAGCAAATCCGCATGGCTCTTATCAAGGACGTGCAGGATGGCAAGTTGCCGGACACCAGCCGAGCCCAAGGGTCGCCCTTTACGACCGAACCGCAGGATCATCTTTACGCGACCGCGTATGGTTGGGGCGGTCTGTCGGTCGAACATGCGGCTTATCTGCCGATCACGAATCAAACAAGAATCGTGGATGGCAAAATCCAGCCATCCAGCTTGACCTTTGTTCCGCCGGATATTGACGCTGCTCGCGGCGGATTTTGGTCAATCACGACCTATAACAGCGAAGGTTGGCTCGCCATGGACAAGGCCTCTATTTCCGACTCGGAAGCTGTCGCCAACAACGATGACTCGTATACCATTCGTTTCAACTCTGCGGGTGAGAAGAACAATATTGACACGCCAACGCCCTTCGCGGCGCTCCTGCGCATCTACGTTCCCAGATCGAAAGCGGGTATCCTTACGTACTTACCGAAAGCGAGCCAAGAGTTGGTGATCAAGTAGCGAAGGCCTTGCCATGCAGCTCATCGAGAGACTTCGGTTAATTATGGGAACATTCTATTCTTACATCTTCCGCGGGTGGCTCCGACGATTGTGAGCGAATCACTTTCCGCGGTGATGCGCTTGAGCGAACGAGTGGCGGGCTGCACAGCACAGACGGCAGGCCCGCGGCGGGTGGCACTGTCTCGGTTCTCAGTGTGCCACTGGCTCTGCCAGTGAGAAGCCGCAGTAGGGCCCTTTTCTCCCTCACATTGGCGGAGCCAGTGGCACACAGCGGAAGCACAACAGGAATAGCAAAACGCCGTGATTGGGCCTAAAGGCCCAATCACGGCGTCGTCGTTTTCGGTCGCTCTCTGACGGTCGCGGCTCGGCGGCAGAAGCTTTCCCTAGCCTCTAGCCTCTAGCCTTCGCCCCTGGCGTCAGCCCATGTGCTTCACAATCGCTTTGCCGAACTCGCTGCACTTCACCAGCGTCGCGCCGTCCATTAGGCGTTCGAAGTCGTAGGTCACCGTCTTCGCGGCGATAGCGCCGTTGAGGCCCTTCACGATCAGGTCGGCCGCTTCGGTCCAGCCGAGGTGCCGGAACATCATTTCGCCCGACAGGATCACGCTGCCCGGGTTCACCTTGTCCTGGTCGGCGTACTTGGGCGCGGTGCCGTGGGTGGCCTCGAAGATGGCGTGGCCGGTGTCGTAGTTGATGTTGCCGCCGGGGGCGATGCCGATGCCGCCGACGCAGGCCGCCAGGGCGTCACTGATATAGTCGCCGTTGAGGTTCAGCGTCGCGAGGACGCTGTACTCGGCCGGGCGGGTGAGGATCTGCTGGAGCATCGCGTCGGCGATGACGTCTTTGATGATG
The DNA here is from genome assembly GCA_041741515.1 of Pirellulales bacterium. Classification (GTDB taxonomy): domain Bacteria; phylum Planctomycetota; class Planctomycetia; order Pirellulales; family Lacipirellulaceae; genus Botrimarina. The sequence goes on along the minus strand of JBGSJY010000052.1, from coordinate 1,577 downwards.
AGTCTTGAGCCTTGAGACTTGAGGCTTGGGTCTTCGATGACGTGCCAGGGGCCGCCGTCGAGCGGCTTGGCGCCGAACTCTTTGACCGCCGTCTCGTAGCCCCAGTTGCAGAAGGCGCCCTCGGTGAACTTCATGATGTTCCCCTTGTGGACCAGGGTCACCGAGTCGCGGCCGTTGTCGATCGCGTACTGAATCGCGGCCTTCACCAGGCGGTGGGTGCCTTCTTGGCTGACGGGCTTGATGCCCAGGCCGACCGTGCCCGGGAAGCGGACCTTCTTCCAGCGCTCGGGGAAGGCCTCGGAGAAGAGCTTCTTGAACTTGGCGCAGTCGTCGGTGCCGTTCTCGAACTCGATCCCCGCGTAAATGTCCTCGGTGTTTTCGCGGAAGATGACCATGTCGGTCAGTTCCGGCTGCTTCACGGGCGACGGGACGCCGGTGAAGTACTGGACCGGGCGGAGGCAGGTATAAAGGTCGAGCATCTGCCGCAGGGCGACGTTGATGCTGCGGATGCCGCCGCCGACGGGCGTGGTGAGCGGGCCCTTGATGCCGACGAGGTAGGTGCGGAAGGCGTCGAGCGTTTCGTCGGGGAGCCACGAGCCGGTCTTGTCGAACGACTTCTGGCCGGCGAGGACCTCCTTCCAGGCGATCTTCTTCTTGCCGCCGTAGGCCTTTTCGACAGCGGAGTCGAAGACGAGCTGGCTGGCGCGCCAGATATCGGGGCCGGTGCCGTCACCCTCGATGAAGGGCACGATGGGCTCGTCGGGCACGTTGAGTTTGCCGGCGGTCATCGTGATAGGGGCGGCGGACATGGAAGGCTCCGTGGGGGGCTGCTGTGGTGTGGATTGGTGGGGTGAGGAGCGATTCTCGGTAGGCCGGCGTGAAGGGTCAACGCCCCACGGAGAAAGCCCCAATGTCCAAGCACCAATGACCAATGGCGTGCTGCCGCACGGGCGTTCCCCGTCCCCTGGTCCCTAGCTCCTAGCCCCTCCCCTCATTGGTCATTGGGGCTTGGTCATTGGTCATTCATTGCAACCGCGGCGTCCCCGGGCGAAGATAGTCCCACCTCCCCTCTTCCCGGAACGAACAACCTTGAGGCCCTTCATGTCGCTTGCCCGTCGTCAGTTTCTTCAGACCGCTGCCGCTACTGCCGCTGCGATGGCTACCGTGCCCCGTTGGGCGTTTGCTGGGGAGGAGAAGGTCGTGCCTTTCAAGATTTCGCTGGCTGAGTGGTCCCTCCACAAGGCGATCCAAGGCGGGAAGCTGACGAACCTCGATTTCGCCCGGGTTTCGAAGGAAGAGTTCGGCATCGACGGGATCGAGTACGTCAGCCAGTTGTGGGAAGACAAGCAGGCCGGCGCCGAGTACGTCGCCAAGGTGAAGAAGGCGGCCGCCGACGCGGGGGTCCAGAACGTCCTGATCATGGTGGACGCCGAGGGCGCCCTGGGCGACGCGGACGACGCGGCCCGGACCAAGGCGATCGAGAACCATAAGAAGTGGCTCGAAGCGGCCAAGGAGCTCGGCTGCCACGCGATCCGGGTGAACGCCCAGTCGAGCGGGAGCTACGCCGACCAGCTAGC
>JBGSJY010000051.1:0-14235 GCA_041741515.1 Pirellulales bacterium | reverse complement strand
CCTGGCGCTCTCGATCCTCAAGCTGGACACCACCCTCCGTGAGACTCTCCGCGGGAAACGGCTCCGCGCCGGGTGGAACAACAACACCCTTCAAGCCATTCTTACCGGGATCGCTGCGTGATTAGATGCGATTGCCCTGCCAATCAACTCGCGCTAGTTCGCCTCGCTTGCCTCGTTATGCGCGCTGGCCCTGGTGCTGCGCCTCTATCTGCGAGAAGTCGTCTTCCAGTTCCTTTGATCCGTAGAAGTTCTTCTTGCTGCACTGTCCCTTGATGGACGCATTCGCAATGAGCCGTCCATCTCGGAGCAGCAGCGTACCGATGGTCCTGGGGTTCTTGGCGAAGTGCCGAAAGTAGAACTGAGGTACGTAGTGTTGATTGAGTCGTTCTGCCATGCCTGTGAAGTGCTACCCTGTGCTGCGGAACGCTGCCCGCAGAGGCGGTCGGCTATGAGGTCACCTAATAGCTTCGTCAGGCACAGCCTGATCTACGAGCGCCGCCATCCTTTTGAGCAGTTCTTCACTGGTTGCGGGGATCGATAAGCTCACCGGCTCGTCGCCGGCGAGGGATTGGAGGGCGTTCTTTGCCGCTAGCCACACGGCGACGCCGAGCATTAGCGGCGGCTCACCGACGGCTTTGCTGAGGCGGACGTTTTTTTGGTGCTTGGGATTGTCGATGAAATCGACAATGAACACCCGCGGCGTGTCGGTGATGTTGGGGATCTTGTACGTCGTGGGGCCCGTGCTGAGGAGATGGCCCGCGTCGTTGTAGCGCAGCTCTTCGTTGGTGACCCAGCCGACCCCCTGGATGAAGCCGCCGATCACTTGGCCGCGGTCGATGCCCGGGTTGATCGCCCGGCCGATATCCATCGAGAGGTCGGCGCGGTCGAACGTGAGCTCGCCCGTGAAGCGGTCGATCGTCACCTCGGCCACGGCGGCGCCGGTCGTGTAGTAGAAGAACGGGTTGCCGCGGCCCGTCTCGCGGTTGTAATCGACCCCCGGGGTCGCGTAGAAGCCGCGGGCGCCGATATCGACGCGTTCGCGGCGGGCCATCGCGCAGAACTGCCCGAAGTCGAGGCGGTGTGACGGCGCGCGGTCGTCCCACACGGCGCCCTCGTCAATGACGATGTGCTCCGGCGCCGCGACGAGGCCGCGCTCGGCGCTGGCGAAGAGGCCCGCGGCGTAGACCCGCATCCGATCGGTAATCTTCCGACAGGCGTCGATCGCGGCCATGCCGTTGAGGTCGGTGCCGGCGCTGGCGGCGGTGGGCGACGTGTTGTTCGACTTCTCGGAACTGGTCGCCATCACCCGCACCCGCGCGGGCTCTAATCCAAACTCGTCGGCGACGATCTGCTGGATCTTGGTGTAGAGGCCCTGGCCCATCTCGGTCCCGCCCGTCGAGACCTGCACCGTGCCGTCGGTGTAGACGTTCACCAGGGCGTTCGCCTGGTTCAGGAACTTCGTCGTGAACGAGATGCCGAACTTGATCGCCGAGATCGCAATCCCTTTCACGTGCGTGCGGCTGGCGGCGTTGAACTCAGCGACCTTGACGACTCGGTGGCGATAGCTTGACGACGCGGCGAGGCGGTCGAAAGTCTCGTCCATGACATGGTCGCGGACGATCTGCCCGTAGTGCGTGACGTTGCGCGAGTCGTCGCCATCGCGGTAGAGGTTCGTGCGGCGAACGTCAAACGCGTCGCGGCCGACGACCTTCGCGATGTCCTCGAGAACGCTCTCGATCACCGCGACGCCCTGAGGCCCGCCGAAGCCGCGGAACGCCGTGTTAGGCGGCAGGTTCGTGCGGCAGACCTGCCCGGTGACGCGGAGCATCGGCACATGGTAGGCATTGTCGGCGTGGAGCATCGTCCGCTCCATCACCGAAGTCGAAAGGTCCGCGAATGCGCCGCCGTTGGAATAGAACGCCAGCACGGCAGCGATCAACCGGCCGTCTTTGGCGAACGCGACGCGATAGTCGGTCTGGTAGGCGTGGCGCTTGCCGGTGATCCGCATGTCGTCGCCGCGGCGGAGCGTGAGACGGGCGGGGCGGCCCGTCCTCTGCGCGACGAGGGCCGTCATCACCGCGGTGATCGCCGACTGCGTCTCCTTGCCGCCGAAGCCGCCCCCCATGCGGTGGCACTCGCAGACGACTTCGTGCATGCCGAGGCCGAGGGCTTCGGCAACGACGGCCTGCGTCTCGGTAGTGTTCTGCGTCGAAGAGATGACGCGGATGTCGCCCGACTCGCCGCGAATCGACATGGCGGCCTGGGTCTCGAAGTAAAACTGCTCCTGCCCGCCAGAGAAGAAGCGGCCCGACAGTGTGTGTGGCGCCGATCGGAGAGCCTCCTCGAACGCTGCGTCGTTCTCGGCGCCGGGGCTCACCATGCGGCGCTCGGGCCCGATAAACGAGCTGGCTTGGAGCGCGTCGTCGATCGAAAGGATCGGCTTCTGCTCTTCGACATCGACGACAACCAGCTCGCGCGCCTTCCGCGCGGCGGCGACGGTCTCGGCGGCGATGACGACGATCGGCTGCCCGACGTAGGCGACTTCCTCGGCGGCGAGGAAGGGCTCGTCGGGGATGATCGGCCCGAAGTGGTTCGGCCCACCGAGGTCGTTGTAAGTCAGTAGACAAACCACGCCCGGCACGCGCCGCGCCGCCGTCAGGTCGAGCGAGCGAATCCGCCCCGCCGCGACCGGCGAGCCGACGAAATCGACGCACAACTCACGGTCGAGCCGCGGCAGGTCGTCGATGTACCGCGCCGCGCCGGTCACGTGGCCGGTGGCGGAGTCGTGCGGGAGAGATTGGCCTACTGAGGGCATCGCGGGAGGGGTAAGGGGCTGAGGGGCCAGGGGCGGAAGGGAAGCATATCCCCCTCACTAAAAGAGGGAGGGGGACTACGGTGTTGTTCCCACAAAAGCTTCTTCCCCCATCACCTCGTGCCAACACTTGGCAAAAAGGTTCTGAACAAGCTGCAAGCGATACTCGGCCCCGCCGCGGACGTCGGAGATCGGCTTGATCTCGTCGCGGGCGATGCGGCCGGCGGTTTGCATGGCTCCGAGGGTGAGCGGACGGCCGATGAGCGACTCTTCTGCGCGCGGCAGGCGCACGACCGTGGGGCCGACGCCGCCGGCCGCGATCCGCGCCGCGGTGCAGAAGTTGCCTTCAACTTCCAGCCAGAACGCCAGCGTCACGGTGCTGATGTCCATGTCGCGACGCTTCGAGACCTTGTAGAGCCGTAGCTGGACGTTCTCTTTCGGCAGCGGCGTCCGCACAGCGACGATCACTTCGTCGCGCCGGAGGTCGAGCTGCTTGTAGCCGAGATAGAATTCTTCGATCGGAATGTCGCGGCGGCCGCGGACGCTGGCAAGTTCGAGCGTCGACTGGGCGACATAGTGAAACGGGATCGAGTCGGCGATCGGCGAGGCGTTCGCTAGGTTGCCGACGAGCGTCCCCGCGTGCCGCACCTGGGGGCTGCCGAAGCGGGTGAGGATAGCGTGGTAGGCGGGGATCGCGTCCTTGGCATACGCCTCGACGCGCGACCACGGCGTCGCGGCGCCGATCACCAGTTCGCTGTCAACGACTTCGAGCCGGTTCAGTTCGCTGACGGTCTGCGTCGTGATGATGGCGGGCGGTGCGACCCTGCCGTGGTTGAACTGCACGCCGATGTCGGTGGCGCCGCTAATGAGGCGGGCGTCGGGGTGCTTGGCGCGGTGCGCGAGCAGTTCGTCGAGCGTGGACGGCAAGAAAATGTCCACCGGCGGCGGCGCCGGGGCGTGGCCGTTCGATTGGTGCGTGTCGCGCGAGTTGACCCGCACCGAGCCATCGCCCAGCGTCGCGAAGTCGGCGAGCATCGCCGCGGTTTCATAGCGAGTGGAGATCGATGGGACGCGCTCCGGGTCGAGCCGCCGGCCCGCGTCGAGGATCTGCGAGTATCCCGTGCAGCGGCAGAGGTTGCCGGAAAGGCCGAGCCGCAGGGCGTCGTCCGTTAGAGGCCCGTTGTCGTCCGACTCCTCCACAAGCCCCTGGAGGGCCATCACGAAGCCCGGCGTACAAAAACCGCACTGGCTGCCGTGGCAGTCAACCATCGCCTGCTGGACGGGGGAGAGCGTCGGGCCATCCTGAACGCCCTCGACGGTGACAATTTGCCGGCGGTCCATCTGGTAGACAAACGCGATGCAGGCGTCGATGGATTGGTAGGTGAGACTGCCACTGTTGTCCGCGGGTTTGCCCACCAAAACCGTGCAGGCCCCGCAGTCCCCCTCGGCGCAGGCGATCTTGGTGCCGCAGAGCCGGTCACCTTGCAGCGAACCGCAGCCGCCCCGCAACCATTCCCCTCCCCGCAAATAATCGCTCAGAGTCAGCCCAGCCGCCTCGCCGCGCACCTCGTGCCGGGAGCCGTTAACATAGAAAATGAGGCTGTCACGCATGGCGGTTGCACTCTGCAACCAGAGCGCCGCTGTGTAGAGTAAAGGACTTCCCACCGCCTTGCCGCACGATAGGCCCCGCCCCGGCAAGGGTCAATTCCTTCCGCTGCCTTATCGCCGTGCCCGTCGCCGCTCTGCCAACGCCGCTCTCGCTCGCCGACCGTGTGATGACACGCTGCGACAAGTTGGCGGCATGCTCGGAATCGCCCGACTGCCTAACCCGGCGGTACCTGACGGCCCCGATGCACTGTGTCCACGACCTGCTGCGGGAATGGATGGAGGCGATCGGCATGTCGGTCTGTCTGGATAACGCCGGCAATCTCATCGGCCGGCGCGAGTCGTCCGGCGCCAAGCAGACGCTGCTGGTGGGCTCGCACCTCGACACGGTCCCCGGCGGCGGCCGCTATGACGGCGTCCTGGGGGTGCTGATCGGCCTGGCGGTCGTCGAAGCCCTCGGCGGCGCCGAGCTGCCGTTCAATGTCGATGTGATCGGTTTCAGCGAGGAAGAGGGCGTCCGCTACTGCAAGCCCTACCTCGGCAGCGCCGCGGTCGCTGGCTGCTTCGACCCCGAATGGCTTGGCCGAGTCGATTCGACCGGCATCACGCTCCGCGATGCGATCACGGATTACGGCGCCGACCCTTCGCGCATCGACGACTGCGCCTACGCCGCGGACGAAGTGATCGGCTACGTCGAGCCGCACCTGGAACAAGGCCCGGTCCTCGAACGCGCCCGAGAGCCGGTCGGCGTCGTCTCGGGCATCGTCGGGCAGAGCCGCTTGCGGCTTCGCGTCGTCGGCGAAGCAGGCCACGCGGGCACGACGCCAATGGCGGGCCGACGCGACGCGCTGGTGGCCGCCGCGGCGTTCGTTACGAAGGTCCGCGAGATGGGAATCGACACCGACGGCCTGCGGACGACGGTGGGACACTTCGCCGTCTTCCCCGGCGCGCCGAACGTCATCCCCGAGCGTGTTGAGTTTTCGCTCGACGTGCGCCACGCCAGCGACATGGTCCGCGAAAGGGCAGTCGATCAGCTCATCATCGCCGGCCGCCGAGTCGCTGCCGTCGAGCAGTGCCGCTTTGAGGTGATCGAGAAGTCAGCACAAGGAGCGGTCGAGGTGAACCAGCCGCTGACGCTCGCCTTGGCGGACGCGATCAGCGATGTCGGCTTCCAACCCCTCTGCCTCCCCAGTGGCGCCGGACACGACGCGGTTATCATGGCCCAGCGGTTCCCCGTCGCGATGCTCTTCATCCGCCACCCCGGCGGCGTGAGTCACCACCCCGACGAACGGGTCGAACGCGACGATGTCGCCGTGGCGATCGATGTGATGACTCGCTTCGTTCACAAGCTAGCCGCCCAAACTAACTCCTAGTCCTGAGCACCAACTTTATGAGCGGCCCCTTCGGCGCTACTCGCACCCACGTCGAGTGGAATCACGCCCTGATCGCGGCCGACGGCCACGTGCCGGCGCTGCCGCCGGGCTGGGGAATGGCGCGAGGTTACATCCTCATTAGCCCCGTGATGAACGGGGCGAGCGGGCCGCGGTTCTGTCAATACCTTGTCGAAGGGGGCGAGGCCTGCGAATCGCATGGCGCCGCCTACGGCTTGCAGCGCCTGGTCTACGTGCTCGCCGGGACCGCGACGGTCGACGGAGAGACCCTCGCGACGGACGACTTCGCGTACTTCCCGGCCGACGATGAGTATCGGCTCACGGCTCCCGAGGGCGCCCGGCTGCTAGTGTTTGAGAAGCCTTACGAACCCGTCCAAGGGCTCGAACCGCCGGCGCGACGCACCGGTTCGCTCGCCGACGCGCCGACAGAGCCGTTCCTCGGAGACCCCGACGCGATGCTCTCGACGCTGCTGCCGATCGAGCCCGAGTTCGACATGGCGGTGAACGTCTTCAATTTCAAGCCCGGGGCCGCGCTGCCGTTCGTCGAGACGCACGTTATGGAGCACGGGCTGTACATGCGCGCGGGGCAGGGCGTCTATCGTCTCGCGGACAAGTGGTACCCGGTGCAGGCGGGCGACACGATCTGGATGGCGTCCTACTGCCCGCAGTGGTTCGTCGCGATGGGCAAGACTGGCGCGTCGTACGTCTATTATAAGGACATTCACCGCGACCCGGTTGGGTTCTCGGTTTGAATCTCAGAACCACGACGGAACAAAGGAACGAAGGCGTCGGATAGAAGCCTCAGCCTTGGTTCCGTCGTTACTTTGTGGTTAACCATTCTTCTGTGAATCCACCAACGATTGACATCGCGCGTCTGGTCGGCGAACTCCACCAGCTCGCCACAATCAGCGACTGCCCCGAGCCGCCGCCGGCGGTGACGAGGGTCGTTTTTTCCGAGACCGACCTGCGTGCGCGCGAGTACTTGGCTTCGCTTTACGGTCAGGCCGGCCTCTCGATCCGAGTTGATCCTATCGGCAATACGTTTGCCCGTTGGGAAGGGAGCGACCCGTCGCTTGCCGCAATCGGCACGGGGTCGCATTGCGACGCGATCCCCCACTCCGGCCTTTACGATGGGACGGTCGGCGTGCTTGGAGGGCTCGAAGCGATCCGCGCACTAAAGGCGGCGGGCTTCCAGCCGCGACGTTCGATCGAGGTGCTGATGTTCACCAGCGAGGAGCCAACGCGCTTTGGCGTCGGCTGCACCGGCAGCCGGCTGATGAGCGGCGCGATGTCGCCGGCGGACCTTACTAAGCTCACCGACGAAGAGGGCGACGACTACGACGCGGTGCGCCAACGGGCAGGATTCTCTGGCGACTTAGCCAACGCCAAGCTCCCTACGGGCTACTACGACGCCTTCGTCGAGCTGCACATTGAGCAAGGGCCCGAACTCGAAGCGCTGGACTTAGCAATCGGCGTGGTCACCGCAATCGCGGCGCCCGCCCAGGCGGATTTCACCGTCACCGGCGAAGGGGGCCACGCCGGCGCCGTGCTGATGCCCCGACGACGCGACGCACTGGTGGCGGCGGCGGCGATGGTCGCGGCGATTGACGCGATCGCCCGCGCTAGCAAAAGCCCCGACTTGGTGGCCACGGTCGGAAAGCTCGAGGTCCACCCCGGCGCCGTCAACTCGATTCCCAGCCGCGTGCGATTCACGCTTGATCTGCGCGACATCGACGGCGGGAACCGCGACGCGGTGCTCGCTCAGATCGAAGCCGAAGTCGAGCGCATCGCTGCTAATCGCGGCGTAAAGGTTGAGTACCGGATCCTCAACGCCGACCCGCCGGCGATCTCGGACGAAAAAATCGTCGCCGCAGTAGTGAGTGCCGCAGAATCGCTCGGCCTTGGGTGCCAGAAGATGATCAGCCGGGCGTATCACGACTCGCTGTTTATGTCCCGCGTCGCGCCGATGGGGATGATCTTCATCCCTTGCCGCGGCGGCGTTTCACACCGGCCGGATGAGTATTCCTCACCCGAGGCGATCGAAGCGGGCGTGCGAACGCTTGCGCTGACGCTTGCGAGCTTGGCGGGTTGAGGCACTTCCTACACGGGTTGAGTCGTTCCCTACAATTAGCCCTCGGTCAGTGACCGGGGGCTAAATCCTAGTGGCGGGGCCGAACTACATCACCGCGTCGAGCGCCGCGAGAATTTTATCGACGTTCTCGTCCCGCGCCCCGTGGCCCATGATGCCGATGCGCCAGCACTGGCCCGCGAGCTTGCCAAGCCCGCCGCCGATCTCCAGGTCGTGTTCATTGAGCAGCCGCTTGCGGAGGCCGGCTTCGTCTTCGACGCCGGCGGGGATCTTCACGAGGTTCAGCATCGGCAGCGAGTGGTTGGGGTCCGACGCGTACTCAAAGCCCCGCTCCACAAGACCGGCCTTCAGCTTCTCATGCACCCGCTGATGGCGGGCAAAACGCTCGTCGAGCCCCTCCTCTAGCACCAGCCGCAACGCCTCGTGCAGGGCGTAATTCATGTTCACCGGCGCCGTCTGATGATAGGCGCGGCTGCCGCTCCAATAATTGCCAACGAGCGTCAGGTCGAGATACCACGAGTTGCACGGCGCCTTGCGATTGTTTGCCGTATGCATCGCCCGCTCCGAGAGCGTCACGGGCGACAGGCCGGGCGGACACGACAGGCACTTCTGCGTGCCGCTGTACGCCGCATCGACGCCCCAACCGTCGATTTCGATCGGCAGGCCCGCGAACGAGGTGACGCAGTCCATCACCAACAGGCCGCCGTGCTTATGCGTCGCTTCGGCGAGCCTCTGGAACGGCTGCAGCGCTCCTGTCGAGGTCTCGGCGTGGACAAAGCAGACGAGCTTGGGCTGCAGCTCTTCGATTTTCTCGAGAATGGCTTCGGTGTCGAAGACTTGACCCCACTCGGCCGTCATGTTGTGAACGACGCCGCCGGCGCGCTTCGCTTTGTCGGTGAGCCGTCCGCCAAAGACGCCATTGACGCCGATGAGGCACACGTCGCCCGGCTCGACGAGATTGTCCATCAGCATTTCGGCGCCGGCGGAGCCCGTGCCGCTGCACGCCAGCGTCATCTCGTTCTCGGTCCGGAAGACCTGCTGCATCATGTCGCGGATTTCGTTCATGATCCCCATGAACGCGGGGTCCATATGCCCGATGCACGGCTTACCGAGCGCCTCCAACACCGAGGGGGCGACGGGCGAGGGGCCGGGGCCGTGGAGCAGGCGATGCGGGACAGTTAGCATGGAGTATCTCATGGTTCAAAAGCGGGAACCGCTAAGACGCCTAGAGCGCCAAGGCCCGCCAGGGAATTGCACTAGTGTGGCCGCTTCCCGCCGAATCGCTAGGGGGATTCCCTTAGCTGCCGCGGTAGGTGCTGTAACCGAACGGCGATAGCAAAAGCGGCACATGGTAGTGCCCCTCAGCGTCAGTGACGTGGAACGTCACCTCGATCCGTGGGTAGAATGACTCGCGGTGCGAACGGGCGAAGTAGGCGGTCGTCTCGAACGTCAGCCGATACACGCCCGGCGCCGCTTCGCCCGGTGGGAGCAGCGTCGTCACGCGACCGTCGGCATTCGTGACGCCATGCCCGAGGGGGGTCAACTGGTCGTGCTCGTCGAGCTTCGCCAGAGTAATGACGACCCCCTCGGCGGGCTCGCCGAGGCTGATATCGAGAACGTGCGTCGTAATCGGGCTCATAGAGACAGTTACTCTTAGAAAGTAGTCACCACGACGGACACGACGAGCACGACGGATGAATGGAAAAAGACGTTGTACACTCTCTGCTTAGTAGTGCAGCAGGTAGTAAGGGGGAATCGTTGTTTCCTTCGTGCCGTCCTGGTGAATAATTAGATCGGTTCCAGTTTAGCTAGTCGAAGGTGCGTGATCTTCCGCTGCTCGCCTGCGGCGGTCGAAAACTCCGTTTCCGGATCATTGCCGAGGCGGCTTTGGAGGATCGCGAGCATCTCGGCGGCCGACTTACCCGTCGCGCAGACGATGAACAAGTAACCGAACCGCTCTTCGTAGGCTAGATTGCCTTCGGCAAGACCTTGCAGGGTCAAGTCGTCGGCCGCGTTGACGCCCGACTGCTCGCCGCCCGACCACTCCTTGTTACCGAGGAACTTCATCCGCAGTGATTCCAGATCGCCGATCTTTGGGTGGCTCTCAAACGCTTCGAGCCACCCCTCACGGGGCATAGCGTCGAAGGCGGCGTCGGCGGTGGCAGCGATGGCGGCGCCATCCGCAAAGGGCCGCGCACTGGCCATCCGGCTCGACCACCAGCGGGCTCCGCAGCAGCGTCGCATCGCCTCGCGGGCCTCATGCGCACTTAGGGTGTTCAGCCAGTTGGCGAGTCGATCGCTCATACGGTATGACCTTTCCCTGGTCCCGGCGCCTCGCCGCGGAAATAGACTCGCTTCACAACGCCACGAAGCCTGCGACCCTCATACGGGGTCACCTTATGGCGATGCAGCAGCTTAGCGCCGTCAACGGTGAACTCGGCAGCGGGGTCGAACACGACAAGATTCGCCTCGGCGCCCGACTTGATCCCCACGTCGATGCCGGCGAACTGGCCCGGCCGGTGGCTCAGCCAGTTGGCGAGCTCCAAAAGCGTGTGGCCGCGTCGTGAGGCCTCAGTCCAGACCGCCGGTAAGGCGAGTTGCAGCGAGCTGATGCCGCCCCATGCCAGGTCGAAGCGGCCTTCGTCCCTCCGTTTGAGTTCGGGCGGGCACGGTGAGTGATCGGTTGCGATGAAGTCGATCGTCCCCTCGGCGAGCCCTTCCCACAGGCCTTTGCGATTCGCCGCGTCACGGATCGGTGGCGCGCACTTGTAAGCCGTGGCGCCATCGGCGATTTCTTCGGCGCAGAAGGTCAGATAGTGCGGGCAAGTCTCTACCGTCAGCGGCAGCCCCGCCTTCTTCGCGTCGCGGAGCATCGGCAGACTCCCCGCATCGGCCAAGTGAACGATATGCGTCGGGCAGCCCGTTTCGCGGCACAATTCCAGCAAAAGGCCGATGGCGTCGCGTTCAAAGCTCGGCGGTCGTGACAACAAGTAATCGGCGTATCGTCGCGGGTCGGTCATCGGCGGCGTGTCCTTGACAACCTCGGCGTGGGCGAGGAGCGGCACGCCGCGCTCCGCCAACAGCGGCATCACCGCGCGCAGCTCACGCTCGGTCGCTGCCGGGAAGTCGTCAATGCCGCAATGACAGAGGAACGCCTTCACGCCACGCACGCCGGCGTCCAGCAGCGCACCGATCTCCGCCTCGTTGCCGGGCACGAGCCCCGCGTGAAACGCCACATCGATGGACAGCTTTCCTTCGGCGGCTCGCCGCTTAGCGTCGAGCGCCGGCACGCTCGTCGTCACCGGCGAACTGTTGAGCGGCATATCGACCAGCGTTGTCACGCCGCCGGCCGCCGCCGCCGCCGTCCCGGTCGTAAACCCTTCCCAATCGGTGCGCCCAGGCTCGTTGAGGTGGACGTGCGTATCCACCAGCCCCGGCAGGATCACCAGGTCGCCGAAGTCCTCGCCAAGGTCGCTCTCGTAGGGGCCCACTTCGCGTAAGACCCCGCCCACGATCAGAAGGGTCGCCGGCAAGACCCCTTGCGGCGTCACCACCCGGCGGCTTCGGAGCACCAGCGGCGGCGCGTCGTTGAGACTCATCCTGTTTTCGTGTGGCGCCAGCAGGGGGGGCGGTTATCCTTGCCTGCTCAGCCAACAGGCGTCCGCCATAGCGTAACACGACAGGAGTCCGCCGCCATGTCCGTTCATCTCGCCAGCGACAGCTACGGCAAACACCGCGTCCGCGTCAGCAAGGTGCGACGCCCGCGCGAGGGACCCGCCAACCAAGAGCGACACGAGTTTGTCGAGGTCGCGGTCGATGTCGAACTCGAGGGCGATTTCGCCGCCGCTTTCACCAGCGGGGACAACGGACTCGTCGTCGCCACCGACACCTGCAAGAACACGGTCTACGCCCTCGCCAAGGACCACGACGTCGCGACAATCGAATCGTTTGGCCTCGCGATCGCCGAGCATTTCCTCGAGCGTTACGCCCAGGTCCGTCTCTGCCGCGTCGCGCTCACGGAAACCGTGTGGGACCGTCTCGGCGATTCCCCGCACGGGTTCGTCGCCCGCGACCGCGCCACCCCCACCGCCGAGGTGAAGCTTGAGCGCGAAGCCGAGCCCGAGGTCGTGGCCGGCGTCGCCGGGCTGCTCATCGCGAAGACCACTGAGAGCGGCTTCAGCGATTTTCATCGGGACGAGTACCGAACGCTCCCCGACATTGACGACCGTATCCTCGCGACCGAGCTGACATCCAAGTGGCTCTATCGCGGCGAAGGCGCTGGCTCAGGCGGTGATTTTTTAGGAAATCGCCGCGCCGTCATCGACGCCCTGCTGGCGGCGTTCCTCGACCACTACAGCCGCAGCGTCCAGCAGACACTCTACAGGATGGGCGCTGCCGCGCTCGAAGCGTGCCCCGAGGCCGACGAGATCACGCTGACGATGCCCAATAAGCATCACCTACTCGCCAAGCTCGTCCCCGAGGGCGCCGCAAACGACAACGAAGTGTTTGTCGTTACTGACGAGCCGTTCGGCTACATTACCGGCACGATCAAGCGCTAGCGTTTTTTGGGTTTGTCCCCCTCCCTTTTAGGGAGGGGCTAGGGGAGGGTCTTGAGCATCCGGCTTACTGCCGCACAGAGTGCCGGTAATTCTCTAACCTACTGAGCGACATCCCAATTGCTGATCTCTCAATCCGACGCGTCACACCCTCCCCAAACCCCTCACTAAAAAGGGAGGGGGATAACGAAAAAGCCCACCTTAATCGCCTATGTCTCTGCTAATCAAGAACGGCCGCGTTGTCACTTCGACCGAAGACTTCATTGGCGACGTGCTCTGCGAAGGGGAGACGATTATGGCAGTGGGGCTGGGGCTGGCCGCTCCGGCTGGAGCGGAGGTGATCGACGCCACGGGCAAGCTTGTCTTCCCGGGGTTCATCGACCCGCACGTCCACATCTACTTGCCATTTATGGGCACGTACGCCAAGGACGACTACGACTCCGCGAGCCGCGCGGCGCTCGTGGGCGGGACGACGACGCTGATCGAGATGGTCTGCCCCGGCCGCCAGGAAGACCCCGTCGAGGCGTGCAGGCTTTGGAAGTCGAAGGCTGAGGGTTTGTCGGCGTGCGATTTTGCATTCCACATGGGCGTCACGCGCTTCGACCAATCAACGCCCGCAGCGCTCAAAGAGATCGTCGCCGACGGGACGGCAAGTTTTAAAGTCTTCCTGGCGTACAAGGGCGCGCTGGGCGTTGACGACGAGGAGCTTTACAAGACGCTTGCGCTGGCGAAGGACCTTGGCGTCATCGTCACCGCCCACTGCGAGAACGAGTCGCTCGTTTCGCAGCTTCAAGCCAAGCTCCTCGCCGAGGGTAAGACGGGCCCCGAGTGGCACGAGCCCTCGCGGCCCGTGCAGGTCGAGACCGAGGGCGTTCGGCACCTCATGACCTTCGCTGAGCTGACGGGCGCCCACGTCTATGTCGTCCACACCAGTTGCAAGGGCGCGGTCCACGCGGCAAACGAGGCCCGGCTGCGCGGCGTGAACGCCTGGGTCGAAACGGTAGTCCCCTATCTCGTGCTCGACGACACCGCGGCGCAGAAGGAGGACTTCGAGGGCGCCAAGTACGTCATGTCGCCGCCGATCCGCGCGAAGAAGCACCAGGACTTCCTGTGGGATGCGCTGCGGGCGCGGACAGTCGCGACCGTTGCGACGGACCACGCTCCCTTCGATTACAAGGGCCAGAAGGAGATGGGGCGCTTCCCCGCATCGGACTTCACGAAGATCCCCAACGGCATCCCCAGCGTCGAGAACCGCGTCGATCTGCTCTACACCGCCGGCGTCGCCACCGGCCGCATCGACCTGCACACATTCGTGGATGCGGCGTCAACGCGTGCCGCGCGGATCTTCGGATTGAAGGGCAAGGGCACCATCGCGGTCGGCGCGGATGCGGACCTGGTCATCTACGACCCCGAGTATCGTGGCAAGATCTCGGCAAAGACCCACCACATGGCCACCGACTACAGCGGCTGGGAAGGGTGGGAACTCAAGGGCCGCTCGAGCGTCGTCACCGTCCGCGCCAAGGTGATGGCCCGCGATGGGAAGTTCGTGGGGGAGATGGGGAGAGGGAAGCTGGTGGCGAGAGCGTGAGGCGCACGTGGAGCACGCATGAGGCACATGCGAGCCACATGGAAGGCACGTAGTCCGTCGCCTATTGAATCGGGAGTCCCGTAGGGACAAAGGAATGTAGCCACGGGTGCAGCGGCGCATCGCCGCGGAACCCGTGGAAAGCGTCTCCTCACCAACCCGCCCCGGAGGGGCGGAAGAAGTGTGAGTCGCCTAAA
>JBGSJY010000050.1:0-3720 GCA_041741515.1 Pirellulales bacterium | reverse complement strand
TGGCTGTCGCCCAGCATCCGCCCGATCGCGGCGATCGCCGTCGTGATGGCGATGATCGGGGCCCGCTGCATGACGATCGGCCAGGCCCGCTCGGCGATCGACCTCCAGGTGCTGATCACCGTCGCGGCGGCCATCGGCCTGGGCGGCGCGTTGAGCAACTCCGGCGCGGCGCAGTGGATCGCCGATCGCGTAGTAAACGGTATCCAGCTGGCCCCCCTCCCAGCAAGCGTCTTGCCCTGGGTGCTGCTGACGGTCGTCTACCTCCTCTCGATGGCCATGACCGAGGCGATCACCAACGCCGCCGTCGCGACCATCATGATCCCGATCTCGATCGGCATCGCCCAGCAGGCCGACCTCAGCCCGCGTCCTTTTCTGATTGCGGTCGCCATCGCGGCGTCCCTGAGCTTTGCGACCCCCATCGGCTACCAGACCAACCTGATGGTGATGGGCCCCGGCGGCTACCACCCTAAGGACTACCTGCGGGTGGGGGGCCCGCTGCAGCTCATGATCGCGCTGCTGGGGATTGTGAGCATCGGCCTGATCTGGCCGCTGCGCGGCTGAGCAGAGTCGCTGGGGAGGGTTGCCTGCGAACGATCGGGCGCGGTTTAACGTATCGCCACCAGAACGCCCGTGCCCGCTCCCCTCTATCCCGATCGTCCGACGATGACTTCGTCCCGACTCGCTGTTTCCGTGGGTTCGTTGAGCTGTCTGCTGCTGGCGGCGCTAGTCGCCGTGGCCCAGCGGCCCGCCGCCGATCCGCGACAGCCCGCCGCCAATTCGCAGCAGCCGGGCGTCGGCGCCCAGAGGCCGCTTGCCCCGGTGGCAGCGTCCCCCCGCCGCTGCGTCTCCTGTCACAGCGGCCCCTATCCAGTTGACGCCCGAGGAGCTGGCCAACATCCGTGTCTACGAGGTCGCCAACCAGAGCGTCGTCCACGTGACGACCAGCGTCGTGCAGTACCACCCGGTGTTCGGCGTTCCGATCGAAGGGGGCGAGGGCGCCGGCTCCGGAGCGATCCTCGACCGCGTCGGACACATCCTCACCAACAACCACGTCATCGAGGGGGCCACCGACATCAAGGTCACGCTCAGCAACGACCACACGTACGACGCCGAAGTGGTCGGGACCGATAAGGAGTACGACATCGCCGTGCTCAAGATCCAGCCCAACGGTGAGGCCCTCGTGCCCATCAAGCTCGGCCGCAGCGACAACCTCCGCGTCGGGCAGAAGGCCTTCGCCCTCGGCAACCCGTTTGGCTTCGACGGCACGCTCACCACCGGCATCCTCTCGAGCCTCAATCGCTCGCTCCCCAGCCGCGAGGAGGCCCGCGTCATGGACGGCATGATCCAGACCGACGCCGCGATGAACCCCGGCAACTCGGGCGGGCCGTTGCTCAACACGTCGGCCGAGATGATCGGCATGTGCGTCGCGATCCGCAGCGCCGTAGGTCAGAGCTCGGGCGTCGGGTTCGCGATCCCCGTGGACCGCGTGAAGCGCTTCGTCCCCGAACTGATCGAGCACGGCCGCATCATCCGCGCGTACCACGGAATCGTCGTGCTCAACGAGACGGCGCGGGGGCTGCGGATCGCCAAGCTCGCTGCCGACGGCCCGGCCGAGAAAGCCGGCCTGCGTGGCTTCCGCGTCACCAAGCGCTACGAGCGTCGCGGGGCGGCCGTCTACGAGATCAAAGAACTCGACAAGGACCACGCCGACTTCCTCGTCGCGATCGACGGCAAGGCGGTCCGATCGCACACCGAGTTCTTGGCCATCATGGACGCGCACGCGCCCGGTGATCGGGTTGTCTTTACGGTGCGACGCGAGGGCGAGTTGCTCGACGTGCCCGTCGTGCTCGGCTCGGCGTAGAGCAAAACGCACGGGCGGTTGTCAAGTCGTTTCGTGCAATCCGAAACGCGCCTCGCTATCTCGCCCAACCTTTCCATCCACACGTTATCCACGTGGGGCGGGAAACTTTTTTTGCGGTTCCGTCGGGGCTCTTATCGAAGGAGTCTTACGAGTTATCTATGTCGGTTAAGTCACCTATAGACAAGCACTTAGCCCCGTGAACCCTGCGCTACACGTCCGCCAGCGAATGTTGGCTAGTTCACGCGAATCGTGGCCATCGGCGCGCTGCACCACTTGAACTGACTTCGCGCCCCGTTAGGGTCGTTGGACCGAGTCGGATCGATCGCTTGATTTTTTTGGTCGTTCAACTCGTTGGCTGCCGCCCGCAACGTGCGGCGGTCTCCGCCGGCAACGTTATCTTTCCTTAGGAACTTGCTGAACCGAACCGTCTTCCCTTTGTCGCGGCGCCTTGCCGTGGCCGGTTCACCCTCCCGACTCCGTTCCGCCCGGCTCGTCTTTGCCGGCGTCCGCGAAACCCCGTTTCGCGGTGAGCCCGTGCCATTCGGCGTCGACCCCATAGGAGAAGTAGGATGCTATCGATTTGGATGTTCGTCGCGGCCGTTGCAGCTCCCCCTGCCCAAGCCGATTCCGCCAACGCCTGGCACGCTAATTACAGCGAGGCCGTTGCGGAGACCAAGCAAGAGCACCAACCGCTGCTGGTGGTGTTCGACAAGCCTGGCGACGAAAACGCTGTACTTGACCCGAGCCTGCTCTCCGCCGAGAGCGGCGCGATCCCGTTGGGCAGCTACGCGCTGTGCCACATCGACGCGACGACCGACTACGGCAAGCAAGTGGCCGAGGGCTTTAAGGTAACGGAGTTCCCTCACGTCGCGATCATCGACAAGTCGGGTAGCGTTGTGCTGCGTCGCGTGTCGGGCGACATCTCGCAGAAAGAGTGGACTCAGGTCCTCAAGGAGCACAAAGACGGCGATCGTTCATCGGCCGTGACGCACACCGTCGCGAAGCCGGTACAGTCGTCATCGCCGTCTTACACGCCGACGATGGGCTCCCCGGTCTCGACCCCTAGCTACTCGAAGCCGTACTGCCCGAGCTGCCAGTTGCGTAACCGCTGATTGCTACCGCAGCTGTGATCAACAACGACGGGCCGGTCCGCGATGTGCGGGCCGGCCCGATTTGTTCGTCGTGCAGGTTGAACCACGGAGCCACGGAGGACACGGAGGAAGGCACAGAGAAGAGATTCGGTGAGTCCTCAGTGGCGCCGTGGTTAACTTTCAAAGACCTTCCCACAGCCCGCTCGCGCGACACGACAACGACTCAGCCGATCCGCTGCAAACCGGGGTACACGTCGAGGTCCAGCGACTCGAACTTCCCTTCCTTGAAGCGCTCGATCGCGATCGCCCCCATCACGGCGTTGTCCGTGCACAGCGACATCGGCGGGATGAAGAGGCGATGCCCGTGCTTCGCCGCAGATTCTTCGAGGCGTTCCCGCAGCCGCCCGTTCGCCGCGACGCCGCCGCCGACGCACAGCGTGTCGAAGCCCGTCCTCTTCAAGGCCAGTTCCGACTTGCCCACGAGGCAATCGACCACGGCCTCCTGAAATCCCGCCGCGATGTCGGCGACGCGCTGCTCCGACAACTCGACCTGCGCCGGATCACCACCCGGGCCGGCGATCTCATAGCGCACGGCCGTCTTCAAGCCGCTGAAGCTGAACGCCAACCGCGTCGGGTCGTCCAGCAGCGGGCGCGGGAAGCGGATCGCCGTCGAGTCGCCTTGCGTCGCCGCGCGCGACACCGCGGGGCCGCCCGGGAACGGCAGCCCCAGCAGCGAGCCGACCTTGTCGAACGCCTCGCCGGCCGCGT
>JBGSJY010000049.1:0-13658 GCA_041741515.1 Pirellulales bacterium | reverse complement strand
CGGCGGGGTCGCTGCCGAGATTCGCCAGCCGGATGGCGTCGCCATCAACGCCGGTTGGCCACGGGGAGGAGTCGTCGTAAGCGAGGCTCGCGGCGACGCGGTCGAACGTCGGGACTTCGCCCGCATGATCGCTGGCGTAGTCGGCGGCGTTGCTCCAGAGGCCGATCACGTCACCGCCGTTGGCCAGCGCGGGCCAGTCGTTGACGGCGATCCAATTGATCGGCGCGTTGCCAGGGCGGTCCCAGGCCGATCGCATCTGCGCGAGGGTGGCTGCCGAGGCGTTGAAAAGCACGCCGACGCTCCCGGTAGCGATCGAGCCGGCCGTTAGATTCGCCGCGACGAGCGCCTCTTGGTCGTCGTCATCCAGCCAGTAGGGGGTCGCCGTGAAATCGACCGTCGGGCCGGAGTTGTAGATTTCAATCCATTCCCACTCGTTGGTGGCGCCGGTCGTCGAGGCCGCGTCGTACATCAGCTCGGTCACCATCAGCTCGGGCCGCACGGGCGAGCCCGCGGGGACGATCCCGGGGCTGCCGTACTCGCCGGCGCTGACGGGGACAGGGATGAACGTCTCGACGCTGGCCGACGCGCCACCGAACCCGGCGTTGCTGCGGCCCCAGCTGGTCGGCTGAAAGACGGGGCCACCCAGGTAGTGGATCGCCGACTTGCCCAGCGTGTCGCGCCAGGGAGCATTGTCGTCGTAGCCGAAGGCGGCCGCAGCATTCGTGACGCGGAAGACGCGGCGGTCGGGCGCGCCGGGGAGGCCGAAGTCGGCGGCGTCGAGCCGGTAAGCCGCTTCATCGACCCATAAGCCGACGGTCATCGCCGGTAGCGAGGGGGCGTAGTCCGAGACGCTGGGCGCGTTGGTGAGCGCGTTGGACGACCAGCCTTCCACGCCGATCAGCGTCGCACCGAGCGGCATTTGCGGCCAAGCGTCCCGGAATCGCGCCGGGTCGTAGCCGAGGCCCGGACCGTTGTAGAGCACGGCGATCCCACCCGCCGGGATCACCGTCGAGTTGGCCACGAGATCAGCGCCCAGCAGCGGATGGCTAAGGATATTGGGCGTCACGGTGGTCCGCTCGCGGTCGCCGACGCGGTCGATGACATAGCCGTCGAGATCGATAGCCACGGGACCCGTGTTGCGGACCTCGATCCACTCCCAGCGGCTCTCGTCCGACGCCGGGTCGTACATCACTTCGGAGACGACGAGCTGCGCGAAAGACGCGATCGGTGTGAGCGCGAGCGCCAGGGTGGCGGCGGTGAGCGGTCGATGCATGGCAAGGCTCCGGACCCGAGATCGATGCGATCAGCGAATCGGAGGCTAGTTGCCGGCGCCGGCGAATCAAGAAAATGTCAGAATACGTTCGAAATCGATAGCGACAGAGGTATGTCACTCGCCTCGGGGCGTACCCCTGCCGATCCCCGTGACGCTACCGGTCCGCTTGCGACTCGATATGGCGCCGGAATGCCCGCAGCGTCTCGTCGCTGACGTGGTGCTCGATCCCTTCGGAATCGACCTCGGCGACCGCTTGGCTGATGCCGAGCGACAGCAAGAAGTCGAGCACTGTAGCGTGCCGGCGCCGGGCCTCGGCGGCGAGCTTCTCGCCCGCGGCGGTGAGGGCGACGGGACCGTAGGGCTCAGTATCAACGAGGCCCTCCTTTTGCAGCCGGCCAATTGTCTTGTTGACGGTCACGTGGCTGACGGCGAACAGCCGGGCGAGGTCGGCGTTGCGGCACATGCCGCTGCGGGCGATCGTTTCGGCGATCGCTTCGACGTAGTCTTCGGCCGTCTCGTTAGCGTGGTCGCTGCGGGTCCGGCGGAAGGGCTTGGACGCTTGTTGGGCGGTGGCGCGGGGTGTAACTGGTAAGGTCACAGCATCGTGTTCCGTCGAGAAGTTGCCTGCCGCACGTCGCGGCGTCACCCCGTCAGCATGTTCCGGGCCTGCAGATGACGCCACCTTTCTGCAGCGGGGTCTGGAACCAGCGGGCCTTGTTGTCGGCGAGGTTTAGCCTAGGATAAACACGAACTCCCATGAGAGCAAACTCCACCGCTATGCCAATTTGCGTCCCTGTCGCCCCTGTGGCCTGCTTCGCTGTCTTCGTCGCAACCAGCCTGGTGGGTTGCCGTACACCGATCGAATCAAGCGACCGCTCTGTGAAGCCACGGGTGGTGGCCACGACCGGCATGGTCGCCGACATGGTCCGCAGCATCGGCGGCGACGAGGTCGAGGTGACGCAGATGATGGGCCCCGGCGTCGATCCGCATTTGTACAAGGCGACGCGTGACAACGTCGCCACGATTCTCGACGCCGACGCGGTCTTCTACTCGGGGCTGTTGCTCGAAGGAAAGATGGCCGACACGCTGGTGAAGGTGGGCCGCACGCGGCCTGTCTATGCTGTCACCGAGTCGATCGACGACTCAAAGCTGCTGGCGCCGGGCGGCGCCGAGGGACACCCCGATCCGCACGTCTGGATGGACGTGGCGACGTGGTCCGAAGGGATTCGGGTGGTGCGCGACGCCCTCATTGAATTGCTTCCGGAAAAAGCGGCGGAGTTCACCGCCCGAGCCGACGCCTACCAGGCGACACTGCTTAAACTCGACGCCGACGCCCGCGCCAAAATCGCCACGATCCCCGAGTCAGCCCGCGTGCTGGTCACTTCGCACGACGCGTTCAATTACTTCGGCCGGGCCTACAATCTGGAGGTGCTGGGCGTGCAGGGCCTCTCGACGGAGTCGGAGGCGGGCCTGCAACGGGTGAACGAGTTGGTGTCGTTGCTGGTGGATCGGAAGGTGGTCGCTGTGTTCGTCGAGTCGAGCGTCTCGCCAAAAAACATCCGCGCGCTGATCGACGGGGCCGCGTCTCGCGGCCATAAAGTGTCGATCGGCGGCGAGCTCTATTCCGACGCGATGGGCGCCGCTGGAACGACCGAGGGAACCTACGTCGGCATGATCGACCACAACGTGACGACCGTTGTCCGCGCCCTGGGCGGCGAAGCGGACGCCTGTGGCTTTACCGGCAAGCTCGCGGGGTGCGCCGAATGAACAAGGATCCGACCCGCTCGCTGACGGCCCGCGCCGACGATCCGTCGGTCCCGCTTTCGATTCACGATCTAACGGTCGCTTATCATCGCAAGCCGGTGATCTGGGATGTCGGCTTCGACGCAACGCCGGGACAACTGATCGGCGTCATCGGCCCCAACGGCGCCGGAAAGAGCACGCTCCTCAAAGCGATCCTCGGGCTCACTCCCCGCGCATCGGGCCGGGTGCGGGTCTTTGGGAAGCGGTACCAAGAGAACCGGGGCCGTGTCGGCTACGTGCCGCAGCGCGAGAGCGTCGACTGGGACTTCCCGATCGACGCGCTGGACGTGGTGACGATGGGCCTCTACCGCGAGATTGGCTGGATGAAGCGTCCCAGCGCCGAGCACCGCCGGCGCGCGATGTCGGCGCTGGAGCGGGTGGGGATGGCGGACCTCGCCAGCCGCCAGATCAGCCAGCTCTCGGGGGGCCAGCAGCAACGCACTTTCCTTGCCCGCGCGCTGGTGCAGGACGCCGACCTTTACTTCATGGACGAGCCGTTCGCCGCGGTGGACGCGTCGACCGAGGCGGCGATCGTCGAGCTGCTTCGCGACATGCGCGCCCAGGGGAAGACGGCGCTGGTGGTCCATCACGATTTGCAGACGGCGGCCGAGTACTTCGATAGCGTGCTTCTGCTAAACATGCGGGTCGTGGCCTACGGGCCGGTAGCGGAAGTGTTTACGCCGGCGAATCTGCAGAAGACCTACGGCGGCCGGCTGACTCTCCTCGACGAGGCGACCGAAGCGATGCGGCGTCGGGAGCGCGCCCTGTGATCGCAGCCATCGCCCTTGGTTGGCCAACGGTTGTCGCCTGGGCCGACGTGCTGCTGCTCCGCGACTACAACACACGCGTCGTGGTGTTGGGGGCGACGCTGCTGGGGATGGGGGCCGGGGTCGTCGGCAGTTTCACGCTGCTGCGGAAGCGGGCCCTGATCGGCGACGCCCTCAGTCACGCCACGCTGCCGGGAATCGCTGCGGCGTTTCTCATCGGCTCGTCGCTGTGGGGCGACGGCAAGTCGCTGCCGCTGCTGCTGGCGGGAGGGGCGATTTCGGGGGTTCTGGGCGTCGGCGCGATCTTGCTGATCCGCCGTTACACGCGCCTCGGCGAGGACGCCGCGCTGGGCATCGTACTGAGCGTCTTCTTCGGAGCGGGCGTCGCGCTGTTGGGCGTGACCCAGCAAGTCGGCGGCAACGCGGCGGGGCTGGAGTCGTTTATCTACGGCAAGACAGCGTCCATGCTGTCGAGCGACGCGTGGCTGATCGCGATCGCGTCGGCGGCGTGCGTCGCCATTAGCCTGCTGCTGTTCAAGGAGCTGGCGCTGCTCTGCTTCGACGCCGGGTTCGCTACGTCGCGGGGCTACCCGGTCGGTTGGCTCGACACGGTGCTGATGGGGATGGTCGTGGTGATCACGATTGTCGGGCTGCAGGCGGTGGGGCTGATCCTGATGATCGCGCTGCTGGTGATCCCGCCGGCGGCGGCGCGATTCTGGACCGAAAACCTAGGCGACATGACGCGGATCGCCGCCCTGCTCGGGGGCTGCAGCGCGTTTGTCGGCGCGATCCTCAGCGCGAGTTACCCCAAGCTGCCGTCCGGCGCGACGATCGTGCTGGTTGCTTCGGCCTTGTTCGTACTGAGCGCGTTGCTCGGAATGAAACGGGGCGTTGTGCTGCGTTTCATGCGGCGGCGGTCGTTCCTCCGTGAGATCGAGATGGAACACCTGCTGCGGAGCGTCTTTGAGGTGGTCGAGAATCGCGAGAACGAAGCCGCGTCCGTCCAGCGGCTGATGACGCTGCGGAGCTGGTCGCCCGCCCAACTGCGGAGCGTGATCCGTCGCGCGCAGCGCGCCGAGCTCGTGCGGCCGGACTCGCGCGAAGCCGTCCGATTAACCGCGCGGGGCGCCGTCGAGGCGAAGCGGCTGACACGGCAGCACCGGCTGTGGGAGCTGTATTTGATCACCCACGCCGAGGTCGCCCCGTCGAAGGTGGACCGTGGCGCCGACGCGATCGAGCACGTCCTTGATCCTGAGACGATCCACGAGCTGGAGCTGCTGCTCGATGAGTCGGCAGCGGCAGCGCCGCCGGCGAGCCCGCACGTAATCGGGGGCCCGACGCCATGACGCCGCTGGTGGCTTGGACTTGGTCGTGGGCTTTGGACGGCTGGATCGTCGCCGCGGGAGTGCTGTGCGCAGTGGCGGCGGCGCTGGTGGGGAACTTCCTTGTGCTGCGGCGGATGAGTCTGTTGGGCGACGCCATCAGCCACGCGGTGCTGCCGGGTTTGGCGGCCGCCTTCTTCTTGACCGGCGAGCGTTCGAGCCTGCCCATGTTCATCGGCGCGGTCGCGGTCGGTCTGGCGACGGCGTTCCTCACCGAGTGGGTCCATCGCTACGGCGACGTGGACGAGGGGGCGTCGCTCGGGGTGGTGTTCACGTCGCTCTTCGCGGTGGGCCTGGTGATGATCGTTCAGGCCGCGGATCACGTCGATCTCGACCCGGGTTGTGTTCTCTACGGCGCCATCGAGTCGACGCCCCTCGACACGTGGGACGTTCTCGGCTGGCAGGTCCCGCGGGTGGTCATCACCTTGGCGGCCGTGGCGCTAGTGAATCTGTTGTACGTCGCGCTGTTCTTCAAGGAACTTAAGATCGCGGCGTTCGACCCGGGACTGGCGACCACGTCGGGGTTCAACGCCAGTTTGATGCACTACTCGTTGACGACCCTGGTGGCCGTCACCGCGGTTGCGAGTTTTGAAAGCGTCGGCAACATCTTGGTGGTGGCGATGCTCGTGACGCCGCCGGCGACGGCGCGGCTGCTCACTGACCGGCTGAGCACAATGATCTGGCTAGGAGCCCTGATTGCGGCGGCGTCGGCTGTGCTGGGGCACGTGGCCGCGGTCGAGGTCCCGACGTGGTTCGGTCTGGGAAGCACGACGACGGCCGGCATGATGGCGGTGGTTGTGGGCCTGTTCTTCACGGCCGCCCTGTTGTTCTCACCGCGGCAGGGCGTCGTCGTGCGGGCGTCGCGACGCGTGTGGCTATCGCTGCGGATCCTGGCGGAAGACGTTCTCGGCATCCTCTACCGGGCCGACGAGAAGACGACAGAAGGGGCGCCGGTCGCTCTCGACGCCGCGGCGTTGCGGCGCCAACTCCTCTGCCAGGCTTTGCCGCTTCGATTGGTGCTCTGGGAGCTGTACCGCCGCGGACTCGTGTACCGTGACCTCGGCGGCATCCGCCTGACCGAAAAGGGCGCCACGCAGGCCCGCGAGCTGGTCCGCTCCCACCGTCTCTGGGAGCAGTACCTGGTGGAACGCGCTGGCTTGCCGCTCGACCGCATCCACCCCGAAGCGGAACGCCTCGAGCACATCACCGACCGGGCAATGCGCGACCTGCTGGATCAAGAAACGTCGGTCACCGCCATCGACCCGCACGGCACGGCGATCCCGGACGAGCCTGATCTCACTAGATAAGCCGGCTTCAGCAAAAGAGATGAGGGGGATGTTGGTGATAATGGGGATCGCAAGCGGACGGTAAAGTCCTTTCTGCTGTGGAGCCGAACGGCATGGGAAGTCGATCGCTACCGCCGAGGGGATGAAAAGCGCTGTCGCTTCGCGACGTTGCGTCACCCAATCGGGGCGCCGCTCGCAAGCTAAAGATCAGACCCGGTCGTCTCTATTCGCTAACCACCCGCTTGCGATCCCCCCTATCACCAATATCCCCTTATCTCCATCTCCGAGGCGACGCCTCAGGAACTATTCGGCCAACAGTCTCTCTACCGCGGCGTCGACGTCATCGGTGGTAAACTGCTTCTCGGCGGCGGGGTCGAGGGCGATCACTTGCCGCAGCTTTCCGGTGCGGTCGTAGAGCTTGTAATGCGGCAGCGAACCGCCGGGGATGTCGAAGACGGCCATCGCGGGCGAGCCGCCGCCTACTTTGCTGACGAGGTTGGTGGTAGCCGTGGCGCCGCGGGCGGCGAGCGCCTTTCTGAGGGCGACGGCGTCGTCGGGGTCTTCCATTGCCACGGTCACGACGGCCAGTCCCTCGTGTTGGGACGCTAGCGCCGCCGTGTGGCCGAGCTGTTGCATGCAGGGAGCGCACCAAGTGGCCCAGAAGTCAACGAGCACTAGCTTGCCGGCGTGGCGGCTGAGCACGGCGTCGTAGCCCGGGCGATCGACCTCCGTTAACACGACGTTGGCGGGGTCGGTCGCAAGGGGCCGAACGGCGGCCGCGTTGGGGGCGGCGCTGGTCGTCGTGCCGCCGTTAGGTCCATCGGATGGCGAACATCCCGCCAACGCCAAGGCCGCTAGAGCAAACATTCGCGGCGTATCGCGGTGCATCAGATTACTTGTACTGGATGCCGCAGCCGGCGGGGGGTGTCGACGCGGTTTCGGGGGTCTTGCCGGCGAGCACCGCGTCAACCGCATCGCGCAGGTAGCGCTGCGTCGCCTTGTCGGCCTTCATGCTGTCATCGATCGCCCCTTGGTAGACGACGTTCCGGTCGCCGTCGAGGACGAAAGCGTGCGGCGTGACCGTGGCGCCGTACTCGCGGCCGATCGTTTGGGACGGGTCGTAGATGTAGGCAAACGGGAACTCCTTCTCTTTCGCCCGCTCCTTCATCGCCGGAAGCTTGTCGGCCTTATTGTTGTTGACGTTGATCGCCACAACCTCGACGCCGCGGTCGGCGTAGTCCTTCTGGAATTGGATGAGGCGGTCTTCGTAGGCCTTCGCCACGGGACAGTGGTTGCAGGTAAAGACGACGACCACGGCCTTGGCATTTTCGAGGTCGGCGAGGCTGTGGCGTTCACCGTCGACGCCTTCAAGGTCCACCCACGCCGGCCCCGTGTCCCCGAGCTCGACGCCGGCCGCTAGCAGGTTGCTGGCGGGAATGGTTGCGAAGGCCAGCGCCAGGGCGGCGGCCGTTTGCCAAGTCTTCATCGTCGGACCCTCTGGGGAAGCGTCGGTAGGCGAGCCAGCGACTCGCGACTCCCCAACCTATGCGGTGCGGGCCGCGTTGGGCAAATGGGTGCGTCAGGCACTCGGTGCGGTCGCTCACCGAAACCCGCCGCGAGACCGCATCCCTGCTAGGCCACCGTGACAGCTTCGTCTGAGCGGGCCGCGATCAAAGTGAGGCGGCGCCGATCAGCGCCGTTTTCGCCGGGCGAGGAATGCTCCCCAGCTTGCAGCAGTTCTTCGGGAGACTCGCCCCGCCGCGGATTTGGCACGACGGATGCTAATGAGCTTGCCAGTCAACGATCGCTCATCTCGATGGGCAACCCATACACCCGGAGTCAACCATGTCCCTCGTCGCTGTCAGGCACTACGCCACGTCGGATGTCGCCCGTTTGCAAGCTGTTCGCGACTGCTGGACCGATTCGGAGCGCCTCGCGCGTCGCCGAGCGGCCGTAGTGAAGTGGCGGGAGGTGGAGCGGATCGTCTTCCGAACCGCTCGTAGCAACCCTAATGGCAACGTCAAGTGACGATCATGGCCACTCACTTTGCTGCTAAGTCGGGTGGAATGGACGTACCGCGTCGGCGGCCAATGCCGGCGACCTAAGCAAAAACCAGGAGATCCCCCTAATGTCTGCCCCTGACACGGCCATCGTCGGCCTTTCCGACACGACACTCTCAAAACTCCGCGAGCTTCGCCGACTGTGCGTCGACTCGTCAAAAGGCTTTGAGGAGTGCGCCGAGCTGACCGAGAGCGCAGGCCTCAAGAGTCTGTTCCTGTCGATCGCCGACGAACGCCGCGGGATGGACGCCGAACTCGAGCGCCAAATTGAGTGGAACGACGAGCACGAGGAAGAGGACGGCAGCTACATAGCCGCCATGCATCGCGCCTGGATAAAGATCCGCGACGCGATGTCGGGTGACCACGAGGATCGCTACATCCTCAGCGAGGCGGAGCGCGGCGAGGATTCGATCAAGGAAGCCTACGAGGAGGCACTGAAGGACGCGGTGGGCTCACCGATCCACTCGCTCCTCGCCAGCCAGTACCTCAAGGTCAAGGACGCCCACGATCGGGTGCGGGACATGCGGGATGCCGCCACCACGTAACCCCTCCGTCTGCACCATCGCCGGCCTCCTCTGGAAGTTCGTCGGGAAATCGGCGAGTAGTACGGGTGCTCGCAACGAGTGGCCGTTCTGCGGGCCGGTAGCGAGTTCACAGCTGAATTTTCGGTTCTTCGAAGACTTCTCGAGCGGAAGTGTCGCCGCCCGAACGCACCGAAGGGGGGCAACGGGCGGCGCGACGGATGCACGGAGACCAGAATTTGGACGCGTATTGGCTTCGTGGCGATCAGGCGTTCTGGGCGGGATTTAACACGTTTCTAACGGATTTTACCATCCATAGATCTCCCCCGCCCGTATATGCTCAGCGACGCGGGCACCAGCACGGATGGGCTCCGCCGGCCAGGAAGAGTCGGCTGCTTATCGAATAACGGCCCGGAACGCATGTCTTTGTGCTTCCGGTCGATCATCAACCTTGAAGGATGCTCCTGAGATGAAACTCCATTCATTGGCTCTGCTCGCGATGGCGGGCGTGGCAAGCCTCGCTTCTGTTTCCGATGCCGCTCTGATCTACGGCATTGATGATTCGAGTGGTCAGACGCTCATCAGCTTCGACTCGGCCGCTCCCAGCAGCGTGCTCAATGGAGTCGCCATCTCTGGTCTCCAGAGCAACGAGACGATCAAGGGGATCGACTTCCGTCCCTCGACTCACCAGCTCTACGCGCTGGGTAGCACCAATCGGCTTTACACGATTCAAGCCAACACCGGTGTCGCCACCCAGGTCGGCGCGGGCCCCTTCACTCCGGTGCTGAACGGCTCGAACTTCGGCTTCGACTTCAATCCGGTGATCGACCGCATTCGCGTCGTCTCGAACACCAAGAAGAATTACGTCCTCAATCCCAACGACGGCACAGCGACCGGGGTCACCGACCTCGCCTTTGGTGCGGCCGACCCGAACTTCGGCGTCAGCCCCAACGTCGCGTTTTCGGCCTACACCAACAGCGTGATCCCCGCACCGGCCGCGACGCAGCTCTACGGCATCGACACCGGCCTCGATATCCTCGTGACGCAGGCCAACTCGGCCGGCACGCTGGCCACGGTCGGACCGCTGGGCGTGAACTTCGGCGCGGTTGGCGGCTTCGACATCAGCGGCTCGGGCGCCAACGGCGTCGCCTATGCGGTGATGTTGCCGGCCAACACGTCGGTGTCGAACCTCTACGAGATTAACCTTGCCACCGGCGCCGCGACCAACCTCGGCATGATCGATGGCGGGGCCATTATCAGCTCGATGGCCGTCGCTCCGGCCGGCTTCGACCCGGACGTGATCGTCCCCGAGCCGACTACGGTCGTGCTGGCCGCGCTGGCCTTGGCCGGCTTTGCCACCCGTCGCGCCCGCGGCTGATCCGCGCTGATGAACTTCGATGTTCAATCCAGCGGCCCGTTCCGAAAGGAGCGGGCCGCTTTTTTGTTGAACCGCGGAGTTGATAAAGCGGTCTGTCGAGTGGGGCGGAAAAACCTATCATTAGCCTCGTACGGTGCAACTAGCGGATGGGTAAGCAATCGGTTCTCCTACCTGTCCGTCGCCGATGAGTGGAGCCACTCGGGATCATTTCTCCGTCGGCTGGGACGTGGGGGGTTGGAACTGCGATAAGAACCCCAACAGCCGCGACGCGATTGTTATCCTTGATCCCGGGGCGCGGGTCGTGGGCACGCCGTGGCGGGGGAACCTTCGGGAGTCGATCCTGCAGTCGACGAGCGCGTCGGAATGGGTGGCGGCCTTATTCGCCTTGTGCAGCCTGTCGGCGCCCGAGCACCGCAGCCGCGTTACTTTGGCGATCGACGCCTCGCTGGCGTTTCCGGCGGCGTTCCTTGACCTCGTCAGCAACGGCGTTGCCGTCGAGCCGGCGCAGGTCTCGTCGCAGAACGGATACCTGTTCCGCTACACCGAGCGGCGGCTGGCGGCGGAGGGCTTTCCGCCGCTGTCACCGATCAAGGACATGATCGGGAGCCAGGCAACGGAGGCAATGCACGTGGCTGCCAAGTTCACGCGACCGACCGAGGTGACCGGCGTCTGGTCCGACGGCGCCACGCTCATGCTCTTCGAGACGTACCCCACCGTCTGCCAGAGATCGCCGCTGGTGGTCGATATGACGTCGAGCAACGAGTCGATTGCACAGGACGACATCCGCGACGCCCACGTGTGCGCCGCGGTGGCCCACCTGTACACCCACCAACGCCAAGCGCTTGAGCATCCGACACCCGAGGCGCCCCGAGCCGAGGGCTGGATCTGGCGCCCACTACCCGAAGCAACAAAGTAGGCCGTAATCAGTAACGACGGAGTTACGGCTGGGCAGTTCCGACAGGCAGCACAACCGACGACACGACGGGCTGTCGAGACGGCTGCGAATGCTCATGTTTCGATCATGGAGCACACCCCAGCGGACTCGTCGGCCATGCGTTATCGAGACCGCCGCGCGAGAGACGGAGGCTGCAAATGCAGTTGGTGGTGCTGCGAAAATCGGTTGGAGGATCACAAATCCGATCGTATGCACGCCGCTCCCGCGTCCATCGTGCTCGGCTTTGGCGCTGAGCTCACGGCACGCGATTTGCAGCCTTCGAAGGCCATCGCTGGTGTGGAATCGTTCCCCATGGAGGCTTCACGTGCCGAATGCAATTTCCGTTACCGACAACACTTATGTGGTCGCCGCCGACGGCGTCCACGCCAAGACTTTTCGCGTTACCGTGCGCGATCAGGAAGTAAGCCTTCACGCAGTAGCCGAGATGGAGCCGCAAAACCTGCTCTCCCAAGGTCCCTCGGGCGTCCGGCCTCCCGAACAGTCGAGCGAGCAGAAGGACGAAGCGACGTTCGCGAAGCAGTTGGGCAATCTTCTCAACGCCAAGGTGGTCGCCGGTGACATCGACGCCCTCGTCCTGATGGCGGACCCACAAACGCTCGGCCAGCTGCGCGGTGTAATATCTGCAGAGACGAAACGCTGCGTCGTCGCCGAGGTGGATAAGCGGGTTACGGACGAGCCGCTCGAAGTGCTAACGCGCCGGTTTGAAGCGAAGTAGGGCGTTGCGATGCACTGCCGGTTCGTCCTAGTGGAGCTGCCGGCCACGGGAAGGGTGTCCCCGGCCGGCGGCCGGCGACAATTCCTGCCGTACCTTCGCTGCCGCTTGTTACGGCTAAGGCTTCGGCTGGCCTGGCTGAACGAAACCCCTGGCTAGAATATGGGGCCGCGACCAGCGTCGGCACGGCTTCTCGGTTGTGGTCTCGACTGGCCTGCTCCCCAAACGTCGATCAAGGCGGCAGTCAGCGGATCGCAATTCATAGCAGAATAATCGAGGTCTGAAGCTGTAGGCCGTAACAAGCGGCAACGCGGTTACGGCAGACGGCGCGACAGACGCCGCTGTTTAAAGGATTGAACCACAAAGGGCACAAAGGACACGAAGACGATGTAGGCCGGGACAAGCGTCAGCACGGGTCCGGCGGGCAGCGCGACAGATGACGCCATGCCGTAACTTCGGTGACGCTTGTTATGGTTTACGCACTCACCTTGGAGGGCCTACGAGTCCGAGACTCTCACCAAGGAGATGAAGACTCTGCCATCGTGGAGATTCGCCGCGAGCCGATTTTTCAAAGTCGGCACGCGATCTCGCAGCTTCCAGGAAATGCTGCTGAGTCAGAGGATCTAGATTGCGCACATGAAAGGCAATGAGTTCCAACTGCTGCACCGCCGCATCAGGATTGACCGTGTCATCATCGCACGTGTCAAAGAAGACGCAAACGTCGATCAAGGCGGCAATCAGCGGATCGCAATTCATGGTACGCAAATTCGATGGTCTGAAGCATTAGGCCGTAACAAGCTCCAGCGCGGTTACAGCAAGCATCGCGACGGACGACGCCATGCCGTAACTTCACTGACGATTGTTACGGCCTACGTGCTACGAAGCTGGCATCAACACACCAAGCACCATCCACAGCATCAGTACCAAGAATACCCCTATAGTAATGCCGGATACGGAGAAACCTTTCACCAAGTAGCCGCATCCGACAGCCGCTGAGAACATAAGTAGGACAAACCCTGTCTGGCCAATTACATCATCCTCGCTTCGGACGCCCCACGTCATAATCCCGAGCGAAATTGCGATCGAAGTCGTGACGTTGACTAGACCTTGCACCGTCGGCTTGGGCATGCCGTTGCTCGCAGACTGGAAGGCAGTACGTAGGGCAGGCCCTTGCCTGCCGGCGTTACGTTCGTCTCGCATTCTGGCAGGCGAGGCCTGCCCTACATGATCACGCCATCTTGCGCACGCACAGCGCTGCCGCTTGTCCTTGCGGGGTGGTGTTCACCTTGAGGAACACGTCGCCGGCGGGGACGCCGGGTTGGGCGGCGACTTGGATGGGGCACTCGGGGTCGGACTCGGTGTGGTTGAGCGTGGCGGGGAGCTTGCCGGCGAGGGGGCCGGAGGCGTCGAGCGCGAGGAGGCTGCCGATCAGTTCCACGACGCCGCTGCCGGCGCCGAGGGCGCCGAAGTAGCTCTTGAGCGCGACGACCGGGACCTTTTCGGTCGCGTCGCCGAGGGCCG
>JBGSJY010000048.1:0-12793 GCA_041741515.1 Pirellulales bacterium | reverse complement strand
CAACGCGGTCGTCGAGCCGTTGTTGCCTAGCGTTTGATTGTTGAAGTTGAAGCCGGGCCCGATCGAGATCGCGTTCCGGCCGGTGATCAACACGTTCCGGGGGTATCGCTCGGTGGAGATGCACCTGGCGGATTGGAAACCGGAGCTGTGAGACCCCGCCCCGCCCGCCGAGGCTTTTTACACAGCGTGACGACGACGAACATCGTCGCTGCTACGGCAAAGCCGCCCGGCTCGGGGATCAGGTCCGGAACGATACGTCCTAGCGAGGTGCCCCTCGTTGCTTGCTCGTAGTCGTAAGCGTAGCCCAGCAGGCTCGCCTCGTCCCAGAATCGTCCGATCACGATGACGCCGAACGGCGTGCCGTCGGCGTACTCGCCCG
Organism: Pirellulales bacterium; assembly: GCA_041741515.1. Classification (GTDB taxonomy): domain Bacteria; phylum Planctomycetota; class Planctomycetia; order Pirellulales; family Lacipirellulaceae; genus Botrimarina. Next base: position 12,414 of record JBGSJY010000048.1, on the reverse strand, counting down.
CGGGCACGATGACGCCGGGCGTTCCCAGGATGTTGATCACACCCTGCACGAGCGGGAGGTTATTGGCCGACCCCGGCAGGCCTAAGTCGAGCAGCGGCGCCGCGGCCCCATTCACCGGCCAGACCAGCGCGTCGAGTCCCAGCGCATCGAGCGTCTGGGTGAACAGGGTCCGCAACTCATCCTGCCATCCAAGCCAAGCCAGGCCCGCCGGCGTCGTCCGCGGGTTCACCGTGTCGGTCGTCTCGTTTACGAAGGGCGAATCGACAAAGGTCAGACCGCGTGCAGTGAGCTCGTCTTTGTAGGTCTCCCAGCTGTCAAAAGGGGTCGAGCTCCCGAGTGATTGGAAGTACTGCCATTGATCGTAACGCTGCGAATTGGGCGCCGGCGGCGCCGCGTAGTACTTGTCGGTCCAGGACGATCCGAAGATGTCCCCGGTAAAGACGTCAGCACCTTCCGCAGTGAAGGCCGCGATTGCCGCGTCGTAAAGCTGCTGAGTCTCTGCGTTGGGCGTCCGGAAGGTCGGCGCCCCCGCGTTTCCCAGGGGGAGGAACTGCGGGTCGAAGTACCCGATCTTCTTGCCGGATAACGCCGTGTCGCTGAGCAACGAAGTGTAGCCTGCCGCTGGAACAACCGCGCCGCTGGTCAGCGGGTCACGCGCCGAAGGCCCCGCAATCGCGTCGAGCGTCACCGCCGCGTCGTAGACCGTCCGGGCGATCGGCCCGGCGACGTCACGGAACGACCCGTTCAGCGGCGCGATGCCGTCGATCGGCACGAGCGCATGGGTCGGCCGGACACCGACCAAGCTCTGGAAGCTGGAAGGGTTGTGGATTGACCGCCCCGTTTCGGTCCCCAGCCCGAGCACACCCAGCGAGGCGTTAACAGCGGTCGCCGTCCCTCCGGACGAACCGCCCGGCGCCTTCGAAATCTGCGAAGGATTAAAAGTCCGTCCCTCGACGGTCGAGTTCGACCGCAGCCCGTCATTGGCGAAGTCCGGTAAGTTCGTCTTGCCGATGATGACCGCTCCGGCCGCCTTGAGCCTCGCCACTACCGACGAGTCTTCCGAGGGGATGATATCGATCCCTCCCGTCGCGTCCGAAAAGCCCTGGTACCCATTGGTCGTTACCAGACCCGCGTAGTCCATGTTGTCCTTAACGACGACCGGCACGCCGTGCAGCGGCGATCGCGGGCCGGTGAGCGCGTACTCGGCGTCGAGCGCCGCTGCAATCGACAGGGCTTCGGGATTCAGCGAGATGAAGGCGTTGTAGGTCGGTTCGTACGCGGCGATGCGCTGCAGATAGGATTCGGTGAGCGAGACAGACGTGAACGCGTTTGACGCGAGCCCCATCTCGATGTCTCGCACCGAGAGTTCGACAACGTCGATTCCACTCGCAGGACAGACGACAACGGCCAGGCTCAAGCACGCGGCGATGCGGCGCCAAATCAAGCAGCGGACGCGACAGTTCATGAGGCTATATCCGGGAAGGGGAAGGCACGGGACCCGATCGACAATGCGCGGGATCCACGATCACGGCACGCGACGGGACACGTCAGATGTGCGAGCACCCGGAAACTACGGGCGCTCGGTAGCACAGGCAGGCAGAGCGATACGTGCGGGGGGGAGGGAGCCGCGGGGGAGTCCGACGACTACGGACCGTCCGACGGGCGGCGTTCGCCAAGCAAGCGTCGTGCCAGATAGGTGACGCTTTCGGGTTGCGTAGCTAAGATAAGCACGCCGCCCGTGAAATCCTCGATGCACGCAAGTAATGGTGCTTCGCGACTTACGCGCGACGCGGCTGAATGTTGCGCGCTGGCGAGGCGCCCTATGCTCAGCGATTGCGCTCTACCACGCACCAGATCGTCACGCAGATCGAACGCCTCGCCCCGTTCGGCAACGGCAACCTCCGCCCAACCTTGTGCGTAACCGGCGTCCGCCTCGCCGGCCCGCCCCGCCGCATGGGCGGCGCGGGCCGTCACTTGTCGGTGGACCTGGAACAAGCGGGCGTCAAACTCCGCGCGGTGGCCTTCGGCGCCGGCGACCGCGAAGAAGAGCTGCTGCGGCTCGACGGCCCGATCGAGATCGCGTTCCGGCCGGTGATCAACACGTTCCGGGGGTATCGGTCGGTGGAGATGCACCTGGCGGATTGGAAACCGGAGCCGCGGTGAGCAGACGGCTTTCGCCGCGGGCGGTTAGCTTTCAGCGATCAGCGGTCAGCGTTGCAACCAAGCAAAAGGGGTGGCCGGGGTCGCGGCGCAGCGAAGCCTCCGGCGACGCGCGAGAGCGGCGTCCCCTCCTCCGCCCCGGGGGGCTACGGCTGCCGCCTTCGACCCCCGGCCAGTTACAGGCGGCGCCTGCTTTCAGGACATGGTAATTCCCTGCCTTTATCGGAACACGGCGTCCGTGACGTCGAGTAGTATGGGACCCTACACGATTGGGCTCGGTAGGGTGGGTGGCGAAGGGAGTGATAGAGGTCACCGTACCTCGCTCAGGCAGATTGAGGGATAGGCGACTTTTCCTTACACGTTCGCGTAGCGATAGGTCGCCGCTGGCCGCGCCCGGTTAGAGCGAATAGGTCCGCGGCCGATCTAGCAATCTTTTCTCTAGCCGTGATGCAAAATGCCAGTGTGTCGTCCCCCGTGGAGAGCTGGATTCAAGGCTATTGTCGCGTTGGCGTGCGTGTCGGCAGTCGCTCCCGCCAAGGCCTCTTTTCCCGCCGTCATCAGCGTCGGTGAGCTCAGTGGATCGAATGGTTTCACTCTGAAAGGCATTGATCGCGGAGATTACGCCGGCGTCTCGGTCGGTGGGGGCGGCGATATTAACGGAGATGGCGTTGACGACATTCTGATCGGCGCAACCGGCGCCGATCCAAGGAATAAAGAAGGCGCGGGCGAGGGCTACGTCGTGTACGGCGCGCGCGTCCAGTTCCCCGGCGCAATCTCTATCGGACTATTCTTGAACGGCAGAGACGGCTTCGTAATAAATGGACCGGAGGTTGGGGACGGTAGCGGCTCCACCATTTCGTTCGTTGGCGATTTCAATCAAGACGGGCTCGATGACCTTGTCGTCGGTTCGCCAGGCGCCGACCCGATGAACCGCGACTCGGCAGGAACAAGCCATGTCGTCTTTGGTCGTACAAACGGATTTCCGTCGAGGTTAGAACTGGGAGGCTTGCCGCTTGGAGCCGGCATCACTCTCCAGGGAGCTGGGCAATTCCATGCAGTCGGAAGAACGCTAGGCTCTGCAGGCGACGTCAACGGCGATGGGATCGACGATCTGGTCATTGGTGTCCCAACGGCCGACACCGAGGCCTTGTCGTCGGCAGGCAAGACCTATGTCGTTTTTGGTCGGACCGATAATAGCCAATCCACCGTCGATCTCGCCGGACTGGATGGTCACAATGGCTTCGTGATCACCGGTGCGAGCGAAGACGATTTCAGCGGCCACGCGGTTGCTTCCGCCGGTGACTTTAATGGCGACGGAATCGGCGACTTCGTTATCGGCGCGCCCAAGGCGGCATTCCCCGGGCGGTTGACTGCGGGGGCGAGTTACTTGGTCTACGGACGGTCTGACGGGTTTCCGCCGGCCCTCGACCTCAACGAACTCACGAATGAGCAAGGCGTTTTGCTCGTCGGGATCCATGGCAACAGCGGGTACGCAGTTAGCTCAGCGGGTGACGTCAACGGCGACGGCTTTGGCGATATCGTCATCGGCTCGGATTTTGCGCCAGGTGACGCCAACTTCGCGGGGGAAGCCTATGTCCTGTTTGGTACGGCCGACAGGTTCGTTTCGCCTTTTTACCTGGGAAGTCTCGATGGCGTCGCCGGCTTTCGGATGACGGGCGAAAAAAGTCTCGATTTAAGCGGCAGGATTGTTGCTTCGGCCGGCGATCTGAACGCTGACGGCTTTGATGATATCGTGATCGGATCGCCGAACGCGGGTCCCGACCGCCGTACCGACCCCGGGAAAGCCTACGTGGTTTTCGGGCAGGAGGGTAATTTTCCCGCAACGCTCAACCTCGGTGACCTCAACGGCACAAATGGCTTTGCATTGGTAGGCATGACTCCCGGTGACAGACTTGGGGACGCTGTCGGTTCAGCGGGTGACTTCAATGGTGACGGGATCTCCGACTTGATTGTCGGAGCGCCTGGCACACTCCTCGGAACCGGTGCGGTCTACATCGTGTTCGGCCAGAGAGCCGTTCCGGAGCCTTCATCCATCGTGGTGGTCGCGGCGACGATCGCTCTTTTTTCAATCGTCTCACGCCGAAGGCCCGGCGCCATGCTCACGCCCGGTAGGGTATGAGCATGTGAAATTAGAGACGGGCTTCGATCCATTCCCAGCATGCCCTTCCGCTCCGCGTGTGGGCATGGCGCCGGTTTTAATCATCAAATCGATGAACGACATGCCGTGGGGGATGGGAGTCGCGTCGCTGCTCCTCGTCGTCGGGGGCCTGGTTAATCTGCGCTGGGCGAAGCCACTTAGTCGGTTCAACGCGGCTTACCTGCGCGGTCTCGGCTTTCCTGCGCGGTCTCGGCTTTCCCCATCGCTCCGTCGAGAGCGTCACCGACGAGGGCGCCTACCAGCTTTCGGGCATCGTCGGCGTCTTTCTCGGCGCGATGCTGATGGTGCTTTTTCTGGTGGGCCTGACGAATTGAGGAGCTACGGCGGCAGTGGCGTTCCACCAGGCTGAAGGCCTTGATCCACCGTAGCCTAGGGCGTCGTCCTTCGGGGTTGCTCCCAATCGTAAAAGCCCCGGAGGGGCGGAAGCGCGTAGCCAGGGGCGCGAGCCCCTGGGACGTGGGGGAGAAATGTATAGAAGCCCGGGAGGGGCGACAGCAGGCCCGGCGTGGACGCTCGCTGTCGCCCCTCCGGGGCTTTGAATCTTTTGCGGCTGGCCTTCCAGGGGCTTGCGCCCCTGGCTACGCGCTGCCGCCCCTCCGGGGCTCTAGTCTTACAGTTGGTCCAGCGTCCGGCGCAGGCCGGCGCGCACCGCTTCCAGCGAGTCGGCTGCGCCGGCGGGTTCGATCCACTTCAGGTGGCGGTACAGCTCGGGCGCCGGATTGGGCTGCTGGGCTTTGTAGTGGGTGATCGCCCCGTAAAGCTCTTTGAAGCCGTGGGGGAGGTTGGCGTTGTCGATCGCGGCGATGGCGACGTCACGGATCGTCGCGTGGTCTCCTTCGTGCTGGCAGCGGAAGAAGACGACACTTGGGAGCGTCACGGTCGCTTCGGCGCCAAGCGCTGAGAGCAGTTCGGTATTGAAGCGCTGGATCGACTTGGGTTTGCTGGCGTGGAGATAGAAGAGGCGGAGGTCGTCGGCGGCCAGGCGGGCGAGCCGGTTGACGACGCCCTCGTCGCTCATAATCTGCCGCAGGCCCGCGTTCTGGCAGTCGTAGAAGAACAGCGCGAAGGCGGCGGCACTCGATTCGGTGGGCCCGGCTTCGGTGGGTCGGGTTTCGGTCGGCCCGGCTTCGATCGAGTCGGCGCAGAGGGCGTCGAAGCGGCGGAGGAACGAATTGACGCGATAGCCGATCTCGTCATCGGCCGCTTGTTCGTAGATCGGGATCATGGTCGCTCACGCCGGATTCGGAGAGAGCCCCGCAGCAGATCCACCGCCCGGGCCCCATCGATTACGACCTAACCGTAGCCGGATTGGTTGCTCAGCTTAAGGGAGCCCCTCCGAAGGAGCGCGGACGGGAGCGAACGGTGACGGGCGGCGGGCGACGGCTGGCGCGGACGACTCCCACCTGCACCTCGACCTGGTGAATCGACGCCTTGGAGCCCGCAGCTTACGGCTCGAGCTGGTGCTCGCCCCCGGCGAACTGTTGGTGGCAACTGTTGCACTGGTTGATCATCTGCCGGTAGTGCCGTTCGACTTGGTCGAACTTCTTGTCGTGCGCCGCGCGGTACATCTGGGCGCCCGTGTCGCGGACGTCGGCCGCGTGGGTGAGCCACTCGTCGCGGTTGTCTTCCGGGCCGCGCAGCATGAGGAGGTTGCCGCTTTCGGAGAGGATGAGCGCGCCCGACTTGATCGCCAGCCAGCCGTCGTCGCCGGCGGGCTTCACGTTCATCGCCTTCTTGAGGGATCGGTAAGTCGGCTGATGGACGTACTCCATGTACTCGTGGATGTCCTCTTCGATCGGCTGCAGGCTGGGGCCCGAAGCGTTCTGCTGAGGCGCCTCGGTCTGGGCGAGGGTGGGAGTCGCCAGTTGTCCCGCCACGATGCAAGCCAGCCCACCAATCAGGGCCCCGAGCGATACAACCTGGACTCGATTCATCCGCAGCATGACGGTCTCCTTCGCGATTGAGAGGAATGACAAAAGCGCCCCCGGCAGCGCTCCGAGCCTTCGTCAAAAAACGGCCGACGCATCAAACGGGAGGATTTCTCGCCCCCACTTCCGGTAACGGCGCTTGACGATGCAAGGGTTGCCGACGCAAGTCCCGCGCCGGCAAGTTGGCGTCGTGAGGCAGGAGCGCGGAAGCGTGTCGCTTCGCTGGTCCGGCGCGGAGCGGAGTGAGGGCAGCGGGACCGCAAGCATGGCGGAATCGACCGGCGGCGAGCCGAGCGCCGAGAGTCTAGCGCCGGACAACTCGCGGCGATGGTTCCTCGATTTTCACCCAACGCTCTCTTTGGCGCGACGGTTGCTTTCCTGTGACGGTCCCGCCACACGGGCGGCCTTTAGTCATCCACCGAACAGGGAGCTTGCGATGTCATCGGCAACTATGAGTAGTCAGCGGCCCGGCGTGCGGGCGAACGAGAAGCACGAAGGCTATGCGGCCCGCGCGATCGAACAGTACACGACCGAAATTCCCTCGGACGCCTTTCTATGGGCCGCGGGCGGCGCGATCGCCGGCTCGCTCTACTTTCAGATGACGGGGCGACCGCAGCGAGCGCTGTTCGTCGGTCAGTGGGCGCCCACGTTTCTGATCCTCGGTCTCTACAACAAGCTGGTGAAGTTGCAGGGATCCGATTGAGGGGGGGGTCGGCCCCCGCGTCTGAGACTGGCGGTTGGTTAGCTGAACCAATCGATCCGACCGCCGGAGGGCGCTCCGTTACCCAGCGTTCGATCGCCACCCAGTCGCGCCGGGAACGGCTCGATGGGGGCGGCGCTGGCGGGGTTACGTCAGCCCAGCGCTGCGGCCAACGGGGATATCGCCCAACGCTCCTCACCGTGATGAATGGTGGGGTTCGTTGTCAGCGGGTCTCAACGGCGGAGTTGAGCCGGCCATTGAATTGGCGAGCGGTCGTCGGTTTGCCGCTTGGCGACGGATTCGGCGTCTTCGTAGAGGTCGTGCCGAACTTCTTGGGCGCGCTCTCGGTCGATGTGGACGTGCGGAACGCCACCGGTCCAATCGACCGTAGCGACGCCGCTGGCGAACAGCGCAATCGCGATCAGAATCGCCAGCCTTGAACCCCACCGGCTGCCCAGCGCCGATTGCAGGGGTGCGGGCAGGCCCGTCGCCGCCGTGCTGACTAACTTCTGGGCGGTGTCCTTCTTCCCTTTCCGCTTAGCCATTCTGGTTGCTCGGGGCAAATGAGGCCTGAATTACCCGCGCGACAACAGGCGCGGTCTGTGTGTACTTAAGCGATGCCGCTAGTAGCTGATCGCGGGGGGCGGCGTCCAGAGGAGTCGCCGCCCCGACGGCAGCCAGCGACGCTGGCGAACGGCGCCCCGGGACGCTAGCCTTCGTGGGAAGCTGGCGCAGGGTTTCGCCGAGAGCTCACGTCGACAGCTCCGACGCGCCGGGGGCGGCTGGTCAGTCGATGACGCCGACGAAGAGTCGCCCATCGGTGTGCCAACGGTCGCCGCCGCCGTTGCGGCCCTCGAGTTGGGTGTGAAAGCCGTCGATCGGATCCTCTTCCGTGAACCGGCCGGTCGCCTTGAGGTCCGCGAAGAGATGGTCGCGCTCGGCGTCGATGTCGCCAGAAATGTGGTGCGTGATCTGGCCGGTGGTGTCGCTGAGGCCGACGCGCTCGTCGTACGAGGCCGAACCGATCCAGAGGGGGCGGCCGTCGCCGTCGGCGCGGGGCGTCTTCCAGAACCGCACGTGGTGACGCTGGCGGGGGTTGTCGCCGACGGGCTGCTCGAAGGCGAGGTCTTCCTTGCGGCCGAACAAGAAGAGATTGCTGACGGGCGCTTCGTCGTCGGGCCGCGACAGGACTGTGTCGTCGGCGATGCGGAGGTCGCTACGCAGCCCCAGCGCCGCGGCGGGGAACCACCCGGCCGACTGCATGGCGGCCCGCAAGGCGTCCTCTTCGCTGTAGATCGCCACGTTGAGCGGGTCGCCGGGGTGGCCGTCGCTCGTCTTGGTGAGCCGGGGGTTGTCGTCGAAGTCGGGATGCCGATCGGCGTACCGCTGCCAGAAGAAGGGCGCGAGCACGTACGAGCCGACGACGTAGACCGACGCGACCACGATGACCGCGGCCGCGAACTGGCGCCGGCGGGTGCGGGGGATTTTCATGGGGGGCTGGCCAGCGTTGTTGGCTGTTGAACGTCAGACGATGATTATTCCGATGGGAGCCCCCCTGTCCATTTCTCCCATAGACGAGCGTCTGAGCCGTGGGCGCTAGCCCTCGGTAGAATCCTGGCGCCCGCTTCACTCCGAGGGCTCGCGCCCACGGCTCCGATGGGCGCCGGTGGCAGGCGTTCTCTGCGCTACTCCGCGACGGTGGTTTTGACGCCGCGGTAGAGCATCTCTTTGACGGCTGAGTAGCGTTTCTCGAGTTGGGGCAGCTCGCCGATGTGGCCCAAGACGATCACCGCGTCGCCGCCCGACAGGGGGCAGTCGCAGGGCGGATCGACGAGCACCTCGCCCGACGCCCGCCGAACCGCGACAATCAAGAAGCTGCGGTTCCCTTTGAGGACGATGTCCTCGATGCGGTGGCCGTCGAGCGGCGAGCCGGTGGTCACCCGTAGCTCGTCGAGCTTTAGGCCGATCGTGTCGAGCTCGTGCTGCAGTTCGGCGTGAGCGGCGATGTCGGCGAGCATCTGCTCGGCTCCGGGGCGGGTGATGAGCTGCGCCATGCGCTGCCCGCCGATGACAGCCGGCAGCACGACACGGTCCGCGCCGCTGCGCAACAGCTTCTTCTCGGTCGAGGGGTGCTCGGCGCGAGCGATAATCTCGACCTCGGCGTTCAGCTCGCGCGCGGTGAGCGTGATGAAGACGTTTGCCGCGTCGTCGGGGAGCACCGTCGCCAGCACCCGGGCGCGCTGGACGCCGGCGCGGAGCAGGACCTCTTCCTCGATGGCGTTCCCTTCGAGGATCAGCATGCCGGCGGCCTCGGCCTCGTTGAGTTTCTCGCCGTCCTGATCGACAACGACGAACGCCGATCCCGCCGCCTTCAGCTCTCCAGCCAGTATCCGACCGGCGCGGCCGTAGCCACACAGGATCGTGTGGCCGCGGAGCTCGTCGATGCCGCGGGTCATGCGTCGGCGGTTGAGGACGCGGACGATTTCTCCTTCCATAACCATCTGAACAAATCCTCCCGCAATAGAGATGACGCAAGCGTAAGAGACGATGATCAGCAGCATCGTCGCGGCGCGGAGCGCGAGGGTGTCGATCGGGCGGACCTCGCCGTACCCGACGCCGAAGGCCGTGATGACGACCATGTAGAGGGCGTCCGCCGGTTCCCAGCCGTGGGACGCATACACAACGCCGACGAGCACGCAGGTCGTCACAAAGACGGCGAGCGTGGTCAGCAGGCGGTTGAGCGGCGAATGCAAGGCGAACCAGGGGCGCCGGGTGACAACGACTACCTGAACGGGGTCCGCCTGGACCGAGGCAGTGTAACCCGGAGGCGTCCCGCGCCTACAACCCCGCGAGAGAAAGTGGGCCCCGTTAGAGGAAAGCCTGAGTCGAAGGTCCTAGCCACCGGCGCAGGAGGATGACAATCGCTACTTCAGAGCCGAGTAGTCGGTCGGATTCAGGATCACCGATTCGATTTCCGCCGTGAGCTTGCCGTCTTTTTCCGAATCGGCGACGACTTTGTGGAACTCGGGGTCTTTGGCGACGCCATTAGTCAGCCGTCGCTCGCGGCTCGCGCGGTCGGGGTAAGCAACCAGATAATAGAGGCGATCCGGCTCGGCCTCGGATGTCCAGTAGCCGACGCTCTCGATCCCGTGCTTCTTAAAGAGCTTGAGCGTGTGCTGGCGGAAGCGCTGATGGAGCGATTCCATTTTGCCGGGAGCCGCTTTGTAGATACGCAGCTCAAAGACCCTTGGCGAATTCTCATCGATGTTCTCGGTGGCGACGCCGCGAACCGCCGGGGTGGTGTCCTGCGGTTCTTGTGCGAACAATGCGCACGGAGCGGCGAGCAACGCCATAAGAAAAGAGCGTCGGATCAAATGTCGGAATGGGGCAAATGACATCGTCGGGTCCTCGGGTAAAGGGGAAGTGGCGACTGCGCGAACAAGCATCCTAACGGCCGACGGTTGCACTACGCCGTCGGGGTGGTCCCGCCATCGATCACGTACTCGGCGCCCGTTATCGAGCCGGCGAGTGGCGAGCAAAGGAAGGCGATAAGGTTGGCTACCTCGGCCGGCTTGGAGGGGCGACCCAGCGGGATGCCGCCAAGCGACTGCATGATGATCAGTTTGCCCCCTTCGTAATCGACGTTCGCTTCGACCGCGAGGCGCTCGGCTAAGGCGACCGCGGCTTCGGTCTCAACCCAGCCAGGTGAGACACGGACCACGCGCACGCCTTTGGGGGAGACCTCCTTCGACAAGCTCTTGCTGTAGGTCGACAACGCCGCTTTCGCCGCCGCATAGGCGGTCGTCGACTCGGGCAGCGGCAGCGTCCGTTGGATTGATGTGACATGGATGACAACGCCCGACCTGCGCTCGATCATGCCCGGCAACAGTTCGCGGTCGAGCCGCACCGCCGGCATCAGGTTGAGGTTCAGTTCGCGCTGCCACTGCTCGTCGTCCAGCGCGGCGAAGCCGCCCGCCGGGGCGCTCGAACCGCCGAGCACGTTGACCAGGATGTCAACGCCGCCGATGAGTTCGGTTGCTGCTGTCGCCAAAGCACGGCAACCCTCGGCCGTACAAAGGTCCGCCTCGACCAAGTGGACGCCGCTCGGGAGCCGGTCGGCGGCCGTGCGCGAGCAGGCTACGATTCGGGCGCCGGCTTGATGCAACGCTTCAACAACAGCGTGTCCGATGCCCTTGCTGCCCGCCGTAACTACCGCGCGGCGGCCGACGAGTTGTAAGAAGTGACTCAAGACCGGGTCTCCAGGTGGGAAAGGGGCGACTCCGGGACTTTAAGAGCAATGGTTTCTTTGGTAAAGTAGGTGCACATGGGGAAGCTAGTTCCCCCCTAGTAACTGCTGGGGAGCGTACGAGATGGCGAAACGCAAACCGCTCGTCGACAACGAGCACGAGCCCCTCCAGCGGCTGCTATCAATCCTCGCTAGTCCGTGGACGCTTTTGCTGCTCCACCGTCTGCACAGGGAGGGACCCAAACGCTTTGGGGAACTCAAGCGGCGCCTTGGCAAGATCTCGACTAAGACCCTGACCGAACGCCTCCGCCGGCTCGAGGCCGAGGGCTGGCTGCTGCGGCATTACGAGCCGACCGTTCCGCCGCAAGTGACTTACTCGATTACTGACAAGGTTCTTGAGTTGGACAGCGTCATGGTCGAACTCGACCGCATCGCCGAACAGTGGTATGGCCAGCGGAAGAAGTGACTGCCTTTGACGGGAACGATCGACGGCGACCCACTCGGGCGGCCAGTTGCAGCCGTCCACCGAGGGCTAGCGCCAACGACCCTGACGGGGACCGGTAGCTGCGGCTTCGCTACTGCGGTGGCGGCGGTGGGAGCGTCAGCGTGCGGGGCGTGTTCTGGAGGAGCTGCGCGTAGTGCAGCACGAGGCCGCGGGTGGTTTGGAACTCGGGCAGTGCCGCGAGATTGGCGTAGCGGGGATCGGAGGCGATCGTCTGGAACTTGGCGGCGGCGGCGTCGATCTCGGCGGGGGTCGGGTGCCCGGCGCTCTGGAAGATTGATGCGGGCAATGCCAGGTACGATTGCCACGCCGGATCAAGCACGCGGTACATCCGCGGCGCGAACTCGGCGAGCTGGTCGCGAATCGCGTCTTGTTCTTGCGGCGAAGTCGGGGGCGCGAAGGGAGTGGCTGAGGGGGTGGGAGCGGGGAGGGTCGTCGCGGCGGCTGTGGGGTTTGTTGAGGCGACGATCTTCGTCGTCAATTGCTGCGCTTCGATCGGGACAATTGGCGTGCCTCCAGCGGGGCGGTAGTACGCATTCGTTGCGGCGTGGTCGATCTTCAGCACCGAACCGTCGAGCGCGACGCCGGCGAAGAGGCCGCGGCTGCGTGAGTAGGTGTAGATCTCGGCAGAGAGGGTCGCGTCGGTGGCGGCGGACGCTTCGCGACCGACGGGGCCGGCCGCGGCCGCGGCGTCGGCGC
>JBGSJY010000047.1:0-8686 GCA_041741515.1 Pirellulales bacterium | reverse complement strand
AAGCTGCCGCTGGTGGCGATGGGCTTCAAGATCACCGACGACGAGTACGGCCAGCTCACCTACACCCGCATCTATCAGGGCAAGGTCGAGAAGGGCGGCTCGTACTTCAACCAGCGCACCGGCAAGAAGGAGCGCTTCAGCCGGCTGGTGCGGATGCACTCGGACAAGCGTGAGGAAATTGACTCGGCCTCGGCGGGCGACATCATCGCGGTGATGGGCATCGACTGTGCGTCGGGCGACACCTATTGCGGCGAGGACAGCTACATCTCGTTGGAGAACATCTTTGTCGCCGAGCCGGTGATCAAGATGTCCGTGACGCCCAAGAGCCGTGACAACACTGACAAGCTGTCCAAGGCGCTGCAACGTTTTAGAAAGGAAGACCCGACGTTCCACGTCTTCACCGACGACGAGACCAACGAGACGGTCATCGCCGGCATGGGCGAGCTGCACCTCGAGATCTACATCGAGCGCATCAAGCGCGAGTACGGCGTCGAGGTCGTGGCGGGCGCCCCGAAGGTGAGCTATCGCGAACAGGGACAGAACTCCTTCGACTTCGACCACAAGCGGAAGAAGCAGACAGGTGGTTCGGGTCAGTACGGCCACATCGTCGGCCAGATGCGCCCGACGACGCCCGAGGACCGCGAGGCCGCTGCCGAGACGACCAAGAAGGGCGCCTCGTCGGAACTCACGTTCCTCGACAAGGTGTCCGGTGGTCGCATCCCCAAGGAGTTCATCCCGGCGGTGCAGAAGGGTTTCGACGAGATGATGGACAAGGGCCCGCTCGCCGGGTACCCGGTGGTCGGCCTGACGGTCGAGCTGCAAGACGGCTCGTACCACGACGTCGACTCGTCCGACATGGCGTTCAAGCTCACCGCGCGGGAGTGCTTCCGCGAGAACTTCGCGAAGATGAAGCCGGTGCTGCTCGAGCCGATCATGAAGGTCGAGATCGAGTGCCCCGAGTCGTTCCAGGGTTCGGTCGTGGGTCAGGTCAGCTCGAAGCGTGGCATGATCGTCGAGACCGAAACCAACGGCGGCGTCTGCAAGATCATCGCCGAGGTGCCGCTCGCCGAGACGTTCGGCTACTCGACCGCGCTGCGCAGCCAGACGCAGGGCCAGGGGACGTTCACGATGGAACTGGACAAGTATGCCCCGATGCCGTCGAACCTGCAGACCGAGATCGTCGAGGCCCGCAAGAAGGAACAGGAAGAGTCCTGATCGGCGCGTTGAGATGGCGTGGTCAGGTTAGGAAAGGAGATGAGAGGGAGGTTGGTGATAGGGGGGATCGCAAGCGGGTAGTGAAGCCAACCGTTTGCGGGTCGCCTTGCGATCAGCAACATCGCTCGATTGAAAGACCTTAGAGAGGGCGGCTGCGGAAGCAGCCGCCCTCTTTTTTTGCCTCCGCTCAAGGCGAAAGAACCGGACGCTAACGCGTGCCGGCTGATTTTCATGGGCAGCTGCGCATCAGCCGCGGGGCCTTAGCCCCCGGTTTGCCAGCTCGAAGAGAAGCCCTCCGCGAGCCTCACTGCATCACAGCGCGCTCTCGCCCTCCCCATCGCCTGCGATCCCCCCAATCGTCAACCTCCCCCTATCTCCTTCTCCTAAATCCACTAGTTACGAAGACATTTTTGTTCTTAGGGGGCGGTCTCATTATGCTGGGAGACATGCACCTCCCGCATACCGACGCGTTGCCCGACCGTATCAGCCAGGCGGCGCCTTGGTGGATCGGCATCGGCATCACGGGCGTGGCGATCACGCTGTCGAGCGGCTCGGGGCCGCTGCTGGCGAGCTTGGCGCTCGTCGGTATCGGGTCGGATGCGGACATCGCCCGGCGCCTTCGCGAGGCGATCACCGCCCAGGGGGACGACATTCCACCGGGGATGAACCCGGCCGTCGTCGCAGGAATGGTCCGCCGTGTCCACGCCGGGATGTACCTGCTGCTGGTGGCGTTCGCCTGGGCGTCGATGCTGCACCTGGCCGGCCAGTCGGTCGATCCGACGGCGGCCCGTTGCTGGCTCGCCATCGATCTGGCGGCGGCGACCGCGCTCGGCGTCGGCTACTCACGGCTGGCGCGTCGGCACGGCTAAACAACCGGCATTAGCTTGTGGGAGGCGTCTCCCGACGCCGATTACGGGGTCTCGACCGAATCCGGCAAGGTGCGCGTCATCGGGGGCGGGAGACCCCTCCTGCAAAGAGCGACCTCTTCATCGCGCTCGTGCTCCGGAATTAACCACGACGGGCACGACGAACACGACGGTCTGTCACTGAAGTTCACGATGCCTTGTCATGGAGGCCGTCGTGCTCTTCGTGTCCGTCGTGGTTTTCTCTTCTACGAGTCGATAGGTTGATTGCGGCGGAGAGTGAGGCGGCCCACCGTTCGGGGGCGAGCCAACCCGGTCCCGTTGGCGTAGGATGCCGAGCGGCCGCCTTGGGCGTGCCCGTCTCGATTGTGCCTCCCGGAGTTCCCCGCCCATGGTCCGTGACTGGCTCTTACGGTTTGCGCTGTCCCCCACCTGTCTGCTTTCCGCCGCGGCGGCGGAAGCCGACGACTGGCCGCAGTGGCGTGGGCCCAGCCGCGACGCGGTCTGGCGCGAGGAGGGGCTTGTCGAGACGCTGCCTGACGAGGGGCTCGACTTCGCGTGGCGGATCCCGGTGAACTTCGGCTATGCCGGCCCCGCGGTCGCCGACGGCGGTGTCTACCTGTTCGAGTACGAGAAGACGGAGGGCGAGGTCACCGACCAAGCCATCGTCCGCGACAAGCTGACGGGCATCGAACGCCTCCTCAAGCTCGACGCGAAGACCGGCAAAGAGCTGTGGCGTTACGAATACGACCGCGATTACTTCATCTCGTACCCGAGCGGCCCCCGCTGCACGCCGACGGTTGACGGCGACCACGTTTACATTCTCGGCGCCGAAGGCGACCTCGCTTGTTTGAAGACGGCCGACGGCTCGGTCGTTTGGAAGAAGAGCTTCGTCGATGACTTCAAGGCGCCAACACCCCTGTGGGGGCACGCGTCGCACCCGCTGGTGGACGGCGAAACGCTCTACTGCCTGGTAGGCGGTGAGGGGAGCGTTGTCGTCGCGTTCGACAAGCTCACAGGCGCAGAGAAGTGGCGAGCGCTGTCGGCGCCATTGATGAAGAACGAGGTCGGTTACTGCCCCCCGTCGATGATCGAGCACAACGGCAAGAAGGTGCTGGTGGTGTTCGACCCCGAAGCGGTGTGCGGCCTCGACCCGGAATCGGGTGAGGTATTGTGGAGCGTGCCGATCGAGCCAGATTACGGCATGTCGATCGCGCAGCCCTTGCCGTTGGACGACCGGTTGTTCGTGACTGGCTATGGTGCTGCCGTGGGGCCGTCGGTTCTTTTCACGGTTCCCGATAAGGGGGGTGATCCCGAAGTCGTCTGGTCGGGGAAGCCGAAGACATCCGCCGCGTCGGCGAACGCCTCGCCGATTGCCGACGCCGACGGCGAAGCAATCTATGCCGTCGATGCCAACGATAGCTTGCTGGTGGCGATCGACCCTAAGAATGGCGAGCGCCTGTGGGAGACGCGAAAGCCAACGCTCGGCAAGGAGGGCCGCAGCAACGCGCGGCACGGCACGGTCTTCGTCGTCCGCCAGGGCGAGACCGACCGCTACTGGCTAACGAGTGAAACGGGCGACCTGATCCTCGCGCGGCTCACGCCGCAGGGTTATGAGGAGCTGGGCCGCGCTAAGCTGCTCGAGCCAACCGGCGACGCCTTCGGCCGCCCCGTCCTGTGGAGCCACCCGGCGTTCGCCGAGCGGGCCGTATTCGCTCGGAACGATAAAGAATTGGTGCGCGTGAATCTGGCGGCGGAGTGATTCTTGCTCTCGGCAAACTTCACTGGTGACTCATCCCCGGGCGATGCTTAATCCGTCGGGAACCCCGCGTCGTCGGCTTGGTCGTGGTTGCGATCAACCTTTCTCCGCCTACCGTCTGCCGGTATCGATAAATCGCAAAGTTCATCGAATTCGTCAGCCGTGACCGAAGCAGGTAGGCCGCTGAGCTCAACCGTAAAGTTATCGAGCTCCCGTCCACTGGCGGCGCCCACGGCAATCTCGCCGCTGGCGGCGATTCGGGCGCCGGTATCGCGGATCACTAGTGACCCCGAGCTTGTACTGCGGATACGCTTGTAGGTGCAGTCGATTGCCGCCTCCCTTACCAAACCACCGGCGTCGACGGTGAGCCGCGCGTCGTGCACTTGTCCCGGCCAAATCGAAATCTTCGCATCGAGGAGGTATTGATCGTCCCGCTTCGACTGGATGGTTGCGGACTGAACCCGCTCGCCAAACCCCACGCCGAGGGCGAAGCCGTACCACAGCGCTTTCTCGTGAATGAGATTGACGGGGTATTTTGAAACGGTGTCGGTGCGTTCCCAGGTTCCTGCAAAGTATTCAAGGGATGATTTCTTGTTCCCTCGCGTTATGGCGGTAAGCACGAGCGCGTCCGCAGGTCGCTTTCCGCCATACAAGCTGAAGGCAACATCGCCGCGATACTGAGCAAGGGCGTAGCCGTACGTTCTGTGGGTCGCGCGCTGTGGCCGATCGTCCTCCACGGATTTGAGGACAATCTTTTCTTCACGCATAAGCTTTACAATCGGCAGGTATTCCGCTGGGACATCCGCAAGTGGAACTTTGTCGGCGGCTCCATACTTAATCATCAACTCAAAGAGACGATCGGCGCCCGGCATCCCGGTGATGTCCTCGCCGTCGGCAACGACCACTTGGAAGACGTGGCGCTGAGGCGGCGGTGGTAAAATCTTCTCCACGACGACGCCTTCAAACAAACATTGCTGCAAAAGGCTATCGTTGAGTCGCATCGCGGCTAGAAGGTCATCGGCGGTGCGATCCGCTAGCGCGTAAGCTACGCAACTGTTTAGCAGAAGGGCTACCGTGGCTTTTGCCGCCGACGGACGCCAAGCCACGCAGAATGCTTCGGTCACGATCGATCCGGGGGGGCCACAAGGGCAATGCTTCGATCTCAGCGCGTGAGCCGATTTTATCTCTCCCCTGCCCTGTGACGCTACAGCGTTAATGGGGTTCGCACGTTCTCTGCGACTGCGTCTCCATCCACGGCAACCAAACTGGCGACATCTCGATGAGGTGGTTCGTCTCTGGAGCGGCCGCTTTGTGAAAGATTGGGGGTAGGAGGCGGCGCCCGGAGGCGGGGCCCCGTTTCCCCCCGCGGCGTCGTAGCCCGCCAACCGACCGGGCCGCGTAACCCGCGTGGGTCGATGTCGATATCCCGCGCAACCAGCTTGCGGGCGCGCCCGGCTTCATCGTTCATGCACCCGCTAGAACCGCCTCAAGAGGAGAGGGCGCCCCAAGAAGCCGTCGCAAACCGTCACTTCGAGGTCTTCAAAGCCGTAACCGGCCAGTTGGCGACGTGTCGGCGCGTGCAAGGCCGGAGTGAAGAGGCCATTTGTGCGTCGCAAATAGTAGGCAAGGCAAGCGGCCGTTGTTAGCATGGCGTCAAGTCGATCTAGATCGCCCCAGCCCCCCATCCTTTATAGCCGCCAGGCCTTTCGCTTCGGCGGGTCCTAACTCCTGACACGGTAGAGGCACTCGATGCGGCTTTTAGTCTTCGTTGGCGTTCTCTTCGCCGCCGCCGTGCCAGCCGTGGCCCAGGTGGTTGTCGACAATGCCTCCACTGCGGGGGAAGGCTACTCGCGCGGGCTGGGAAACGTGATTCAGTCGCAGGGGCAGAGGAATGTCTCGAACTCTCAAGCTGCGATCAACCTGACCGATGCTCGATCGTCGCAGATCGACAACCAGGTAAAATCGGTAAACGCCTACTGGGAGAAGAAGGGCATCTACAGCCAGCACCAGCAGCAAGAGTTTTCTCAGATCGAGCAGATACGGCAGATGGAGCTTCAGAAAAATGGTCTGAAGCCGCTCTCGTCGGAGCAGTTCGACCGGACGTCCGGAGCGATCAACTGGCCCGGGCCGCTAAAAGGAGCGGAGTACGATTCCTACCGCAACGTCGTTGACGCTACTTTTAAGAAGCGGGCCGGGTCGGGAATGTTGACCGGCGAAGACTACATGGCGGCGGGTTCCGCTATCAAGAACTGGCGGGCGAAGCTGAACAGCGAGCGAAACGAGTACCCCTCGGATATTGTCGGCCAACTGCTCCGCTTCTTGCTGGAAGTCAATCGGAACCTCGATGACAACCTGAGTTGATTGAGTCGGTGCAGAGTTGGCCGGCACGAGTCGGCCTAGGAATGCCAATTCTCTTGATCGCGGCATGACAGCGGTCATCGTCCCACTCTTAGAGGCGTCTTTCGATGAATAGGTCGTTTCCGGGCCGTCGCGTCGCGTCACTTTTCGCGATCTTCTTCTTCGCTCCGCTGGCGTGTTTTGCCGAGGAGGACACGCAACAACTCTTAAAGGAAGCCCGCCAAGCGACGGGCCTCGATCGCTACGACGCGATCGATGATTTAGGAGAACAAGCACAGCAAGCAGAGGTGGTTGTTCCCGCCCTCTTAAGGCTGCTCGCCGATCCGGACACGCAGGTGCAATGGCGCGCCGCCCGATCGCTCGGCGACTTCGAGGGTTCGGCGGAGGGCGCCGTGCGCCCCCTGACCGAGCTATTGGCAAGCCCGGATGCGGCGGTCCAGTATCACGCGGCTGTCGCCTTGGCGCGTATCGGCAACGTCGATGAGGCGACCATCGACGCTCTGGTCTCGTTGGCAATCGGCCCGGACGCGCGGGTCGCCCGCGCGGCGATCGCTTCGTTGCGCCGTCTGAAGGCGTCGCCGCAAATCGTTGCCGCCGCCCTCAAGCAAGCGATGGCGTCGGACGATCAGGCTGTCGTCGTCCACGCTATGGAGGCGGTCGTGGAGTTGGGCCCTAAGGCGGCGCCGCTCCTCATCGAGGCCTTACAAGATCCCCGCACCGTCTATGTCGCCTGCGGCGCCATCGAGCAGATGGGCGCTGACGCCGCGCCCACGGTCCCCGCTCTCGACGAGCTACTCGCCACCTCCAAGCACTCACACCTCCAGATCCAAGCGCTACTGGCGCTGGCGAGCATCGGCCCGCCCGCGTGCTCGGCCACCGGGCAGATCGTCACCCTGATGAACAACTCGCAGGACGCGACGGCGCCGGTGGCCGCCGCCTACGCGCTGGGAGCGATCGGCGCCGTTGATGCCGACGCGGCTCTACGGGCCGCCGCTAAGAAGCATGACCCGCTGCTGCAGATGATGGCCGTTTGGGCCCTCGCCAAGATCCATCCCGACGACGAGCCCCTGCGATCTCACGCCCTCGAGCTCCTCCACCAGGGACTCACCAGCAAGGAGCCGGCCGTCCACGACGCCGCGGAAAAGGCGATCGCGGCGTTGAGCCCGGCTTCAACGGCCGCTGATCCGAAGCCGTAAAGGCGCCGCACGGTAAGTGCTGCCTACTGCGAGCCTCGGCCGACGCCGTCGCACCCCGACGCCCCGAAGACGGTAGCGACCCGGCGAACGGCTTTCGCGTGCAAAAGGGGGGGCTCCCAGGCGGCCGGCGGGCTCGTTTGAGCCCCCGCCGCTCGCGCGGTAGGCTAACCGGATTACCCACCGGACCGCGGGGTCCGCTGGGGAGTCCTGCCGCTAGCGACGCACCCCACGCCTGTGATCGACGCCCTGGACGACACTCCGACGTCGGGTCCCCCAATAAGGGGCGTCGCCGGCTCGCCGTCGAACGGTTCCGCTGGCGGCGGCGTGATTCGCATCCGCGGCGCGCGGGTGCATAACTTACGGGGCGTCGACGTCGATATCCCGAGGAACAAGCTGGTGGTCATCACCGGCGTCAGCGGCAGCGGCAAGAGCTCGCTGGCGTTCGACACGCTGCTCGCCGAGGGGCAGCGCCAGTACATCGACTCGCTGAGCGTCTACGCGCGGCAGTTCTTCCAGCAGCGTGAGCGGCCCGACGTCGACCGTGTCGAGGGCCTGCAACCCGCCGTTGCCGTCGATCAGAGCCAGGGCTCGCACAGCCCGCGGAGCACCGTCGGCACGATCACCGAGGTCCACGACTACCTGCGGCTCTTGTTCGCGCGAGCCGGCTCGATGGCGTGCCCCGAGTGCGGCCAGCCGATCACGCAGCAGTCGCCCGGCGAGATCGAGCAAGCCGTCGCCGCGCTGCCGATCGACTCACGGGCCATGCTCCTCGCGCCGCTCGTGCATGGCCGCAAGGGGAAACACGCCGAGGTCGTCGAGACCGCCCGCAAGGCGGGCTTCGTCCGGCTGCGGATCGACGGGCTCACCTACCCGATCGAAGACGTCCCCGAGCTGACCGCGCAGAAGCTGCACGACATCGAGGCCGTGGTCGATCGCATCGTGATCCGCGAAGGGATTGACACCCGCCTCGCCGAGTCGGTGCGGCTGGCGATCAAGCACGGCGACGGCGTCGTACGCGTGGTTTACCAAACGCCCGAGGCAAAGTCGGCCGGCGCCGCGAATGGCGCGAACGGGGCGGCCGCCTACAACGCCGAGAGCGGCTGGGAAGAACGGCTCTTCAACACGCGCTACGCGTGCCCCGATTGCAAGGTCGGTGTCGCCGAGGTCGAGCCCCGCACGTTCAGCTTTAACAGCCCCTACGGCGCGTGCCCGGGCTGCGACGGGATGGGCGTCGTCGAGGCGTTCGACCCCGAACTCGTGCTGCCCGACCTGTCGCGTTCGCTCGCCGGCGGCGC
>JBGSJY010000046.1:0-17163 GCA_041741515.1 Pirellulales bacterium | reverse complement strand
TGAAGATGACCTTCGGCGACCGCCTCAAGAACCGCGAGCCGCCTAATCAAGTTACCGAGGTCGCCCTCCGCACCAAAATCCTCAACGCCTTCGTCACCTTCGGCATGCCTCTCTCGTTGTGGATTTAGTCAGCAAGGCCGCGGCCGCCTCTTGTTCAACAATGGAGACATCCCCGTGATGGATCCCAGACCATGGGCGGGTGCCAATATCTCGATTTTGTTTCCTTTCGCGGGACACGTCTCGATCGATGACGAAGGATACTTCAAAGTCTTCTTCACACCGGAGCAATTCCAGGCTTTAAAGAGGGAAACCGCCCGAAAGAATGTCTACATCCCAAGCTTCGACAAAAAAGGCTACAGTACCGCATTGTATACCTATCCAGCGGCCAAACTGTCACTCGACAAAAAGCAGGCCGGAATAGTCGTGATCGGACGGCCCAGACCCTAATGGCTGCAACGCCACGGATACGATGCGGCTGGAAGTGGCTGAGCTACGTTATGCAATTAGCACGTCTCTCTTCGACGCGTCGGCTTCATCGACCGAGGGGACTTTGGGCGTCCTCGACTCCATCACTGCGACCCCCACCAAGGCGGGGTGCCGTCCCTTGGCGGCGTCTCTGGCTTCGTGCCTTCGGCGTTTCACACCTTTCCTGAAAGAGTTTGTCAAGTAAAAGAGGTTTCCCTTGGGGTAACTGCGTACGGGTAGCGGTTGGCGTAGTCGCCTGTTTGCTGGGTTCTTGTCGCGTTGGTAGAGGTGTGACGGCGATGGATTCAGGCTGGTTGTCGTCGCGGCGGGGAGTTGCGATCGATCTTTTCTGACTGCGATTGCTCCCGAAACATTCCTTCGCAAGGCGCCGCTGGCGATTACCGCGAGCGGCTCCGCCTGGTGGTGGCGGATGCTGATTTATCTGGTGCGAATTCCTCGCTGTCAGGGGCGCTCCATACACAGCAACGTGCTTAAGCGGCCGAGGCCGCCCCGCATCCAAGGCGTGAAACGAGCAGCCCCAAACAGGAGGGATCTCAATCCGCCCGGGGCGGATCGGATCGAACAACCGTTGCCGAATCCTTTTACGTTAAGTCTCCTGGTGGAATCGTTTGGACCGCGGCTCTTTGAGCCGCTTAGGCTGCCGCCAGTTCTCGACACTCGGCATACGTCTTCTTCTTGGTCAGCAGGCGCCAGATGATCGTGGCCAGCTTCCGCATCACCGCCACACGGGCGATGCCGCTACCTCGTCGGCGCCGGATGCGTTTGAACCATTCTCGCAGTTTCGTGTCTTTGCGGAGCACCTTGACGGTGACCTGCGCCAGCAGCCAGCGGGCCATGCCGCTGCCCGCTTTGGTGATGTGCCCCAAACGCTGGCTGTTTTCGCCGCTGTTACGACAGCCAGGCGTGAGCCCCCAATAGTTGGCTAAGCTGTGGGCCCGCGGGAATCGCTCGGGGCGGCCGACGCGACACGCCAAGGCGATGGCCGTAAAGTGGGCGACGCCAGGCATGGAGACGAGGAGGGTGGCGGATTCGTTGGCGACACTATGCTCGGCGATCACCTTCTCGAGTTCCTCGATTCGTCGTTGAAGGTGCTCCAGGTCGGCCAGCAAGTGGTTGACCTCGAGCTGATCGATCGGCGGGAAAGCAATTTGCTTCAGCCAGACGATGGCTCGCTGGGTTGGGAACTTCTTGGTCGGTATCTCCCACTGCAGGTTGTGACGCCGGAGGATGTGTTTGATTTGATTGACAAGTCGCGTCCGTGCTCGGCCAGCATTCTGCCGCAGCATCGTCAGGCGCCGTGTCTCTTGATCGGCGGTCGAGGCGATGTCGACCTGCCGGAGCCCGCGGACCGGCTTGCCCTGCAGAAAGCGGGTCCGGTTGACCCACAGCAGTTCGCTCAAGGCGGCCGCATCGCGGCGGTCAGTCTTCCGTCGCTTCCGCTCATCCGGTTGGATGAGGATCACTTGGTGACAACGGTAGTCGCGCAGCAGGCGGATGAGCCAGTCGTTGAAGCCGCAAACTTCCAGCACGGCGATAAACGATTCGCCGCTCTGCAGCCGCTCACGAGTGAGACCCTCGAAAAAGGCGTTCACCTTCTCGGGCTCGGTGGACACCTGCCGGGCCTGCAGGACATCGCCGTCGTCGTTACGCAGAGAGATCGTGATCTGGCGTGCGTGTTAGTCGATTCCGAGGTACAGCATGAGCGTGGTTCTCCGGTTGAGGAAAGAAGGGAGACGGTTCCATTGCAACGAGGAAACCGCTCCTTCTCAACTCGACCCGCTCTTTCATAGATACCAAAGCGGCGTAGACCCCGGCCATATCTCGCTGAGGTGATGTCTATCTCGGCTGGTTAGCCGGAGCCCGAACTGAGCGAGGCCTCTCTTTGGAGGTCACCTCACAGCAACGACTTGCGAGGAACTAAGTGCCATTCGGAGCATCAACCACTGCGCTTGCTTGTCGGGCCACTTCGCCAACGTCGAATTGCATCGTGAAGTGGGTGGCGATGGACAATCATGAAAATGGCTGCAGAAAACAGCAGAACCACGTTAGCTATTCGTTGCGTCAATCCGTCGGCTTCGGCGGGCGAGCTGGCGGATATTCGATACCAAGCGGCAACGGACTCCCGGTCAAGAAAGACGCCGATGAAAAAGAACATGGCAAACGGCGCGAGAACCGGCGTCCAGTTTCGCTTACTTCTCCAAGAGAGCGCCGGATCGTAGGGCCAGCGTTCCCAGATCCAGGCGACCAACGTAAGCACGCTCACACCGATCGCTAATCCCAACACGTTGGTAGGGCTTATCTGCCGCTGGAGTATCTGATGCACCAAGAACAACGGTAGGAACACGCCGCACACTGCGTAGACGCCGAACGCATTCCACGGCAACCAGGGCGCCAACCGCCCCGAATCATCGGCGGCAGATCTATCGCAGCTAGCAGGGTGGTCGACAATCTCACCGACATCGGTCTTTACATCATTGGCCTGCTGATAGCGCTTATCCGGCTCCCGTTCCAAGCTCCGCAAGACGACCTCGTCTAGTCGAATATCAAGCTGAACTCTTCTCGAGGGAGGTTCGAAACGGCCCATTGGCAGTTCACCCGTCAGCATTTCATAGAAGACAACTCCCAGCGAGTAGATGTCCGCCCGGTGATCGACGTTGTGAGTCCCCTTCATTTGCTCGGGGGCCATGTAGTGCAACGTCCCCATCACTTGGTGCGTGCCTGTGAGCGTCGCCTCGTTCCCGGTTTCGCCCAGCAGCTTTGAGAGCCCGAAGTCCGCGATCTTCGCGCGGCTTTTCTTGTCGAGCAGGATGTTTTCCGGTTTGATGTCGCGGTGCACTACCCCTTCGTCATGGGCGTACTGTAGCGCGTCGCAGATCTGCGAAACGACCGCCAGCGACTCTTTGGATCGAAGCTCGCCGGATCGGATCGTGTGCCGAAGATTCACGCCGTCGATAAATTCCATTACCAGGAAGTAGAGGCCCTCACTGCTGCCAAAGTCGTGGATAGCAACGATGTTGGGGTGGCTCAGTCTCGCCAAGGCTCTCGCCTCACGGGAAAACCGTTCGGCAAAGGAAGGGTCGTCGCCGACTTCTCGTGGCAGGATCTTTACCGCGACAAGACGATCAAGTCCCGGCTGCCGAGCCTTGTAGACAGCCCCCATGCCGCCCGCCCCGAGGAACTCGATGATCTCGAGTTGCGGAAACAACGGCGACAGTTCTTCTACCGACGGCGAGTTGAAGGACGAGGGTTGCTTCGCGGCGGCGCCGTCGCCGCACGACTTCGTTGGTTCGCCGCTCACAACGCCGGCTGCAACCAGGCATCGAGGGCACAAGCCCGAAGGTGGATCGACTGGCAATCGAGCGCCGCACCTGGGGCATTTCGTGGTTTCATCCATCGCCGTTGGTCTCCTTGAGAAGGGCGTCCTATCATTCCTTACAGGATTGCGAGAGACCGGTAACACGACTTGCCCGCCTAATCGCCCATTACCTCTAGGATTGTCCCGATCTCATCGTCGAGTTCGCTCTCGTCGGCCAAAGATCGGAGTACCTCCGCACGGAAGAGCTGGCGATAGCGCTTTCGCAACCGGTGACCTGCCTGCTTCGCTGCAGTCGCTGAGATCCCGAGCGCTCGACCGGCATTTGCATACTCGGCGGCAGTGGCTTCGCCGGTGATGGCGGTCTTGAGTTGCTCGAAGTGGATTCCTCGACCGGCCTCGACTTGTTCCACCCGCAACCGCTCAAGGACTTCCTCCAACAGAGCGAGGACCCAGCGGCGTTCGAAGAGTTTCTCCGCCGTCAAGTTCTCGCTGGGCTCAAACTGATACCGTGACTCGCCTGAGGCGAAGTCGAGAGAAAGCACTGCCTTGGCTCCGCCGCGTTTCTCCGCCCTCGCTTTCTCACGCTGGTTTGAAAGAAAGTTCTTGCAGGCTGTTAGCAGGAAAGATCGGAAACGACCGCGACTGCGGTCCGCCTGAGCGATCGTGTGCTTCTCGAGCAAGTACGAGAAGAACTCTTGGGTTAAGTCTTGAGCCTCGTGACGAGCGCCGACTCGTCGTCTCACATAGGCGTAAATGGGGTACCAATAGACTTGACATAGGTCCGCCAGAGCGCGTCGCGCAGCGGGTTCATCGACGCTGCCAGCGGAAACGACAAGGCTCCAATGGGTCGTGGCAAACTCACTAGCAAGTCGATGTGCATCCGAGGCGGAAGGGGAGCACGCGTCGCGGTCAAGTAGCGGATCCATGATCAGCATTGTCGACCCTCTCGGGCCACCCCTAGAGACGCTGCCAGCGATCCGAAGCGCCAACGTGCTGATGTAATCGTTTGGGACCGGTTAAAGCTTTTGATGGTCGCCACAATCGGGCGGAATCTAACGTGTTGGGAGCACGGCCAAATTGCGTTTGGTGATACGGGTTGTTCCTGGACGGCGCCCTGCGTGCCTAGCCGTACGTCGAGGCCTTCACGGCGTCCTCAGAGAACTATTGGACTGAATTTGAGAATTCGAGAAGAGGTAGAATCCTATCGATTTCGAGAATGACGGACCCTACGGCTAGTGTAGGCTACCCTGCATCGGTCGATACAGCGCAAGTTCATTGAACGGAGATCCAATGTGAGGTGGACCAACACCAGCGTAGTCCCCTTCTGGTCAACTTGCCGAGGTGCAGCTCACCTCGGGCAGTTTTGGAATCTCGGAAAGTGCGTCGGCGTCATCGACCTGCGCGACTTCGGCGTCTCACTCCTAAGCATATTCGGCTGCGTCGGAAGCTACCCTCGGCGTGTCGGGCCTACGCAGGTTCTGTGGCGGGCCAAATCGTTCTCCCGCGCGGGTCCTGGCCTGGGGCAGCGCCATCGGATCGACCGCGGTCGGCTTCCCCGGAACTTCGGTCGGTGAAGACGACCTCAGCAGATTCGCGCTTGCCCCATGTATCGCTCGTGAATTTACGGCTGCCGTACGAGTGAGCTTGGCTTCTCTACGCGGATTCGTAACACAAAACCAACCTGCCTTTCTCAGCTATCGCCAAGTGAGTCACGGACTTGGTAACATACGGCGCCGCAGCCCGGCACGGATGGTCCGAACGGCAGGTCAACTGCACACCGAACAATTCAAACGCTGAACGATCCAGGCCAAGACTTTCTCCCGGACGGCGAGGAGCTTGATATGAGTGTTCAATACCGCCTCGGGTTCCTCTTCTTGCTGGCACTAAGGTTTGCGGAACCTTCGATCGCGCAGGGCTTCACGCTGCAGCATCCTGGCGGCCCTTTCAAGTACACGAATCCTTGCTTCGACCCGATTATCGACGGCGCCTTCAGCGGGGGGCTGGCGAACGGGCAACCGGTCGGAGAGTGGCAAGGGATCTCGGCCCTGGTATACGACACGCGACCTGGCGGCGTGTTCGGCAAGGCCGTGCCGATCAGCTGGACGCCCGGTGACGCGCGTGGTCGCGTTTATGCACCGGTTGGCTTGGGGGATGAAACGTCGCTTGACGAGTTCTACGGTTTGTTGGCCTTCGTCGACTACACGCAGGCCGACTGGTCGGCAGTCGGACTGGGGAGCACAATCGCAGAAGTGCATTTTGAAGGCGACTCACCCGGGACGCTAACGCTGCTGCGAGGGAACGATTCGAACCTGTTCAGCTTCTATTTTAGCTTGGAGAATGTAATCGACAGCGGCGCCGACGCTTCGACCTTCGGGATCGAAGCGACCGCGTCGTTCTCGCCCTCGCCGCTGTCAGACCAACCCCACCTCGTGATCGAGTACTCGATCCCCCTCAGCGTGCCGGCCGGTTTCGGCGATCTAAACGGCAATGGAGAATTCGACCCCGACGAATCGTTTCCGCCCGCAGCGCTTACCGGCCTCGTCGCTCCCGGTCTGCAACGGCTAACGGCGTCGTACTACGTCAATAGGCTACCCGTGCCGGCGGTCGACATGCTCGTCTCCTACGATCCGCATGGTCTGACCACCCTCAGCGCGAACCACCTTTTTGTGCCAGAACCATACGCATGCGGCCTGCTCACGATGGCCCTCTTTGCGGTTGCTCCGGTTGGTAGGCGGTCACCACGGTAGCCGACTAAGCGCACCAACAACGTCAGGAGTGGGAGCAATGGTCCGACTCGTCAAATTGAGGGTTGTTCTGAGCACGAGTTTATGGCTAGTCGTGGCCGCCAACTCTAGCGGCGCCATCCGCAGTTGGGATAACGGCGCAGCGGGCAGCAATTTGTGGTCCAGCGGCAACAATTGGTCGCCGAACGGCGTGCCGCAGCCTGTGGACGACTTGTTCATCGGCAGCATCATCAGCGGGGCCACACTGTTCGACCTCCCCGGCACAACGACCCACGCGCGTTCGTTGACGATGAGCAACAGCTCCTCACTCGATACCGGGGGCCGAGAAGTGATCATCGACGGCGGAGCGACCGTGTTGAACGGGGCGGAGACGTCGATCGTGGTCCGACGCAACACGGGCGGAGCGTCGCTCGATTCCTTGGACGTCGACTCGCTCACGATCAACAGCGGAGCGCTCGTCAGGCTCGACGGAGGGGTCATCGAGGTCGATACTGGTCAGCTAGAAATCAACGCCGGCGGTGTGCTCTCGGGGTACGGACGGATCGACCTGGAGCCTACGAGCGGGGGTCAACTGTTCGAAAACTCCGGCAGGATCGAGGTCACGGCGCCCAACTTCGGCGCCGACCCGGGCGAGCTAACCATCCGTTTGTCCGGCTCCGGCTCCGGCACGATTGATTTGGATGGCGACAACGAGCTCGGGGTCGTCGATGTCGATGACGGAGCGACACTGGCCAGTGGAGCGTTGACGTTGACCATCGACGCGCCATTGGCGGATTCGTTTGGCGGGACGATGGAGATTGGCCAGGCTGACCGCGTGGCCTTTACCCGGCCGTGGCAAGCCACGGGCGCAACCATCGATTTCAATGGCCGCAGCGGAGTGGCCACTCTATCGGGCTCACGGCTCACGGCCTCTTCGACGGCTTTTCGTGTGAACAGCGGAACGGCCGCTTTGGACGCAGAGCTGGTTCTCAACTCGGGCGCGGCGATGAATCTGGCGAGCGGCGCCACGCTCGTTCTAAGCGGCGGCGACCTAACCGCCGTTAACCGCATCGCGGGCGGGACGGTTACGGGCTCAGGAATCCTCGCCATGACCAGCGGCCACGCCCTGCACGGTTTCGGAACGATCCAAACCGCCATCGACTTCGACGGTTCGGCCGACCTGCGGGCCGACGACGGCGTGCTCACGGTCACCGGGGCGATCCTCGACGTGCGGAATATCGGCACCAACGACGAGGACGGCGTGTTGAACGTCGTTAACCCTTGGAGCTCAAGTGGGTTCGCGAATATCAGCCTGATCGGCGGCGAGGTCCGCGGCGGCGCCATTACGGTCGATAATTCCCTCGGCATCCGCGGTCACGGGCTCGTTTCTGCCCGGGTCGTCAACAACACCCGCATCGAAGCGAGCCTCGGGACGCTGGTCGTCGGAACAGCCGGGAACGACAACGACTGGGACGGCGCGACCAACACGGGTGCGTTGCTCGCTACGCAGGGGACGCTGGAACTTCGCGACAATGTCGCCTTCGAGTTCAATGGCCTCCTCGACGCCGGTCCGTCGGGGAGCGGCGTTCTGATGAACGGATTTACGTTCGATTTCGGCGACAATTCTCGAATACTGCTTCGGGGCGGCTACCTGCGGAGTGTCAACACGTCTACCGGCACGACCGATACGCCCTATGTTCGGGAGAGACTCGAAGTTATCAGCGCGACATCCCGGATCAATGTGCCGAGACTGATCCTCTTCAGTGGAAGTTTGACGACCTTAGCCGCCGATCTCGAACTCGATACGAACTACACTGCGATTGCTCCCGGGGCGACCGTTTCGGGGCCTGGGACGCTGGTGCAGCTTCCTGGTGGTCTGTTGCGGATCACATCGACCAACGTCGGCGCGAGGATTTATAACCAAGGGAATCTCGATTTCGGCGCATTCTCCGATGCCCACCAAACGACGACCCTTGCCGCCGGATTTGTGCAATCCGGCGACGCGAGTATTCGATTTGTTTTGGATCGCTTCGAGAACGATCGATTATTCACCCCCGGCGCCGCTGACCTTGCCGGCGGCCTGGAGGTCGTCTACGAGAGCGGAATAAACTTCGGGCAAACCTATGAGTTGATCGCGGCCGGTGGAGGGGTGTTTGGTGCCTTCCAATCGATGTCACTTCCCAATGCGGGCCCAGGTCTCGGCTGGAGTGTGGTCCAGACAGCTAACTCCTTTTCCGTTCGATTGGGGTTGGCTGGTGACTACAACGGTGACGACGTCGTCGACGCCGCCGACTACACGGTGTGGCGCGACGGCGGCTCGCCCGACGATGGTCAGACCGGGTTCAACCTCTGGGCAGCCAACTACGGCGCCAAGTTCCCTGCAACCCTTTCGACCCCGGTTCCAGAGCCGGCCGGCGCCGCTTTGTTGCTGCTGTGCGGTCTTGCCGCAATGCAGTGGAAAAGGAAGCGTTAGGCGGCTTCCGCTGAGCCATCTTTCAGAGACGCTTGATCTGCGGTCGTATCTACCGACGTGGATTTCAGCACGTTCCATTTGCTGGCGATTGGACCTTCTGCTGAGGATACAATCTCCGCTGAACTGCTGGAGGTGGCGGCCACTGCTGAGCCAGTGCGGTCGATCAGACCGCGAGAAAACGCAGTTTCGACTGCGTTGCCGAAAGGCGAGCTAACAGTGCGTAACTCGTCAGTCCAAACTGCCGACGTCGTAAATGCCTGAGCGGCTTTCGACATCCGCCAAACCCGCGTCGGCTTCATCGACCGAGGGCTCGAACGGCATTCCGTAGCGGCCTCTGCCGACCTCCCGGACCGGCGCGTGCTTCGTGCGTTCGGCGTTTCACGCCGAAGCGTCGTAGAGATGGGCCATATTTCACCGAGATGATGTCCAGCGGCCGCAGTTTGGGGGATACTCGAACCTGCCGAGAACGATGAAGCCGACGCACTTTCCGAGATTCCGCAAATGCCCGAGGTGAGCTGCACCGATGCGAGATTGGGGACGGCCGGAAGTGCTGAGAAGTTTCACGCCTCTGCAGGTTGGTCCAAAGGCGATAGATGCATCAGTCAGCTGCCCGAAGAACCTTACGGTCGCCGCCGACTGAGCAAAAGTCACGCCTGTCCGGGCTTCTGCCAGCCAGCGTGACGAAGAGCCATTGAGCAGGACACTCCACGCTCAGGTAGATTGGCAACCGCGGAGGTGGGCGTCGTGGACGTCTATGACGGAAGACCTCATGGCCCGACCGATTCTCGAAACGTCCCGTCTGCCTTCGGGAAACTTTAGTAGACACCACCGAGATGGGTTTACGGCTTTGCCATGGCTACGACGATACATCGCCGGTAACCGGCAAACTTAGCTGCGGCGAGCGCGACACGTTGCTACAATCGGCGCACCGGAGCACTAGCCCAATTTACCGAAGAAACTCATGCATCTCTTGTCTCCTTGCAGGTCTTCCTTCTTCCTGGCTTTCTGCCTGCTTTCTCCAAAAGCCTGCCTCTCCGTTCAAGCGAACGAAGTTCTAAGGACGGTTGCTCTCAGCGGCCAAATTGCACCCGGTGCTTCCGGCGCTGTATTCTCAAGCTTTGGTCTTCCAACGATTGCTAACGACGGCAATGTCGAGTTCCCTGCGATGCTGACTGGCTTCGGGATTGAGCCCATCGTCCCGGCGCGGCGGATAGTAGCCAGTGACTCTTTCATAGCCGCCAATGAATCGCTACGTCCCCCAACTGGCTACTGGTCGGAAGCAGGCAACAATGAACTGCATCTTGTCGTTCGCGCCGGTGACAAGGCGATTCCCGGCAGCGAAGCTGTCTTTCAAACGATATCAGCACCACGCATGCCGGGCAAAGTGTTTCGAGCAACTCTTCGCCTAGACGAATCGCTTGGCATTGATTCGTCGAATAATGTGGGCTTGTGGCTAGGTTCTACCAGCTTACCACCTAGACTCCTTGCCCGAAGTGGCGACGCAGCGCCGACCTATGGGGACGAGGTTTTGGTTGACCCGTCCAATCAGAACTACCTTACCGGCAGACAGTTGGAAAACGGCCAAGTCGTTTTTTCTTCAGGCTTACTGGATAATGGGTCGCGGATTGGGATTGCAATGTGGCAAGATATTGACGGGACGGTTTCTCGAATATTCACGCCAGGAGATCCAGCGCCTGGCGTGGACGGAATACAATTTGGAGCCCCCGGTAGCTGGCGGGTAGGCAAAGAGGGTGATCTAGTTTTTCTTGACAACGTTGGATTGTGGACGCGAAGCAACACAGGTCAATTCGAATTGATCGCGAGAACTGGGGATACAGCCCCCGGAACAACTGATGCTGCGTTTATCAATTTTAATTCGTACGACCTTACAGCGCCATCTGTTGATGGGTTTGTCACGTTTAACTCCACCCTTACACGCGACGGCAGCGACCGCGGAATATGGTCGAATCGAAGCGGCAATGGTTTGGAACTCGTACTTCGGACTGGTGATCCCGCACCAGGCATGCCCGACCTGCGTTTGCAAGGAGGGCTCGTCGATCTAGAATCGACGCCGACTGGCAAGATCGCGTTTCTTGCCGGACTTTCAGGTTCTGACGTAACTAACTCCAACAACATAAGCCTTTGGTCTGACGGCTTTAGTGATGAGTTTGAGATAGTTGTCCGGGAAGGTGACGCTGTACCTGGCCTTCCAGGTGCTGTGTTTGGCCGGGTGTCAAATGGACGCAGTGATTCGTTTGAATTAGGTGACTCGGGTCAAATGCTTTTTTGGGCGGAGATACTCGGCCCAAACATCACGGGCGCAAACGATGGCGGGCTTTGGGCTCAAGACCTTAGTGGAAACATCGTCAACATCGTCAGAGAGGGAGACCTGCTTGATATAGACGATGGTCCGGGCATCGACTTCCGCAAAGTCACGAGTGTGGAAAACCGAGGCGGATATCGAATCAATGAGAATGGGCTAGTGGCCTTTCTTGCTTCCTTTGACGATGGGTCAACTGGGATATTTGTCTCAAGCGCCGTAGCCGTTCCAGAGCCCAATGCGTCTTCATTAGCATTAGTGTTTTTGTGTGGAATAGTCACCTACATTGCTCCACGCCACCTCACCCTGAATTTGAGCTGATCGTCAGCCGCGTTGCTCGCGACCAATGTCGGCCCGTCGTCGGGTAGGAATACAGGATGCGAACTGTAGAATGCGTTCGGTTGCTCAGGCCCGCACATTCTGGCTGATCTGCTTCGACGCGTCGGCTTCATCGGCCGAAGCAGTTTTGGGTGGCCCCAGAAACCGCGTCCGGTGAACATCACCTCGTTCAGTTCGGCTCCAGCCAAGTTGCCGAAGCTGGACCACCCTCGCCCAGGTATCGCTGTCCCGAACTGCAGGCGGTGATCCACACCTCTGGCGACTTCCCATTGAAAAAGGCGGGGGTGTCCCAGGCTCGCTTTTCATCGAAGAGATCACACGCCGCCAGTGACCCCCTCTCCGGCATCCATTGATCCGCGCAGATCGGCAGGCGAGACTATCGGATAGGCAATCCCGGACCG
Organism: Pirellulales bacterium; assembly: GCA_041741515.1. Lineage (GTDB taxonomy): Bacteria > Planctomycetota > Planctomycetia > Pirellulales > Lacipirellulaceae > Botrimarina. The sequence continues at coordinate 5,105 of JBGSJY010000046.1, read as the reverse complement.
TGTCGCTCGATCCTGCGTTACTCGTTCAACTTCTCAAGACCCGAAGGTCGTCCATGCTCCGCAGAGAGTTCCTCCGTGTCGTCGGCGGCGTCGCGTTGACAGCGACTGCCGTCCCACGCTACTCGATGGGAGCGGAATCGAAGTCGGGCCGCACGGGAAGCGGGACCGGGGTGCTCGTCGAAGCCTCGTCCTTCGCCGATCTCGGTGGTTGGAAACTCGATACTCAGCACTACCAGCAGATGGGCGGGAACTACCTGCTCGCCCACGGCATGGGCCAGCCCGTCGTCAACGCCAAGACGACGACCAAGCTTCCCGCGGGGGGCGAATGGCGTGTCTGGGTTCGGACCCGCGACTGGTGCCCGGGGCCCTGGGAGTCGCCCGGCAGGTTCCGGGTCGCCGTTAACGGCAAGCCACTAGACCCCGTCTTCGGCGCGAAGGGCGAAAAATGGCATTGGCAGGACGGCGGGTCGGTGACGGTTTCCGACCCGAGCGAACTGACGATCGAGCTCATCGACTTGACGGGATTCGACGGCCGTTGCGACGCGCTCTACTTTTCTAAAGAAGAGTCGCCCGATCTCCCTTCGGATGACCTCGTCGCGCTTTCCGATTGGAAGGATCGAGCGACCGGGCGCGACGCGCAGGCGATTGAAGAACGCAGTTTCGATCTGGTTGTCATCGGCGGCGGCATAGCCGGGTGCGCCGCGGCGCTCGCGGCCAAGTCGCAAGGCCTCTCGGTGGCGCTGCTCCAAGACCGTCCCGTGTTCGGTGGGAACGCGAGTCAGGAAGTGCGCGTCCACACCATCGGGATTCCCGGCAAGGGTGAAGAGCTGCTCGCCACGATCGACACGCCCCACTACCCGAACGGGAGCAGCGAAGCGATCCCGGCGCAGCAGAAACGCGAGACAACGCTCGCCGAGTCGGGGGTCGAGCTCTTCCCGCACTACCTGGCGATCGGGCTTGAGCGTCAGGGTAACTCGATCGCCAGCGTCGAGGCCCGCAAGGCGACCACGGGCGAGATCACCCGGTTCAGGGCGCCGTTATTCGTCGATGCGACCGGCGACGGATGGCTCGGCTACTGGGGAGGCGCCGAGTGCCGATACGGGCGAGAGTCGAAGGATGAATTCGGCGAGGCTTGGGACCTCCACGGAGACCTCTGGAGCCCAACCGTTGCCGACGGGCGTGTGATGGGCACGAGCGTCTTGTGGAATTCGCGGCGCACCGATCGCCCCTCCGACTTCCCCGCGACGCCATGGGCGGCGCCCGTTGCGGGCCGACACACGGCGACCGCCGGCGATTGGCAGTGGGAGTACTCCGCGCCCGACCTCAACCAGATCGATGACGCCGAGCAGATCCGCGACCACCTGCTCCGCGCCGTGTATGGCTCATTTGCGAACGCGAAGCGGCACCCGAAGAACGCGACGCTCGAACTCGATTGGGTCGCGTTCATAGGAGGAAAGCGGGAGTCGCGGCGAATCGTTGGCGATTACCTCTACACGATGAGCGACATGACGCAGCTCCGAGAGTTCCCGGACGCCGTGGTCGAGGAGGTTCGGGAGATCGACGCCCATTACCAGATTCAACAAACGGGCGCGAAAGTCGATTTCTTGTCGGAGGCGATCTTTCGCAAGCCGGGTGGGAAATACTACCTGCCGTTCCGCTGCCTCTACTCGAAAGACCTGGAAAATCTTATGATGGCGGGCCGCTGCTTCAGCTGCTCGCACATCGGACTCTGCGGCCCCCGGGTGATGAAGACCTGCGGGCAGATGGGCATCGCTGTCGGTTACGCGGCCGCGCTCTGCAAGCGGCACGGGGCGACGCCCAAGACCGTCGGCGAGCACTATATCGGCGAGCTGCGCAATCTAATCGGTTACGCGTAGGATGCGACACGTCGTCAACTTTGGCCTACTGTTCGCTTCCGCGGCGATGGCGGTCAGCGGGGCGATGCTGTTCCTGCAGCCGTTCTCGATCGTTGTCGCACGGGTCCACATCCTCGTCGCGATCGCCACGGTCGTGCTGATCGGGCTGCACCTCGCATCGAGGTTGCCCTACTTCCGCGCCAGGGCCGGTAAGCGACGCCCCTGGGGGCTGCCGGCCGATATCGTCGGGGCGCTGGTCGCCGTCGCGGTGCTGATCGTCGTGGCTGCGCGGGGCTGGCGGCCGGCCGAGCTGATTGTCGCCCAAGGGTACGAAGCGCGACACCGGGCGCAAATCGTGCGAACCGATCCACTTTCGGGCTTCGAATGGGGCGGCGACGCGTCGCTCACGGTAGCGAGAAAGCCTTCCGGGGACGCCGACCTAAGGGTGTCGCTGCTCCTGAAGCTGAAGCAGGGGTCGGCCCCACCGCCAACGATCGCGGTGTGGGCTGAGACGACGACCGGCTCGATGATCGAGACGCTCTACCTCGATCCGCGTGTCGCGTACTCGGACAACCCCGATTGGCACGGCGAGCGAGTCGAACGCGCGGCGGTGCTGCCGATCTGGCGGGGTCGCTACTCGCTCGTGTCAGGCGTCCTGCCCGGAGGCGACACCGATGCTGTCTCTGGCGCGACGCCAACGCACAGCTTCACGCTCGACGATTACTTGGTGTCGACGAAGAACGGCGCCATCGTGCTATGCGTCGAGGTCAACGCGCCCGGCGACCCGAACGACGCTTTTCCCGACCCGCGACTAGGTCAGCCATCGCTGCTCTACACCGCCTACATCGAAACGGATTCCGAACAGCCGTACACGCTGCTCGAGTTGACGGGTCGCGGGTCGGGTACCGGCGATGGGGCCGTCTTCTACGATCTCGAAAAAATCACTTCGGCCAAACGCCTCATCGACTTGCTCCTGGCGAAGGTCACGCTTGCCGCCGACTGAGCGCGACTTAGTGCGGCGAGGCGATCGGCTAAGTCGCCGAGGTTGCCTCATCCTAGGCGCCGAAGGCGGACGGCGAACTCGCTGAGGTCGCGACGACCTCTGTGGATGGGCGGCACCCGGTCGAGGATCGCTCGGCCACTCTTCTCAGGCTGCCAGGCCGCGTCGGTGCAGCTCACCTCAGCGAAATTCGGATGCTCGACGCCAGCATCGGCTTCATCGGTCGACCGATGGAACGCCTGGACTACGCGGGTGGGTCGGCTTTCGTCGAATCTGGGGCCAGAATCCGATGACGGGTTTTGGCCCATCGTCCGGTCCCAGCCAGGCCGCAGCGAGCCAAACCGCTCGATATAATCGGAGTTTGTTGGTCTCGGCCAACGAGCCTCTTCACCCCCGGCCCCTTTTTCTGGAAATCGATCAGGCGATGAAGCCGTTACGGATGCAGCCGACTTTTCGGGTCGAGGTCGCCGGCCCGGTCGAGGACACGATCGCACGCCTGCGGAACGCCATGCTATGCAGCGATCTGGGCACGCACGCCGACGCGGCCGGGTCGTGCTTCGACTTCCGCGTCGCCCCGGCGGAGCGTCGCCTTTGGTCGCCTCATCTGTCGGTGCAGCTCAGCCCGACCGACGACGGGGGCGTCGAACTGTTCGGGCGGTTCTCACCGCGCCCGGAGGTCTGGACGCTGGTGATGATGCTGTACTTTGCCGGCGGGTTCGTGGTGCTGTGCGGTGCCATCTACGGCTGCGTACAGGCGATGCTCGGAACGGCGCCTTGGGCGCTGATCGCGATCCCCGTCGGCGCGGGGGCAATCGTCGGCTTGCACCTGGTGAGCCTAGCCGGCCAACGCCTCAGCGCAGACCAGATGGAGCAACTACGAGAACGTCTCGACCGCGTCATGGCGGAGGCGTTTGGAACAAGGTCGGTTTCTGAGCGGAAGCCATCGGGGGACGACTGACCGGGGATACAGTATCGTCGCCCGCGTTTGCGCATTTCTACATATTGAGACAAATCCGGGTCACACCTTGCGCACTTGGGGGTACCCTGAAAAGCTGCGTCGAACGACGAAGCCTCCGCAGGTTTGGCGTAGGTCGGAATTCGCGGAGACGTTTACAGCCTCCGCAGGTTTGCCGGGCGGTGAGATAAGCGCCAATTTGCCCATCCGCGAAACCAGCAGTAGGAGGTTCGTCCCGCGGTCGAATCGACCGCACTCCCTCAGAGGTCGTCGCCACCGCCCACCGTTTGGGGCAGCGTTATCTGGGCGAGGGCGATTCTATGAAAGAGGCGGTGGCCTAGAGCGAAGTGCTTCATCATGGTTTCGTTAGTCAATGCGGACGAAGCGTATCGCTCGCCAACGACCCCCCAGGAGGACCTGACGATGTTGTATTTGGCCATCGACCAGAACGCGAAGCAGCTCACCGTTTGTGTCCGTGACAATGGGTGAGGCACGGTCTTGCGGCGTCAGGTCAGCACGCGGCCCGAGAAGGTCGAACCGTTCTTCCAGCAGCTCACCGCGATGGATGCTGAGTCCAACCTCGTCGTTGTCGACTTCGGTGTCGCAGATCTCTCGAATGCTTCTGGCCGAGAAAACTGGAGCGGGCGGGCTCGCATCCCTTACCGGGCCGGACTTCGGTGCCGTGATAGCCATCCGGCGTAGATCGCGGCAACCAGGAGCAGGCCCACGGAAGGTTCGGGAACGGTTGCAGAATCGGCCGGCGAGGTTGCGCCGAAGTTGCTCGCCCAGACGTCGTACTCGGAGGGCGTGAACGTCGTGCCGAGGCCGTCACGCCAGACGGTGTAGTCGGCCGCGTCGACGGCGCCGTCGTAGTTGTAGTCCCCCAACAACCCCTGAACGGAAAGCGACACGCTATTCGGGGCGTATTCGACTTCGAGGAACAGCCCGCCCCCCATCTCCGGGAGCGAGAGTTCCTCGAACTCTCCTTCGACGGACCCGCTGGCGGTGAGGAACGTGAACGACTGACCGAGTAGGGGTTGGAAGCCCCCGGTAAGGATGACTTCTAGAGTTCCACCAAGTTCGGCGACTCCGTCGCCCAGAATGTGGTTCAAGCGGTCGAAGTCGCTCCCCGGCAAGGCGCCGCCGATCTCGATCTCCGAGCGGAGGGCGTGTCGAGCGCTGGACCAGCCGCGGAGTAGCCAGCGTTACCGTGAGAGGCCGAAGGACGACGAGGCGCCGCTGGTGAAGCGGATCCTCGAGCTAGTGCGTGAGCACGTGCGTTACGGCTACCGGC
>JBGSJY010000045.1:0-1545 GCA_041741515.1 Pirellulales bacterium | reverse complement strand
GCGATCGTCGGCGCCGCGGGCGTCCGCAGCACGCTCGCCGCGCTCGAAGCGGGCAAAACGGTCGCCTTGGCGAACAAAGAGACGCTCGTCACCGCAGGACCGCTGGTGCGGTCGATGCTCGACGCCGAGCGGAAGAAGAAGCCGGGCGCGCCGCAGCGTCTGCTGCCGGTCGATAGCGAGCACAGCGCGGTGTTCCAGTCGATGGCTTGCGGCCGGCGTGAGGAGGTCGAACGGATCGTCCTCACGGCCAGCGGCGGGCCGTTCCGCACCTGGGCCCGCGAGCACCTCGCCCAGGTGACCGTCGATGAGGCGCTCGCCCACCCCACCTGGGAGATGGGGCCAAAAATCACGATCGACTCGGCCACGATGATGAACAAGGCGCTGGAGGTGATCGAGGCGCGGTGGCTCTTCGACATCCCCGCCGAGCAGATCCAGGTGCTGATCCACCCCCAGTCAATCATCCACTCGATGGTCGAGTTCGTGGACGGTTCGGTTGTGGCGCAGCTCGGCCCTCCCGACATGAAGCTGCCGATCCAGTACGCGCTGAATTACCCCGAGCGGCTGCCGGGTCCCGCCGACCGGGTCAATTGGGCGAAGATGCACGAGCTGCGTTTCGAGCCCGCCGACTTCGATCGCTTCCCGGCGCTGGCGCTGGGGTTCGAGGTCGCCCGCCAAGGGGGCACCAGCGGCGCGGTGCTCAACGCGGCCAACGAAGCGGCGGTGCAGTCGTTCCTCGAAGGGGACCTGCACTTCACCGAGATCGTCCCGGCGTGCTGCAGCATTCTTGAAGCTCACGACTACGAAGCCAATCCAACGCTCCAGCGGCTCGAAGAACTCGACCTCTGGGCGCGAGAAGAAATTCACAGCTGGGTCTGTGCGTGATGAGGCTCGAGGCGTGAGTCCTGAGGGTTCGCGCCTCGGGGCCGTATGGCTCACCTTACCAACCCTCACGCCTCATCCCTCAAGCCTCACCCCTCCCCCGATGCAAACCCTCTTCGCCATTCTTCAAGTCGCGCTCGGTCTGGGCTTCGTGATCTTTGTTCACGAGCTGGGCCACTTCCTCGTCGCTAAGGCGTGTGGGGTGCGTTGCGACAAGTTCATGATCGGGTTCGATGTCGGCGGGCTCAAGCTCAGCCGCAAGTGGGGCGAGACCGAATACGGCATCGGCATCCTGCCGCTGGGCGGGTACGTGAAGATGTTCGGCCAGGAGGACAACGCCGGGGCGATCGCCGAGGAGATCGAGAAGTCGAAGGCGCTTGAGGGTTCGCCCGACGCCAAGGAGGTCATGGGCCCCGACGGCAAGAAGGTCTGGATTCACAAACGCAGCTACATGGCCAAGAGCGTGCCGCAACGCATGGCGATCATCTCCGCGGGCGTGATCATGAACGTGATCTTCGCCGTAGTGATGGCGTTTATCGCGTACGGCATCGGCGTGCCGGAGACCCCGGCGAGCGTCGGCGGCACGATCGCCGGCGGACCCGCTTGGCAGGCTGGGCTAAGGACGGGTGATCGCTTGGTGCGGATCGGCGACATCAAGGACCCGAC
>JBGSJY010000044.1:0-2051 GCA_041741515.1 Pirellulales bacterium | reverse complement strand
CCCCCCCCCCCCCCCCCGCTCTGGCTATTTTGGCGCGCTCAGAAAGTAACTTTCGCACGGCTGCTCACCCGCAACTAAGACCGAGCCGGGCGCTAAAACTCGATGCCGTGCTTCTCGGTCATCACGCGGCGTATCCGTGAGGTCTCTTCCTGGATGTTGCGGACAATTTCTCTTACGTCCGCGGAGCTCTGGGCCCGCTCCTGCCCCCGGATCGCGCGGCGCTGTGAATCGGCGTCTCGGATGGCGTCTTGGCCCACTTGGTAGGTCGTGTAGAGACTGCTGCTGAAGACCGAGTTGTTGTAAGAGCCGTAAGAGGCGTTGCTCGAGCCTTGCACGCCCGCCGATCGCCCTCCCGCGCGGATTCCGCCACCACGGATCGCCGACCCGCAGTCGCGGAGAAGTCCTACGGTCTGCTGGCTGTAGGCCAGCAATTCCGGATCGACGCCCAACAGGGGCAGCCGATCGATCCGGTCCGCGTAGCGCTCGAACCAGCGGGCAATGGTGTAGTACGACTTGGCGCCCGTCTCCATCTTGAGATCGTGAAGGTAGCTTGTGACCCCCTCGTAATACTGCAAGGTGACATAGCGATCGATGGTCTTGCCGTCGGCGGCATCTACCTTGACAGAAGTGTCATTCGATTCGCCGATGGCCGACGCATCGAGTTCGAGCAGGTCAAAGACGCGTCGCAGGCCACTTGTTGTGAACGCGCCGGAGATCCGGAACGAGTCCTTGCCGGTTTGCAGTTTCCAACTGCCGAATTCGTCGATCATCATCCCCGCTTCTTCCAACGCCTCAAGCAAGAGGTCCTTCGCGATCGGCGCGATGAGATCGATGTCCGAGGCGAAGTCGACGCGAAGCGAGCCATGAGCGCGATCGGAGATCTTTACGCCGAGGGTCAGACCTTCGAGCCCTGCCAGAACCTTGGCGGCGGCTACTGGATCGACGCCGGCTCTCGCCAGCACCGGCGATGCGGCCGTCGCGGCGCGGATCGCATCGATTCCCATCGCGTCGGTCAGGTCGATCGCGAGTATGACATCGGTCCCAGCATCCCTGGGGTAGGCGGCGGCCTTCGTTAGATATGCCGACAGGCTTGGCTCCGCGGCGGACGAAGTTGCGCGAATCCACTGCGCTGTGCGTTGCCGATCCGCGGGGCGCATCATCCCAAACTCGCTGTCGCCGAACTTGAGGAGGTAGTCTCCTCGTTGAGAAGCGACCGCGGCCACGCCGCCGATCTCTTCCTCGGTTCCCTGAGCGAGACGGGCGACGGCGCTCATCGGCAAGTCCTTCCTGAGTTGCGTTGCGGCCGCCTGCCATTCGGGCGTCATCGTTGCTAAGTCAAGCCGCGCCCCCATCACGAACTGCTTTGCGCTGGGGGGCAGCATGAGCGGCGCCGATCCGAATCGGGTTGCGTAGGCCTCGCCCCAGTTTTCCGCCTTCGCAAGTTGGCTGGTGAGGACCGCCTCGGCGTCAACCATCATCAGGAGGTTGGCTCCGGACGGCACGCGAGTTAGCAGATGATCGAAATCCGCGTGGGCGTAAGAGCTGGCGGTTAGCAGGAGCAAGACAACACGGGACGCTAAGTCGGTGGGAACCATCGAGAGTTCTCCGGAGAAGATGACCGCTTCGGGGCGGATTGTACTCGGAGAGCAGAGGGGATCGCCAGCGATCGCATCCCGGCGGGCGCCGGAATCCGCGGGGATGGGATGGGGGAGCCCACCCTTTAGCAATCCGCCGACGCCGACGCTCCCACCCCAGCCTCGTGGGTCCGCCCACCAGCCGACGTCGGCGGGCGCGCCGCACGGCTAGCTTCGCCGGCCGATCCGCCCTAACGTTGCAGGGATAGAGGGCGTCATCCGTTGCGGCGCCCGGCCCCGGGACCTTCGCATCGCATGCAGCAACACACCGTTCGCGTCTACCCGTCGGCCGTGCCGCTGCCGACAACCGACCAGCTCGCCTGGAAGCTCGCCGAGGTAGCGACCGCCGACGCGCCGACCGACCCCGCTGCCGTCGAGATGGTCTGCAACCGCGTCATCGACAACGCGGCGGTCGCG
>JBGSJY010000043.1:0-14241 GCA_041741515.1 Pirellulales bacterium | reverse complement strand
TCGGCGCCTCGGCCTCGCCGAGCTGCCGATCGTCGAGCGATACCGAGCGGACACGCAGCCCTTGCGCCTCGAGCGCGGCCGTCGCGGCGGCGGCGCTCGTCGTTGTCAGCACGCCGAGGCAGGGCGTGCCGGAGTTGTTGGTCGTTTCGTACCGGTAGCGGGGCATCGAAGGGGCAAATCCAAGCGTTCAGTGAGCAAGGCGGTACAGCAACTCGATCATCGGCTCGAACAGAGCGAGCCCCAGCAGCAGCGTTGCGCCGCCGCCGACGACTACCAGCGCGATCAGCGGCCAGTAGATCGTCCTCCGCCAGACGCGCCGGTACGCCCGATGGGCCTGGAGGTTGGCGACTGCGCGGCGGTCGTCGTCGTTGCCGCTACGCTCCGCCCATTCGGCGAGCCGTGTCCAGCGCACCGGCCCCTCGGCGGGCTGACGACGGTCGCTTTGCTTCACCCAATTCACGCCGTAAGCAAGTGCGAGGGGGACCGCGACCAGCCATAGCGGAGTCAAGGTCCGTAAGATCTGCAGCCTCGCGACGGCTGGTCCGACCGGCTCGTGGAGTTGCTCGTAGGTGGATTCGAAGAGCGGCAGGAGGGTATAGCCCATCGCCGCCGCGACGCCACAAGCCAACGTCGCCAGCAGCGCGGGGTAGGCTAGGCCGATCGCCATCCGCTTGGCGTAGTCGCTGTGTTGCTTAGCGGGCAGAAGGATCCGGTCGAGGGCCGATTCGAGAGCTCCGGCGGCGCCGTCGCTCGAGTTCCATTCCGCGACGAGCCGGCGGTACGCAGCGGGCTGTTCGTCGTCGACAGAAAGCCGCTCACCTAACGGACCGGGAGCGAAGCCGAGGTCCAGGGCCACGCCCGCCTCGTCGAGCGACGCCAGGAGCTCGTCGAGTTCGCCGAGCGATTGAGAGCGATTGCCAGCCATAGGGGCGGTTGCGGGGCGCCGAAGCGGCGGTCCACCTGGCCGCCTGCTGACTAGAAGGAGCCGCTGTCCGCAGGTTTTTGTGCATCCGCTTCGGAAGATTCGCCGAGCGAATGGTCAGTGAGAGGGGCCTCGGTGGCAGCAGCATCCGAGGCGGCGCTGCCCGAGGCCGCGCTGTCCGTGGCGGCGCTGCCCGGGCGGAAGGCTTCGGCCTGCTCGTTGCGGACGGCGAAGAAGGCGTCCACCAGAGCCCACAGCCCTTCGCCGGTCGATTTGCGGGTCGCTTCGCTGTGGGCCACCATTTCGGCGACGCGCTGCGAGGGCGTGGCTTCCGATAGCGACTGGCTCATCGTCGAAGCCTGCACCGAAACGAGAACGACGGCCGCCAGAGCCGAACCGCTGGCTAGCATCAGCCGCCATCGCCGCTGGCCGCCGCTGCGCAGCCGCCGGACTTCTTCGATCACCCGGGGGCGGAGGTCGTCCGAAGGACCGACGTAGTCACCGGCTGCCGCGAGTAGCGCCTGCACGCCGGCCGCATCGAGCTGCTCGGGGGGGAGGTAACTCATCGGTGGCCTCCTCGATTGGATGCGCCTTGACGAGGTGCGCCGCGATTGGGAGCGACATTCCTCAGCGCGCGTTCTCCCATCGCCTCGGCCGCCGCTTTCTGGAGCCGGTCGGCGAGTTTCTGAAGGCCGTATTGGTAGCGGCTGGCGACGGTGTTGGGCGACTCGTCCAGCAGTTCGGCAATCTCGGCGAAGGTCATACCCTCCCAGGTCTTCAGCACGACGACCTCGGCTTGCGCCGGCGGCAGAGTTCGCAGCGCGGACCAAACTGCGCGGTGGGTGTCTTCTTGCTCCAGCTCATCGACGCGGCGGCGGGTCACCAGATCGGTGATCGAGTGGGTGGTCGTGATCCAACGCTTCTTCTTGCGGGCGATCAGCAGGGCCTCGTTCCGCACCATCCGCAGGAGGTACGCCCAGGGCGCCTGGGCCCCCCGCAGCGGCTCGGGCCGCAGGGCGATCCGGGTCATCACGGCCTGAACGGCGTCCTCGCCGTCGTACTGGTTGCGGGTGATCGCTACGGCGAGCCGCACCAGGCGATGGGCAGTCAGGTCAAAGAGCCCACCGAGCACGTCGACCCCCGGCAGACCGAGCTGGTCGGTCAGCAAGTGGACGCGGTCGTGGAAGGGCATTTCGGCCATACAACGCTAACGATGCGCGACCGAGCGGCCTTTGTGCAAGATATTTTCTGAAACCGCCAAGACGCCAGGAGCGCCAGGGATCGCCAAGAGTTTTTAGACAGGATTTACACGATCGATAGGATATCGGCTCGTGGAAGTCATCCTGTCGATCCTGTACATCCTGTCAAATTACCTTCCAATTCCTCTTGGCGCTTCTGGCGTCATGGCGTTTCCCCCTACGGTGGCAAGAACGGCGGGGCTAGCTTTCAGTCGCGGCTTTCCGGAAGGGCCGGAAGTACCAGCGCTTGACGGCGCTGATCGCTTTGACGGTGTCGCTGGCGGAGACCAGCGCCGTCGGCACCAGGAAGAGCGAGACCAGCGTCGCGAACATGACGCCGAACGCCAACGATACGGCCATCGGAATCAAGAACTGGGCTTGGAGTGATTTGTCCATCATGAGCGGCACCAAGCCGATGAACGTGGTGACGGAGGTCAGCATGATCGGTCGGAACCGTCTGGCGCCCGAGAGCAACGCGGCCTCCTCGATCGACGCCCCCTCTTCACGGCGGCGATTGACGTAGTCGATCATCACCAGCGTGTCGTTCACCGCGACGCCCGCCAGTGCCAGGATCCCGAACACCGACAGATAAGACGGCGTGATCCCCATCCAGAGATGCCCTAACAGGGCGCCGATGATCGCGAAGGGCACCGCGAGCATGACGAAGAAGGGCTGGGTCATCGAATTCAGCGCGATCGCCAACAGCCCGTAAAGGCAGAAGCAAAGCAGCAGCGACCCGAGGATGGTCGTCCGCTGGGCGTCGCCGGCCTCGGCGACGTACCCCACGTAATCGAACCCGAGCCCGTTGGCTGCGCACAGTTCGGCAATTCGAGGATTGATTTCCCGGGCGATGCCGAGCACGTCCACCGTCTCGTCGGCCGGCTGGGCGCCGATGCGGAGGATCTCGGAGCCGTCTTTTCGTTGGACGGAGGAAGGCGCCTTGGTGAAGGCCACCTCGGCGACGGTCGAGAGCGGCACGTTCGCCCCCTGGGGCGTCCGGATCCGCATGCGATCGAGGGTGTAGAGTGACTCCCGCTGCTCACGGGGCAGCCGCACCATGACGCGGATGTCGTCGATGCCGCGTTGCACGCGCTGGGCCTCTTCGCCGAAGAACGCTTGGCGGATTTGCTGGGCGAGGAGCTGTTGGGTGAGCCCCAACTCGGCGGCGAGCGGCTTGAGCTTCAGCTCGAGCTCGTCCTGGCCGTAGTTGATGTTCGCCCAAGTCGAGGCGAAGCCGGCGTACTCTTGGAGGATGGCCCGGATCTGGCGGGCGACGTCCGCTTTCTCGGGCGACATCGGGCCGCGGAGCTCGATGTTGAGGTTCTCGCCGTCGAAGTCCTGTTCATTACGAACACCCGAGTCGGAGCGGACGCGGAACTCGGTCGCCTCGGGGATCGGCCCGACGAGCTCGGTCCAGCGGGTGACCAGCTCGCTGTTCTTCGGCCCCGGTTCGGTCCGGTCCGTCGGTGAGAGCACCTCGAATGAAATGACGCCGCGTGACTTGTCGAAGTCGCGGTGGATCCGGGCGGCCCCGATGAGCTTGGAGATGTTGAGGACCAGCGACTGGCCGGTCCCCGGATCGACGTACTCCTGTCTCATCTCCAGCAGAGCGTCCTCGATGCGGTCCAGGTACCGCTTGGTCACTTCCAAGGGAGTGTCGTCCGGCATGTCGAGCTCGGCGGAGATCCGCTGCCCATCGACGGCCGGGTAGGCGATAAACTCCATCCGCCCGCTGCGGCAATAAGCGATCATCAACAGGGCGCCCACGAAGAACAAGGCCAACACCGACGCTCGGTAGCGCATGGCGAGCTCGAGCACCGGCACATAGACCCTGTCGACGAAGATCTCAAGCCCGTTGGCGATCGAGGCTTGGAAGCGTGAGAAGGCGTTGTCATGCGGAGCGGCCCGCAAGTGCTTGAGATGGGCGGGAAGGATCAGCTTCGATTCGATGAGGGAAAAAAGTAAAACGGGAGCGACGACGGGCGGCACTTGGGACGCGAAGTCGCCCCAACTCCCCTCGAAAAACACCAGCGGCAAAAAGGCGACGATCGTCGTCAGAACGCCGAAGGTCACGGGAACCGCCACCTCGTGCGCGCCATCGATAGCGGCGTCGAGCGGCGGGACACCGTCGCGCAGCTTCATGTAGATGTTCTCGCCGGTGACGATCGCGTCATCGACCACGACCCCAACGACGATGATGAACCCGAACAGGCTCATCACGTTGGCGGTGAGGCCGAATAACGGCATCGTCAGCACTCCGCCAGCGACAGCGACGGGAATGCCAAGTACGATCCAGAACGCCAGCATCGGCCGGAGAAAGAGTCCCAGCAGCAGCATCACGAGCACGCCGCCTTGGACGAGGGAGCCGGCAAGCGTGCTCAATCGACCGCGGATCGACACGGACTCGTCGTCCCAAATGAAAAGGTCAATCCCTTCGGGGAAGCGGGCGCGGGACTTGCGGACGTACTCGTGGACCTGGTCCGAGATCTCGATGGCGCTCTCGTTGCCGGTCCGCAGCACTTCGACAAACAGCGCGGGTTTGCCGTTGAACTCGACGGCCTTCTCGCCTTCCTCAAAGCCGTCAGTGACGGTCGCCACGTCGCCTAGCAGAACGTCGGCGCCGTTGGCGGCGCGGATGGGGAGGCGATTGAATTCCCGCTCGGAGTACGCCTGCCCGCGGGTCCGGATGATAAAGGTTCCGCTGGCGCTGTCGATCGAGCCGGCCGGTAGATCGATCGAGAACTGCCGGATCGCATCGGCAAGGTCTTGGAAACTGAGCCCATACGAGATCAGCTTCTCCAAGTTGACTTCGACACTGATTTCGTAGCGCCGGTCCCCCTGGACCTGGGCCCGGCTGACGCCCGGCAGGGCGATAACGTCTTCTTGGACCCGCCGCGCCACTTCGCGGAGCTCGCGCTGGCTGAGGTCGCCGGTGACCGCGATGCTGAGAACCTCCCACCAGCTGGACGAGTCCGGGATCATCACGCGGGGGCGTTCGGTCTCGTCGGGGAAGGTCGTGATCGTGTCGATGCGGGCGACAACGTCGTCCATCAGCGCCCGCAGGTCGGCGCCGGGCTCGGCGTTGAGAAACATCCGGGCCTCGCCTTGCCAGCCCTCGGAGATGATCTCGCGGACGCCGCTGACGCCCTCGAGCGCCTCCTCCATCGGGATCAAGATGGCCCGTTCGATGTCCTTGGCGGTGCCGCCGCGGTACGTCATCTGGATCATCACCATGTCGAAATTGCGCGCCGGAGAAACCTCCAGCGGCACGTGGAACATGGCCACGTAAGCGCCCGCGACGATTATCGCGAGCATCAAGAAGTTGGCGGCGATGCCGTTGACAGCGAACCAGCGAATCATCGGCCTACTTCAGTTGGCGACACTCGACTCGGCGTCGTCGGCCTTGGCGTCGGCGATCGCCGTGCCCGATTGTGCGTTAGGAATGATATCGACCTTCGAACCCTTGGGGGTGAAGGCCATCGGCGTCGTCGCGATCCAGGTGTTCCGGGGAAGCGACGATCCATCAACCACCACGTGGTCGGCGTCGGACCAGATCGCGCTCACGCTGAGCGGCAGCAGCGTCTGATCCTCTTGGTTGACGAGCACGACCTTGTCAAGCTCGCGCACGGCGCCCCGCGGCAGGGCGATCACGTCTCGCAGCACGCGGCCCTCGATCGACGCCGAAACCGGCTGCCCAATCCTGATCGCCGGATGGCCCGACTCGCGGCCGAAGGGGTCGTCGATGCGGGCGATCGCGAACAGGTCGCGCGAGCTCTCGTCGAGAACGCCCTCGGTCCGCACGATCTGGGCCTGCCAGATGGTGTCGTTGGTGTTGTTGATGGCGTCACGGAGCTCGACCTTCAGCGTCGGGTCGCCGGCGAACTCGGGCAGCTCGAGGTACTGCCGCTGCTCGCTCGAGATCGGCAGCCGCACCTCAGCGAACTCGACCGCGAAGACCTCGCCGAGCGGCGAGTTCGGGTTGGCCATTTGCCCCAGGCCGATCTGCTTCGCCTGGACCCGGCCATCGAAGGGGGCGACGACCCGCGTACGCTCGAGGTTGAGCGACGCCTGGGCGAGCCGGGTCTGGGCGAGCTTGACGGCGGCTTCGGCTTGCTCACGCGTCGCCGAGGCCTCGAAGACCTCGGCGCGGGAGACCGCATTTGATTCGACCAGGCGGAGCTTACGCTCTTCGACAAGGGTAGCGAGCTTGAGGGCCGACTTCGCCGCCGCAAGCTCCGACTCGGCGATCGAGAGGGCGGTCTCGTAATCCCGGCGGTCGATCTCAACCAAAACCTCGCCCGCCTTGAAATAGGCGCCGACTTCAAAAGAGGGGCTGACCCGCACGATCGTGCCCGATACCTGGGCCGAGAGGACCACCCGATTCACTGATTGCACCACCGCGTTGGTCTTCACGCGGATCGGGTAGTCGTCGACGACGAGGTCCTCGACCTTGGTGCGCAGCGTCAAGGAGGCCGGGGCCGGGGCGGGCTTCTTTGCGACTTCAATTGAAAGCGTCGAGAAGCCCCACCAACCCAAGGCCAGAATGGCGACCGGCACGAGGGCGCGCACGAGAATGCCGAGCGGCCGTAGGGCCACTCGAGGGGTTGTCGCTAGGGCGGTCTTCGCCATCGGCGGGGGTGCGGCCGTCATCAGCGTAGGGGTAGGGCAGCTGAACGGAGGGGAGCGTGGGGCAGTCCCTCAGTGTAGCTGTCGCGGCTGGCATTGACCGCCCCACCGACGGCCCGCTCCGCGCTCGCTTGTGGTTTATCTCACCAGATGACGGGTTTCCCCATCGCCGATCGGCCCCCGTGGATGAATTGCTGCCGCCAGCGGCCCCAGGAGGCCCTCGGGTCCTCCTCGATGCTGTCCGACCTTGCCGGTTGCGACGGCTTTAGCAGGCCGCTGGCGCCGATCCGCGAAGCTTTGCGGGCAGGGACAGGCAGGTTGTCCGACCGGCGCCGGGAATAACGAAGATTCGGAGACTGAGGAGTGTTCTCGATCTGCGGGGCGGTGCATGCGATCCCTTCCACGACAACGGCGCCCCTTCCTGGCCTTGACCGGCAGCTTGCATTGCGGGGTGGGCCTCGCTCTGTTGGGGATGCTCGCGCTGGCGTTGGGGTGCCGCAGTCCCCGGGAATGGGTGCGTAATGGCTTCAAAGTGGGGCCCAATTACTGCCCTCCCACGGTCCCTGTCGCGGAGGACTGGATCGATGCGGATGACAAGCGGGTGCTCAAGGACCCGGTCGATCACGTCGTTTGGTGGTCGTCTTTCAATGACCCGGTGCTCAACGAGCTGGTTCTGCGAGCGTACCGCCAAAACCTGACGGTCCGCGAAGCCGGCGCGCGGATCATGGAGGCGCGGGCGCTGCGGGCGATCACGGTGGGGAGCTTGTTCCCGCAGCAGCAGGACTTCTCGGCGTCGTACACCCACAATCTCTCGACGGGGACGGGTTTCGACCGTCACTTCAGCGTCTGGCGGGGTTCGTTCAGCCTCGCTTGGGAGATCGACTTCTGGGGCCGTTACCGCCGCGCCATCGAGGCCGCCGACGCCGACCTCGACGCTTCGGTCTTCGACTATGGCGACGTCGTGGTGACGCTGGTGGCGGACGTCGCTGCCACATACATCGATATACGAACGCTCCAGGCGCGGCTCGAGCTGGTCCAGCGGAACATCCTCAACCAGCAGAAGACTTACGACATCATCCTCACGCGGTTTCCGGACGAAGCCAGCGACATCGACGTCCAGCAAGCGAAGTCCAGCCTGGCGCAGACCAAGGCCCTGGCGCCGCAGGTGGAGATCGCGCTACGGCAAGCGCAGAACCAGTTGTGTGTCTTGCTGGGCACGCCGCCCGAAGACCTTACGGCGATGCTCGGCGGCGGCGAGATCCCCGCGGTCGAACCGGAGATCGCCCTGGGCGTCCCCGCGGCGACCCTGCTGCAACGCCCCGACGTCCGCCGCGCCGAACGGAGGCTTGCCTCTCAGAGCGCGCTAATCGGCGTCGCCGAATCGGACCTCTACCCGCAAATCACCCTCAACGGCACGGTCGGGCGCAGCGCGAACCAGTTCGCGGACGTCTTCCGTCGCGGCGCGGGATTCGGTTCGGTCGGGCCGAGCTTGAACTGGGACATCCTCAACTACGGACGGATCGTCAACGCCATCCGTATCCAAGACGCCCGTTTCCAGCAGTTCCTGGCGAACTACCGGCAGACGGTCTTGCTCGCCAACCTGGAGGCGGAGAACGCGATCATCGACTTCCTAAAGTCTCAAGAGCGATTCGAGCTGCAGCTCGAAGCGGCTGAGGCGGCCGGCAGGACCAACGAGAGAATCAACGAGCTGCTGGAAGTAGGCGAGGTGGACATCAACCGCGTCATCACGGTCCAGGATTCGAAGACCCGCCAAGAGGAAAACGCCGCGGTGGCAAAGGGCCAGGTCGCCCAGGCCTACATCGCCATCTACCGCTCGCTGGGTGGTGGTTGGCCCTCTCCGTTCCTCTCCCAAGGCCTGATGCCCCCGGTCGACGCGGCCGAAGCGTTGAAAGCCGCAGAGGAGGAAGTCGCCGCCCCGCCCGCTGTTGAGCCGCTACCGATCGACGAGGCGTTGAGGCTGCCGAACGACGCCGCCGTGGACAGCGAGCCGACGCAGTAGTTGATGCCGGAGACCCGTGGCGTTCCTTATCCGATCGTTGCGGGGGACGATGAGCGACCCGCCAACTGGCGTTCGACGTACTTCGCCAGCACGTCGGTTTCGATGTTCACATGATCGCCTACTTTGCAAGCGCCGAGCGTTGTCACGCTCAGCGTATGCGGTATCAGCGCGACGCTAAACCGACTCCCCTGTCCTGATGGTAAGTCTTCGACATCGACAAGCGTCAGACTAACGCCATCAACGGCGACCGACCCTTTGCTCGCCATCTGGCGGATCTGCGCGGCGGGGACGCGGAACCAGTATTTAGACCAGTCGCCTTCGGGTTCGATCGCGTCAACGATCCCGAGACAATCGACGTGCCCTGTCACATAGTGCCCGCCGAGTTGGTCGCCGGCCTTGAGCGACGGCTCGAGGTTCACGCGGCTGCCCGACTTGAGTACGCCAAGGTTGGTGCGCGAGAGCGTCTCGCTGCCGGCCTGGAACGCGATTGCGTCGCCATCGATGCTGATGACCGTCAAGCAACAACCGTTGACGCAGACGCTGTCGCCAATCGCAACCTCTCCCGCAATCGACGCGTCACGCACCCCCAGCCGCACGCCGGGCCCTTCTTTGACGAGCGAGACGACTTCGGCGAGCGATTGAACGAGGCCGGTGAACATAAGGTGAGGGCTTTCAGCGGTCAGCTATCAGCGATCAGCTTTTCAGGTACGGCCTTCATTCTAGGCTGAAAGCCGATTGCTGACAGCTGACCGCTTGCACGTCAGTGCAGAACCGGACACGCGTCGAACCACTCGCGGCGCTGGGCCGCCATCCACTCGGTGCACTCAATCGGGCCCCAGCCACCCGCCTCGTACGTGAGCAGCTTTGGCTGATCTGCCTCGGCCCACGCCTGGAGAATCGGGTCGCAAATGCCCCACGCGGCTTCGACCTCGTCGGCGCGGGCGAAGAGGCTGGCGTCGCCTTCGATCGCGTCGAGCAGCAGCCGTTCGTACGCCTCGGGGATCGAGCCGCCGAAGTTCTTTTGGTAATTGAAGTCGAGGTCGGTCTGCCGCATTGTCATGCCGGCGTCGGGGACCTTTGTCTGGAAGTGCATCTGGATGCCTTCAGCCGGCTGCACCTGGATGATCAGGCGGTTGGCGTCGCGGATTGTCTTCGGGCCTTCCTTGAACAACATGTGCGGCGGCTGGCGGAACTGGATGACGATCTGCGTCGTGCGGCAGCTCATCGCCTTGCCGCTCCGCAGGTAGAACGGCACGCCCTGCCAGCGCCAGTTGTCGATCCCTAGTTTGATCGCGGCGAAGGTCGCCGTCTTGCTGTTCTCCGGGACGCCCTCGGCATCCAGATATCCATCGTACTTTGCACGGACCGTGTCGCGAGCGATGTCCTTGGGCGTCTTCGGGCGCACCGCGAGCAGCACCTTGACCTTTTCGTCACGCACCGGGTCGGCCGCGTAGCGCGCGGGCGGCTCCATCGCCGTGACCATCAACAATTGCAGCAGGTGGTTTTGGATCATATCCCGCACCACGCCCGCCGAGTCGTAGTACCCGGCGCGGCTGCCGACGTCGACCTCTTCGGCCACGGTGATCTGAACGTGATCGATGTACTGACGGTTCCAGATCGGCTCGAAGATCGCATTGGCGAACCGCAGCACGAACAGGTTCTGGACCGTCTCTTTGCCCAGGTAGTGGTCAATGCGGTAGACCTGATGCTCGCTAAAGTGGGCGTGCACCGTCTTATTGAGCGCCTTGGCAGAAGCCAGATCGATGCCGAACGGCTTTTCGATCACCACGCGGCGCGGGCAGTCGCCGTCCTCGCAAGCGAGGCCCGCCTTGCCGAGCTGCTCGACGGCCTGCCCATAGAAGCGCGGCGCCGTCGAGAGGTAGTAGACCCGCGACGCGTCCTCGCCACCTTCGAGCTCACCAAGAAACTTGCCGAGGGATATAAAGTCGTTTTGCTCGCCGATGTCGCCGGCGTGATAGAAAACCTGCTTGGCGAACTCTTCCCAGACCTCAGGCTTGAACTTATCGCGGGCAAACTCCTGGGTCGTTGCCCGCAAGTCCTTCCGCCATTCGTCGTGCGAAAACGCCGTGCGGCTAAAGCCAACAATCCGCGCGTCCTCCGGCAAACGTTTCTTGCGCTTGAGGTTGTAGAGCGCAGGGATCAGCTTGCGGCTGGTGAGGTCGCCCGAGGCGCCGAAGATAACGATAGTGTGCGGCATGGGGGTTGGTTAGATAACCACGGAGGCACGGAGGGCACGGAGGACGCACAGTGCGGGATCAATCGTTGTAAGCGTCGAGGAACTCGTCGCGTGGGATGCCGGCCTGAGTGCAGATGGATCGGAGTGTCGAGCCCTTGATCGTACGATGGTTGGGAATCGTCATCGGAGTGATCGAACCATCGGGATTCTCACGACGAAGGGCGATGTGTTCGGCTTCACGGATGACCTCGAAGCCAAGCTTGTTCATCGCCTGCAAGACTCGCTGCTTTGGAGCATCGACGGGGAAGCGAGGCATCAGGCGTCCACAACCTCGGCGTCAATCAGTGGCGACTCGTCGTTTACGGCGTCCTGTCCGAATGTCTCGAGGTGGAACTTAGCAGCAGACTGAGCATCAGCCAGCGCGTCCTCCTTTGTGTCTCCCTGTCCGACGACGACGCCACGAAGCCCTAAGGGGTAGGCAACGAAACCATCGCTGTGCTGTTCAATTACGAATTTCATACCACTCTCCTGCTGAACAAGCATTGCCACACTATTCCAATGCTGCAATTCCGATAGCTTGAGCAAACTCGTCAAAAGTTCTGTGCGTTTCGACCCATTCATGGCAGACTTCTGTGCCGTTTCCGTCCCATCGCAAATACATCACCGAAGGCGAATCGAGTTTCGCATAGTACAGGATGATCGGTGAATCTGAACCATGGCCAAAGTCTGCGATAATAGTAGCCAGCGAGTAGTTGATTTGAGTCCGATTGCTGACCCCATGGATCCAGAAAGAGTTTCCACCGCTGACCTCATCGGCAATGGTGTGGAATGGAGCTGGCATGAGTGCAATCTCACTGTCGTTTGGCGACAAAGCCCGTGCGGCGTCCTCTCCAAGGACAACTGCGGGATGTTGGGAACTTTTCTCCATGGCTGGCCAGTAGCCGGATTCAATGAGGCGAACAAGACCTGTCGGCAGAGCAAGCGCCCGTGATTCACGGAGCCTCCGAAGTTTTTCCCGCACTGTCTCGCTCGGCATGTTCCGCACCTTTTATACTATGCAGGAGGCATCTTCTTGCACTTGTTTAGTCCGAAGCGTCAGGCACAGCCGGACTTACGTCTCAGTGCGTACTACGCGCCCTCCGTGCCTCTGTGGTTAACCAGCCTCACGAAGGATCCTTCCGCAGCTCAATCCACTCCGTATGGAAAAACTCCCCGCGTGGCTTGTCGGTCCGCTCGTAAGTGTGGGCGCCGAAGTAGTCGCGTTGTGATTGCAGGAGGTTCGCGGGCAGGCTTTCGCGGCGGAAGCCGTCGTAGTACGCCAGGGCCGTGTAGAACGCCGGGACGGGGATGCCCAGCAGCGCTGCTTGCGACACGACGTGCCGCCAGGCGTCTTGGGCCTTATCGACCGCGTCGGCGAAGTGGGTCGCCAGGAGCAGATTCTCTAGTTTCGGGCTCTTGTCGAACGCCTCTTTGATGCGGTCGAGGAACACGGCGCGGATGATGCAGCCGCCACGCCACAGCATCGCGCAGTCGCCGTAGTTAAGCGGCCAGTCGTGCTCGGCCGCTGCCGCTTGCAACTGCACGAAGCCCTGCGCGTAGCTGACGATTTTTGAGGCGTACAGAGCTTGACGCACTTGCTCGATGAACGCCTTCTTGTCGCCGGCGTACTTCGGGTTCGGGCCCTTAAGCATTTTGCTCGCCCGGACGCGCTCGTCCTTGCGGGCCGAGAGGCCGCGTGCGTAGACGGCCTCGGTCACCAGCGTGCTGGGGACGCCCAGGTCGAGGGCCAGCTGGCTCATCCACTTGCCGGTGCCCTTGGCGCCCGCCGTGTCGAGCACCAGATCGACCATGAACTTGCCGGTCTCGGGGTCCTTCACGCTGAAGATGTCGCGCGTGATCTCGATGAGATAGCTGTCGAGGTCGCCCTTGTTCCACTCGGCGAAGACGTCGTACAGCTCATCGTTGCTGAGGCCGAGGCCCTCCTTGAGCATCGAGTAGGCCTCGCAGATGAGCTGCATGTCGCCGTACTCGATGCCGTTGTGCACCATTTTTACGTAGTGCCCGGCGCCGCGGGGGCCGACCCACTCGCAGCAGGGGATGTCGCCGTTCGGCCCGACCTTGGCGGCGATAGCCTGGAAGATCGGCTTGAGGTGCGGCCACGAGTCGGGCGAGCCGCCCGGCATCATGCTGGGGCCCTTGAGGGCGCCCTCTTCGCCGCCTGAGACGCCGGTGCCCGAGTAGAGGAAGCCGGCGGCCTCGACTTCCTTCGTGCGGCGCTCGGTGTCGGCGTAGAAGGTGTTGCCGCCGTCGATGATGATGTCGCCCGGCTCGAGGTAGGGCGTCAGCTCCTTGATGACGGCGTCCACGGCGGGGCCCGCCTTGACCATCATCATAACCTTGCGCGGGCGCTTGAGGCTCTTGCAAAGTTCTTCCACCGTCTTGCAACCGACGAACGCCTTCCCCTTCGCTCGCCCGGCGATGAAGGCTTCCATCACGCTGGTCGTGCGGTTGTAGACGGCAACGCGGTAGCCGCGGCTCTCGACGTTGAGGGCCAGGTTTTCGCCCATAACGGCCAGGCCAATTAGGCCAAAATCGCACAGCTCGCTCACGGCAGCCTCGCACAACAGAGGAAGAACGTCGCCCAAAACCGCAACGGTAGGGCGCGACCGGCGTGGTGGTCAATCCGGTGGAGGGGGGAACCGCCAAGACGCCAAGAGCGCCAACGGTCGCCAAGAAGGAAGAAGCTAGACAGGATTTACAGGATGAACAGGATAAGAGCCGGAAAGCTAATTCCGTTGATCCTGTTCATCCTGTCTAAAAGACCCTTGGCGATTCCTGGCGCTCTTGGCGGCCTGGCGGTGAGCTTTCAAGGAAGTCCGAGTTGCATCAGCGAGTAGGCCGGGAGGGCTTCGATGCGGCGATCGATTTCCTTGATCTGCGCCTTGAAGCGGGGGTCGCCCTGGCCGCCGTAGGTCTTGATCACCTTGTCGAGCGAGAGTCCCTCGGCCAGGCCATCGACGGGCGGGACGTAGTTATTGATGCGGAAGCTCGCCGCCAGGCCAGCCACGGGGGGGCTGCCGGAGAGCACGCCTTTCGCGAAGCGGACGCCGGCGCGGTCGGCGGCGAGGTCGGCGAAGCTGAAGCCCGAGCCCCCTTGTCGTGCCGCGTCGGCGAGTTCCTTCCCAACGCCCCACAAGTGAGCCTCTTTTTCTCCAAGCAGCGCCGTCATCGCCGCCGA
>JBGSJY010000042.1:0-15078 GCA_041741515.1 Pirellulales bacterium | reverse complement strand
CCAGCGGCGTCGACCGGCGGCGATTCGTCCGCCATAAAGCGGAGTGGCTCGCTACCGCGCAGGGCGGGGACGAAGGGCTGACGAGAGCCGCGCGGAGCCTCGGCAAGGAACGCCGTTAGCGTCGTGAGCCCCGCCTCGCCTGCCGGGAGGTCGATCAGGTCGATCGCAGCAGCGGGACTCGTCAGATGGTGCGAGCTGACCTGGGTCGCGGAGATTGCAATCAGCGTGTCCCCGATGCGGACCGTGCGGAGGATCGGCGTGTCGTGCTCGATCAGGGCGAGCTCGGTGAAACCCTCTTCAATAGCGACGGAGAGCACAAGGAGCCCCCCTTCGCCCGACTCGAAGAGCGGCGTGTTATCGACGCCGAATTGCCGCCCGGTCGCCCCCCCTGTGCCGTACAAGGGCAAGGTGAGCACTCCGACGTCTTCGTAGAACGCTAAGGCGTGATGATCGCTGGTCGCTTGCGACCACGTGTTGCGACCGCCAGTGATCGAGAAGCGATGGGCGAGCTGGGGGTTGGAGAGGTCCGTCACGTCAAACAGCGAGACCTGCATCTCTTGGTAACGGCCGATACTTTCGTCGGCTCCGCGGCCGATGCCGAGCAAGTAGTCCTCGCCGATCGGCTGCAGATAGTCGGAGAAGCCAGGGATCTTCAGCTCGCCTTCGATGACAGGATTCGTCGGGTCGCTGAGGTCCAGCGCAAACAGCGGGTCCACTTTGCGGAACGTAACGAGGTAGGCCTCATCGCCGAGGAAACGCACCGAATGCAGCGTCTCACCCGGCGCGATCCCTTCGATAGCGCCGACAACGACTAGCTCGTCGCCCTGCTGCTGGAGGATCGCAAGGGCCTGACCTGCCGGTTGGAAGTTGTTCGTCGTGACGACTCTCAGATAACCGTCGTATTCGTCGGCGGCGAACTGATTCAGGAGAGTCCCTGAGAAGGTCCCCTGCGCATCCCTATGGATCGCGCCCTCGTCGCCGAAAGAGAATTTGGTGACCTGTGTCGTCGGGGGGAAGTAAGCCCCGGTCACCCAAATGCCGTTCGAGTTGACGGTCGGCATCTGCTCGAAGACGTACAGGTTGTCGCCGTCGGCATAAACCGTCGTCGCGCCCGACGTGCGAAGCGTTTTGGTGTCCGTGGGCCCTGCGGCGTCGTCAAGTACGTCAAAGGTCGAAATCGTCGTGCGGACCTGCCACCCCGACGTGCCGTTGAGGTTGAACGGGTCGGCGGGAATCTCAATGTCAGCTGGATCGACGAGCAGCCCCTCGCTGACCACGTCGCCATCGACGGAAAGCGTCCGATAGGTTGGCGCCCATTCGGCGAGGACGCGGTCAACGTACTCTTCTAGCGACTCGTACTGATAGCTCGATTGCTGGACGCTTAACGCTTCGGTGGAAATCAACTCCTGAAATCGAAGCGGTTCAGCCGCGGTCATCGCGGGCACGAAGACGGTGTCGATATCGATCGTCGGAGCGAATAGGATCGGGGAAGAATTGTAACGCGGCGGAGGCAGGTAGCCGCCTCCCGACTGCTGCGTCACCAACCGAAGCTGACCGTCTACCATCCGCGATGACACGAGCGAGCCATCGATCTCGGTTTGCTCGACCTGTGTCGGCGCGTCGCGATCGGTGATATCGAGCACCGTTACGGTGACCGCTGGCCGTTGCGGGTTGAATCCGTAGCCGAAGCCACTCCACAGGATCGGGCTCAGACCGGGCGCGCCATAAGTGCCCCCCGAGACAAGGGTTAGCCGATCCCCCGTCAGATAGATGCCCGCTGGCGCCGCGCCGAGCGACGTGCGCGAAGCGATCGAAAGATTCCCGGGATCGCGGATGTCGATAATCACCAGCTCGCTGCCGGCGACCATGTAGAGGTAGTCGCCGTCGGTCTCGACGAGGTCGGCTTCGTCAACGCCTTCGACCTGGACGTTGGTCTGGTCGGTTAACGCCATCAGGGTCACGGCGTCCCTGAAGACCGTCGCTCCTATCGCCAGGTCGCCGAAGTTGACAAAGTCGCCGTCACAGTAGGTGTAATAGAGCGGCGGAAACTCGGGCGTGGATCCGAATAAATCACCGTACTGGGCGACCGCTTGCTCGGTGATCCACTGCCGCAAGTCGTCGAGCGACGCGAACGTGGCGGCCGTGGGCGTCGGGGTCTGCACCGTGGCGTCGGCCGCCGGCGCCTGTGCGTCGAACGGCGCGCCGAGCCCGTCGGCGCTCATCATGGCCCGTGTTTCGAGCCTTTCGACGTCCCGCATACGGTTTGGAGACCGGCGGTTCAGAGCAGGGCGGCGGCGGCTTTTCATCGAAACGAACCCCGGGGACCGATTCGCCGTCGCTCGGTTGAGCAACGGGCGTCTCGGGACCCTAGGCCGATCGGAACCGCCCCACGTCACGCAGAACCCGGGATCTTTTGCCAGATCCGCGTGGTTCAGGCGGTCGCCGTGTCGCGCCGGCGGGGCTCGAGGGCCTTGGTGTTACGCTCGACCCCCAGGATAATCGTCCGCTGATGCAGGCCGTCGGCGCTGCTGGCGACGACCGGGATCACCTGGCGCCGGTCGGGGAACGGCAGCTTCACGGCGAACAGACCGTCCTCGCGCACCAGGACTGGTTCACCCTGGATCGTCAAGTGGGTGTGCGGAGACGTGGCGCCCCGGACGACGAGCTCGGCGTCGATCTGGACGTTCAGGAGCGAGCCGTCGGTCTTCGCTTCGGAGGTCGTGAAGCGCGTCTCGGTGGGTCGCCCGAGCGGGCGTCGCAGCCGCTCTTCGAGCGCCTGGCGCAACTCCTGACTGGGGCCATCAGCCGAGTAGCCTCCCGACAGCGCAAAGACACGGTCGGCGTTACGAGCGACGTCGCTCCAGGCGTGCTCGCCAACCTCGCCGACGCCCGCTTCCGGGGTCCGCACCTCGTTGCTCCGCGCGATGCTGTAGAAATTTCCCGACAAATCGACGTAGCCAATCTCGGCGCGGAACAGGCAGGGAGGTTCGGCGACATCGACATACCAGTGGTTCACACCCCCGTGGACCTTTACCTGCCGGAGTCCGTCTACCACCCCGTCATCGCCGAGCTTCCCGACGCGCACCACCGGCTGCGCGCCGTGCCAGTGCTGGCCCAGCGCGGTCCGGGCGCGGGTGACGCTGCTGGGCGTGATTTCCCACGTGATCTGCAGCCAGTAAGGGTCGCGGACCAGCAGCAGGAGCCGATCGGCGGCGGCGGTCGGCGTGGCGGTGCTGAGGTCCTGCATCCGCGCCCGTTGCCGCTGGATCTCGGCCAGTTTCGTCTGAGCGGCGGTGGGCCGGGCACTGCGATGCAGGGCGGTCCTCTCGGGCCGGGCGGCGCGGGCCTCTTCGGCTTCGCGGCTGGCATGCGTGCTGCGGGGCAACGAGTTTTCCTTAATCCCGGCCGCGGCCAGAGCGGCGATCAACTCGTCCTTCCGCATCGAGTGCCACTTGGCGAACCCGCGTTGCCGCGCCATCTGAGCCAAGTCTTTAGCGGTGTAGGACCGCAGCTTTGCAGGATTCATGGGACCAATCGGGGGCGGGAACGTCGCCGGACGTGGCAGCCGCGGCGTAGGAGCGGCATCCGTCGGGGAAGAAGAGCGTTCAGAATACGCTAAATAGAACGTTTGGGCAACTTATTCCCTGCTGGGCGACTACTCCGCTCAAAATCGCCTAAGGTCTCTATTGGCAAAGGGTTATGCGGCCTGCCGCAGAACGCGACGGCCGGCGCAGGGCTGCCGATGGCTCGCGTCGTGACCAGAATCTGACCGGACTCGCTGGCCCTCGATCGAGATGCCTAACTCATTTTAATGTCAGCGCTTACAAGGGTTCCCGAGACGACGGCAAAAAGTTTGTGAAAAAATGCACGAATTCAATGGGGGGGCGTTGACGATTGCTTCCAGGGCGGCGACGATGTGCGGCCTCAAGAGCAATCAGTGACGGCACAGGAAGTGACCAGCGCTGCTCACGGCTCCCGAGACGCCCTTTCCGCCCCCCTCCCAGTAGGGGTTGGCGATCCCGATGACCACCAAAGCCTTCGACCGCAACACCCTGCTTGGCGTCGCCCCCATATTGGTGGCCGGCGCGGTGGTGCTGCCTGCCGCGGCCATCCTCGGGGGGCCTTCGGCGGCCGTCATTGCGGCGTGCGGAGTTTCGGCGACGTTCGCGATTTTCGTGGTCGCTGAATCCTTCGCCAAGTTCTCAGGGGTTCAGCGGCCTATGGAGCGGATGTTGCTAACGATGGCGGTCCGAGGGATGCTCGCCGCCATCGCAGTGCTCGCCGGAACCGCCATCGAGGGCATCGAGCCCAAGACCATCGCTTTGGTAGCCGTGCCGCTTTATTTGAGCCTTGTCGCAGCCGAGGCGATGACAGCGACAACGTTGACGCAGCCGATGTTGCGACCCACCGGCGGTGAAAGGAACTGAACAGTCGATGGCTGCTGGTAAAAATCCGCTGTCGCCCGAGGTGCTCTTCGAGCACACCCAGGACGCGAACTACTTCCATGTGCCGCGCATGCTCGCGCCGGAGGGTTCGGACGGCCACCTCTATCTGCCGCAACCGCTGGCGTCCCCTGTCGCGGGGAGCGACCACGGCCACGGCCCCCAATACAAGAAAGTCGCCGAGCTGAAGACCGGCTCTGCCGTCATCGATCGCTCGCTGCTGCCGATGGACTTCGTCCTGACGAAGTTCATGGTCATCGAGCTGCTGGTCGCGGTGATCTGCGTCCTGCTCTTCGGCTGGCTCGCCACGCGGATCAAGGCCGGCGCCGCGCCCAAGGGCTCGGTCGCTAACCTCCTCGAGACCTTCCTGGTCTTCATCCGCGACGAGGTCGCCCGGCCGACGATCGGCGATCACGACGCCGACGACTACCTGCCCTTCCTGTGGACGCTGTTCTTCTTTGTCCTCGGTTGCAACCTGTTCGGCATGCTGCCTTGGTTCGGCTCGCCGACCGCGTCGCTCGCCGTGACGGCGACCATGGCCCTGCTCACGTTCATTACGGTGATGGGCGTCGGCATCAGCAAGTACGGTTTCGCCGGTTTCCTTAAGGCGCAGGTGCCCCACATGGACCTGCCGGCGCCGATCGCCGTGGTCCTGGTGCCGATGATCTTCTTGATCGAGATGTTCGGCCTCTTGGTGAAGCACGGTGTGCTTGCGGTTCGTTTGCTTGCGAACATGCTGGCCGGTCACATCGTGCTGGCGGTGATCATTGGATTCATCAGCTACACGGCCGCCTCGATCGTGTGGTGGGGCGTCGCCCCGGTGAGCGTGCTCGGCGCCACAGCGCTGAGCCTCCTCGAATTGTTCGTAGCGTTCCTGCAGGCTTATATCTTCGTGTTCTTGTCCTCGCTGTTCATCGGCGCGGCGGCGCACCCTCACTAACTTTACTTTCGTGTACCCCGTCGCCCACTACGACGATCGCGTCGGGCAGCGGCTGACCCTAAGATTCTGGGAGACGTATTCGTGGTTAACTGGCTCCGTGTTGTGATGTTGTTTTCGGCCGTCCTGCTGGCCGCCCCGGTCCAGGCTCAAGAGCCGGTGAGCGAAGAAGCCCACGCTCAGGCCGTGGACATCGCCAAGTCGGCCACGTTCGGCTACGGCCGGCTGGGTCTGGGCGTTGGCGCCGGGCTGGTGATCCTGGGCGCCGGCCTTGGCATTGGCCGCATCGGTGGTTCGGCGGTTGAAGCGATCAGCCGTCAGCCCGAAGCGGGCGCCGCCATCCAGACCGGCATGATCATCTCGGCGGCCCTGATCGAAGGCGCCGCGTTCTTCGCGTTGATCATCATCGGCTTCATCATCGCGGGCTGACGCACCCGCGTCGGTTCGCTGGCCCACCTCGACGCCGCCTTCGGGCGGCCGGGGCGGGAGTATCCTCAGCCTTTCGAGATGTCCGAAATGCCCCTGCGATTGGCCTTCATCCTGCTCCTGTTGGCGCCCAACGTCGCCACCTACGCCGCCGATGCGGAGGTGGATAGCGAGATTCTCGCCGCTGAACTGGCGGCAGGACACGGCGATGCAGCAAAGGGCGGCGGGCCCGACCCGTTGGCGACCGATCCGGACCTCGCGATTTGGACGCTGGTCGTGTTCCTCGTCATGCTCGCGCTGCTGAGCCAGACGGCGTGGAAGCCGATCATGGAGGCGCTCAAAGCGCGTGAGGACAACATTACCGGGTCGATCGCCGCGGCGCAGCGGACGCACGAAGAAGCCAAGGCCTTGCTGGCCGAACACCAAGCGAAGATCGCCGGCGCCGCCGATCAGGTCCGCGAGATGCTCGCCGAGGCGCACCGCGACGCCGAGGCGACCATCGCCAAGGCGAAAGCCGACGCCAAGGCCGAGTTCGACGTCGAGCGTGAGCGCGCCACCCGCGACATCGAGCAGGCCAAGGACGCCGCGGTCCGGGCTCTCGCCGAACGCACGGCAGGCCTCGCGATCGACTTGGCTGGCAGGGTCGTGAAGCAAGAGATCACCCCGGCACGCCAGAGCGAGATCGTCCGCGAGGCCCTCGGTCGGTTCAGCAGCAACGGCCCCAGCGCCAACTGAGTTCTCCCTCACCCCTCACCCCTCGCCCCTCCCCTATGGCCAAGGAACGCAGCGCTCCGAAGCACGAGACCGTCATGGACGTGACGGCCGAGCAGATCGCGCGGACCTACGCCAAGGGATTCTTGGGAGCGGCCGGGGACGACCAGGCGGTGGTCGAGGACCTCGAAGCGGTGCAGGCCGAGGTGTTCGCCAAGCACCCCGAATTCGCCGAGGCGATGCGGTCGGCCTTCGTCGACCACAACTCCCGGGTGGCGATGATCGATCGCGTGCTGGGCGGCCGCGTCGCGCCGGTCGTGGTGACGCTGCTGAAAGTGATGAGCGACCACGGCCGAATCGAACTGGTCGGCGAAGTCTCACGCCAGGCGCGGCGTCTCTACGAGGAGTCGAACAACCGCGCCCGTGTCGTGATCCGTCTGGCGCACGCGGTCGACGAGGGGCTGATCAACGAGATCGAGAACACGATCCGTCAGGCGTCAGGCGTCGAGCCGATCGTCTCGGTCGAGATTGACCCGGAGCTGGTCGGCGGCCTGGAGGTGCGGGTCGGCGACAAGGTGTACGACGGTTCGGTACGGACCGCATTTGCGAAGGCCCATAAGGAGATCGTCAACCAGACGGTCGCCGCCATCGAATCCCAGCCGCAGCGTTTCACGCTCGCGGATTAGAAAGCGATTAAACACAGAGACTCGGAAAGCACAGAGGAAAACAACTGAGGAAGTCCAGGCAGCGGGTGCGGTTGGCAATCCGTTGACTCTGTGCTTGCTCTGTGACCTCCGTGCCTCTGTGGTGAATTCATAAAGGCCAAAGGCCGCCCGGAGAAACGCGATGAAGTTCAACAGCGACGAGATCGCTTCGGTCATCCAGCAAGAGATCGCCAACTACAGCGCTCAGGTCGATGTCCGCGAAGTAGGCCGCGTGCTCGAGGTCGGCGACGGCATCGCCCGCGTCTACGGCATGAAGGGCGTCATGGCCGGCGAGATGGTCGAGTTCGCCAGTGGCGTCACCGGGCAGGCGTTCAACCTGGAAGAGAACTCGGTCGGCGTGATCATCCTCGGCGACTACCTCAAGATCAACGAGGGCGAAGAGGTCAAGACCACCGGCCAGCTGCTGAGCGTACCGGTCGGCGACGAGCTCCTCGGTCGCGTCGTGAGCGCGCTGGGCGAGCCGCTCGACGGGAAGGGGCCGATAAACACCAACAAGCGGCGTCCCGTTGAGGTCATCGCCACGGGTGTGTCCGAGCGTCAGCCGGTCAGCCAGCCGATGCAGACCGGCATCAAGGCGATCGACGCGATGACGCCGATCGGCCGCGGCCAGCGTCAGCTCATCATCGGAGACCGCAAGACGGGCAAGACTGCCATCGCCATCGACGCGATCATCAACCAAAAGCACTCCGGCGTGAAATGCTTTTACGTCGCAATCGGGCAGAAGGAATCGACCGTCGCCGGCATTATCGAAAAGCTCCGCGACTCCGGCGCGATGGACTACACGACGGTTATCGTCGCCGGCGCCAGCGACCCCGCACCGCTGCAGTACATCGCCCCTTACTCGGGCACAGCGATGGCCGAGGAGTACATGTTTAACGGCGGCCACGCGCTGGTCGTTTACGACGACCTTTCGAAGCAGGCCGTCGCCTACCGCGAGCTGTCGCTCTTGATGCGGCGTCCGCCGGGACGCGAGGCCTTCCCCGGCGACGTGTTCTACTGCCACAGCCGTCTGCTGGAGCGTTCGGCGAAGCTCTCAGACGAGCTCGGCGGGGGCTCGATCACGTCGCTGCCGATCATCGAGACGCTCGAAGGCGAAGTCTCGGCCTACATCCCGACGAACGTCATCTCGATCACCGACGGCCAAATCTACCTCCAGCCGGACTTGTTCTTCCGCGGCGTGAAGCCGGCCATGAACGCCGGCATCTCGGTCAGCCGCGTCGGCGGCGCCGCCCAGATCAAGGCGATGAAGAAGGTGGCCGGCGGCCTGCGGCTCGACCTCGCGGCGTTCCGCGAGCTCGAGGCGTTCGCGCAGCTCGGCACCGAGCTCGACCCCGACACCCAGGGCAAGCTCGACCGCGGCTACCGGATGGTCGAGCTGCTCAAGCAGGGCCAGTACTCGCCGCTGGCGACCGAGGACGAGGTGCTGCTGATCCTGGCGGGAACGCAGGGCTACCTAGACAACGTGGCGGTCGGCGACATCGCCGCTTTCGAGAAGCAGTTCCTCGACTTCCTGCACGACCAAAAGCCCGAGATCGGCGCCGAGATCCGGGAGAAGAAGGACATCAGCCCCGAGCTTTCCGAGACCATCAAGGGCGCGATCGGTGATTTTAAGTTGCAATTCAAGGCGCCTTCCAAAACGATCGCCCCGGCGCTGGCGGGAGTCTGAAAGAGTTCGACCAAGTCGGTACGGCCCGACTCGCCGCCGCTCGCAACGCTCCGTTTCACTGACCGCTGATCGCTGACAGCTGACCGCTTCTAAATGGCCAATCCCCGTCAACTCGACAAGCGACGCAAGTCCGTCAAGAACATCCGCAAGATCACGCGGACGATGGAGTTGATCGCGACGGCGCGCTTCAAGAAGGCGATGGACCGTGCTTCGGCGGCGACGGCGTACACCGACCGCGTCACGCAGCTGGTGTCGGACCTGATGCAGACCGGCCTCACCGTCAGCCACCCGCTGCTCGAGAAGCGCGACAAGACCCAGAACGCCACGCTGCTGGTCCTCACCGCCAACCGCGGACTGTGCGGCGGCTTCAACGGCAACCTGATCCGCGCCGGCCTGCGGCAATGGGACCTGCTGGAGACGGTCGCCGACAATGTGACGCTCGAAGTCAGCGGCAAGCGCGGCATCGGCGGCATGAAGTACCGCGGCCTGACCGCCAGCCAGCAGTTCCTCCACTTCGAGGACAAGCCCCGGTACGATGAGGTCGAGGCCATCGCGCAGCGGTACCTCAACGCCTACATCGCCGGCGACCTCGACCGCCTGGACGTGGTCTACACACGCTTCATCAACCCGGCCAAGCAGGTCCTGGCGATCGAGACCTTGCTGCCGCTAGGCTCGCTGATCGGCGGCGCCGATGAAAACGTCAGCGGAGCGGCCGACGACGGCAAAGCCGGCTCGCTCTACGAGTTTCTCCCTTCGCCCGAGAGCATCCTCGAAGAGGTTGTACCGACGAGCTTCAAGGTGAAGCTCTTCAAGTGCTTCCTCGACTCGGCCGTGAGCGAGCAAATCGCCCGTCGGATCGCAATGAAGGCCGCTACCGAGAACGCCGACGACCTGATCAAGTCGCTCAGCATGCAGTACAACCGCGCCCGCCAAGGCCGCATCACCAACGAGTTGATGGACCTCATCGGCGGCGTGAACGCGATCAGCTAACCGTCCAACGATTGAAACCTTATAAAGGGAGATGTGGAGATAAAGGGGAGATAAGGAGATGGCCGTCATCCCAGGCGGCCGGCCCAGCCAAGCTAAGAGCCTCTTTCGTCAGTCGTTATTTAGCGAGTGCGGTCCAGCGTCGCCAAGTTGCCATCTCCCCATCCCCTGTTTCATCCCCCTCATCTCCCTTCAAAAGCCTCAAGTAGAAAAGATGTCAGTCGCCACGCGAAACATTGGTCATATCACGCAGGTCATCGGCTCGACGTTCGACGTCGCGTTCCCCGAGGACCAGCTGCCGGCCATCTACAACGCCGTCCGCATCGAGACTGAGACCAAGGGCGTCTCGATCAAGCTGACAGGCGAGGTGCAGCAGCAGCTCGGCGGCGGCCGCGTGCGGTGCGTTGCGCTCGGCTCGACCGACGGCCTGGTGCGTGGCGCCGAGGTGCTCGACACGGGCGGTCCCGTTTCGGTGCCGGTGGGCGTCGAGACGCTCGGCCGCGTGTTCAACGTCACCGGCGACGTGATCGATGGCCGCGGCCCCTGCAACGCCGCCCAGCGCTGGCCGATCCACCGTAATGCGCCCGACCTCAAGGACCTGACGACCGACACCCAGATCTTCGAAACGGGCATCAAGGTCGTCGACTTGCTGACGCCCTTCGTCCGCGGCGGTAAGGCCGGTCTGTTCGGCGGCGCCGGTCTGGGCAAGACGGTTATCCTCACCGAGCTGATCGCCCGTATCGCCACGCAGCACGGCGGCTACTCGGTGTTCGCGGGCGTCGGCGAGCGGACCCGTGAAGGGACCGACCTATGGCTCGAAATGCAGGAAGCCAAGATCGGCGACACCGGCAAGAGCGTGATCGACCAGACCTGCATGGTGTTCGGTCAGATGAACGAGCCGCCGGGGTCGCGCCTCCGCGTCGCGCTGTCGGCCCTGACGATGGCCGAGTACTTCCGCGATGAGACCGGCGCCGACACGCTGCTGTTCGTCGATAACATCTTCCGCTTCTCGCAAGCTGGTTCGGAGGTTTCGGCCCTGCTGGGCCGGATGCCTTCGGCGGTGGGATATCAGCCGACCCTCGCCAGCGAGATGGGCGCCCTGCAAGAGCGGATCGCCTCGACCAAGAACGGCGCCATCACGTCGGTGCAGGCCGTGTACGTCCCGGCCGACGACCCGACCGACCCCGCGCCGGCGACCGCGTTCGGCCAGCTCGACGCGTTCCTCTACCTCGAGCGTTCGATCTCGGAGAAGGGCATCTACCCGGCCGTCGATCCGCTGGCGTCGTCGTCGCGGATCCTCGACCCGCAGTATGTCGGCCAAGAGCACTACGACGCGGCCCGCCGCGTGCAGACCACGCTGCAGCGTTACCGCGAGCTGCAAGACATCATCGCGATCCTCGGGGTCGATGAGCTGTCCGAAGAGGACAAGCAGGTCGTGCACCGCGCCCGCCGCATGGAGCGGTTCCTGTCGCAGCCGTTCTACGTGGCTGAGGTGTTCACCGGCAAGTCGGGTGAGTTCACGTCGATCGCCGACACGATCCGCAGCTTCAACGAGATCTACGAAGGCAAGTGGGACCACCTGCCCGAGAGCGCCTTCATGTACGTCGGCGCAATCGAGCAGGCCGAGGCGCAGTGGAAGAAGGGGCAGAAGTAGGGGTGAGGGTTGAGACTTGAGGTGTGAGGGTTGCGCCAGGCGCCCTTCACTCTGGTCCCGCAGAAACTCACACGCAATCAACTAAGACACTTCCGATGGCCGAACCCTCAAGCCTCAAGCCTCAAGCCTCAACCATGACCGTCACGGTCGTGACGCCCGAGCAGACCGTCCTCGAGACGATGTCCTCGAGCGTGGTGCTGCCGCTGTTTGACGGCGAGGTCGGCATTCTTCGCGGCCACGCCCCGCTGATCGGCCGCCTGGGCTACGGCGAGATGCGGCTCACCACCGCGACGGGCGTGACGACGCTCTACGTCGATGGCGGCTTCGTCCAGGTCGCGGACAACGTGGTCAACGTGATGACCAACCGCGCGATGCCGGTCGCCGAGATCAACACGGCCGCCGCCGAGGAGCAGCTCCAAGCCGCCCTCACGCAGACCCCCAGTGGCGAAGAGAGCATCGCCTCGCGCCAGCGGACGCTCGATCAGGCCCGCGCGCAGCTGCGGTTGGCAAAGAAGGGCCATTAACTCAGCGACTAGCCTTGAGTAGCCGACTGCAAGAACCGTTCCTACGCGACGTGGTGGCTTCATTCAAGGCGACCTCGCAAAGGATTGCCGCTAAAGTCGAAGCGGCTAAAGATCAGGATTGCAAGTCAATAATTGACGAAGAACTGGCCGGATTGTTCCACGGTCTTCTTGTAATCCTAGACGGCGGCAGTGCTCTTGCTGACGAAGGTCTGATTGCCATTGTTGACGAGGACGGCGTGTCTTTTGACCGCGGCCTTCATGAAGCGTATCTTGATTTTTGGCAGGCTGTGGACGACGTGCCGCATCGGCATGAGTGACGCCGGCTCCTCAGATGAAGTACGTGATCTGCGTCAACAGCAACGACTATGCCGCCTCGTTGGAGGTGCGCAATCTCTATAAGTGCCTGCCAGACGAAGATGCCGTCCAGCACGGTCAACTTCGTGTGATCGACGAGAGCGGCGAGGATTACCTTTATCCCGCCAGCCATTTCGTCGCTGTCGAACTTCCGGCCGATGTCGAGAAGACGATTGCAGGCGTCGCTTAAACGTCGCTAGGCCGTCGCCCACGCCAGGGCGCCGATTACCGGCGCGTCGTCGCCGCAGATGCTGAACTCCAGCCGGTCAAGGTCGCGGAAGCCGTCGAGGGCGTGCTCGTGGTACGCCGTCTCGGCGATCTTGCGGTAGCGCTCGCGGAGTTCCGGGGCGAGGTCGCAGACGCCGCCGCCGATCACCAGGCGGTCGTAGTCACCCAGATAGTTCGCGCACAGCAGCGCGATACCCAGCGCCTTCGCCTGGTCGTCGAACAACTGTTGGGCGAGCGGGTCGCCTTCGGCGGCGAGCTCACGGAGCCGTTTGGCTTTTTGTTTGACGGTTCCCTCGGCCTTGTTCAATGGATGGTCGCGCCATTCGTCGAGCGACAGGCAGTGCCCGAGCTGGTGCGCGAGCCCCGTGAGCGAGATCGCCGATTCGGCGCTCGCGTAGGCGTTGCCGACTTTCAGTTCGCGGTAGCGGGCGTGCCGGAAGGCGTACTCGGGCAGCAGGATGTGGCCAAAGTGACCTGCGCGGCCCTGGCGGCCGCGGATCGGCTGGCCATCGATCACCGCGCCGCCCCCCAGGCCCGTGCCGACGATCACCATGAAGAGCGAAGAGAGCTCTTCGGTGGGCAGCGAGTCGGCGGGGATGCGATCCCATTGCACCGACCGGCTGCGGACCATGTACTCCCCGTAGGCCGCGGCCTGACCGTCGCCGATGTAGCGGACGTTGATCCCCGGGGCGCGCCGCCGGAATCCCTTCTCGAGTTCGGCCCGGATCGGGAACTGGTCCCAGTGCTCGGCCTTCAGGTTCGGCGTCATGTGCAGCACGCCGTCGTGCGACGCCGGACCGGGGGTCGCCAGCCCGACCGTCGATATGTCGGAGAGCGACAAGCCGACGCGGCCCGCTTCCACGGCGGCTTGCTCGACGATCGCCTCGATGACAGGCGCTGGTCCCTCGTCGGGAGACGTGGGAAACTGCTCGCTGACCGCGACCACCCGGCGGGCTTCGTCACCGATAGCAAGCGTACTGGTGGTTCCGCCGATGTCGACACCGAGATAGTGGGGCATTGCCTTTCCATGGGAGAAGAAGGGGATTTGCCGATTGTCAGCGAATGCCCCCGGTTCAGCCAAGCCCTGTGACTCCCTCGTCCCTGCGACCCCCTTGACCCTGTGACCCCCTTGACCCTGTGACATTGTTGTCATGTGCGGGCGGCTGCTCTTGGTCACGACGTCGCGATCGCGGTAGTCTGGCGCCCAATTAACCCCGCTAACGCCGATGCCTGCTCCCGCCACACCCTTCTTTGACCGCCTCGCCGCCGCCATCCTCGCCAAGCGTAGCCCGCTGATGGTGGGGCTCGATCCGCGTTGGGAGCAGTTGCCCGCAGGGTTGCGGCCCGCGGAGGGCGCTTCGCTGGCGGAGGTCGCCAAGGCGTATCGCGCGCATTCGTGTGGCGTCATCGACGCGGTCGCCGACCTCACGCCGATCGTCAAGCCGCAGGCGGCGTTCTTCGAGCAGCTCGGCCCGGTGGGGATGACGGCGCTGGCGGACGTGATTGAACACGCCCACGCGGCGGGGCTATTGGTGTGTGTTGACGGCAAGCGGAACGACATCGGATCGACCGCCGAGGCGTACGCCGACGGCTGGCTCGGCGCCGCGAGCCCGTGGAAAGGGGACGCGCTGACGGTGAGCCCGTACCTCGGCGACGACAGCCTCGAGCCGTTCACCAAGGTCGCCGCTGAGCGCGATTGCGGAGTCTTTATCCTGGTGAAGACCTCCAACCCCGGCAGCGGCCTCTTCCAAGACCAGCACTCGGGCGGCCAGCCGCTCTACCGGCAAGTCGGCGACTATGTGGAGTCGATCGCCGAGCAGTCGCGGGGCCAGTGTGGTTACGGCGTCGCCGGCGCCGTCGTCGGGGCCACCTACCCCGAGCAGCTCGCCAAACTACGGGCCTTCATGCCGCACACGTGGTTCCTCGTGCCGGGCTTCGGCGCCCAGGGTGGCGCGGCGGCGGACGTGGCCGGCGGCTTCGACTCGAAGGGCCTTGGCGCGGTGGTCAACAGCTCGCGCGGCGTGATCTTCGCCTACGAGAAACGCCCCCATGCCGACGGCTGGCAAGCGGCGGTGCGCGTCGCGGCGGAAGAAGCGCTGCAGCAACTCCGTGAAGTCATGCCGGGCGGTTGTTAACCTCGGAGACACGGAGAGCACGGAGGACGCGCAGAGTTTTGACAGGATTTATAGGATCGACAAGATAGCGACCGACCCTGAAAACCCTGTCAAAAATCCTCTGTGCTTCTCTCCGTGCCCTCCGTGCCTCTGTGGTTAATCTCTTATTTCGCTGCGGCTTTCCCGGGCACGCGCGGGTCGCGGACCGCGGTGAGCTTGCCGTCGGCCGTACGGATCACGCCCTGCGAGACGCCGCCCGAGCCGAGCGTGGCGATCGTGTGCCCCTTCTTCTGTAGCGGCAGCGCGTCGC
>JBGSJY010000041.1:0-21438 GCA_041741515.1 Pirellulales bacterium | reverse complement strand
CGTAGCGGGACCGCGCCGGAACGGATCTTGGCCGTGACCTTCACGCGTAAAGCAGCCGGCGAGATGCAAGAGCGGGCCAGCGAGCTACTCAAGCGAGGCAAGAAGCGCCCCCCCAAGGGGGCACCGCGGCCGGAGATCAGCACCTTCCACTCGCTCTGCGTGCGGGTGCTGCGGCGGCACGCGGGTCGGATGGGCTATCCCGAGCGGTTCACGATCGCCGACCGGGGCGACCAGGAGTCCCAAGCCCGTTCGGCGCTGCGTGAGATCAAGGCGCCGACCGACGCCCTCACGCCGGGCGACCTGCTGGCGATTGTCGGCCGCTGGAAGATGGCGTCGGTGCTTCCCGACGTCGCCGCCTCGCACGCCGAAAGCGATCGCGAGCATCTAGCCGCCGTCGCCTACCGGCGTTACCAGAACAACCTCAAACAGGCGGGCGTCGTCGATTTCGACGACCTGCTGCTGCTGACCGAGCAGCTTTTCCGCCACCACCCCGACGCGCGGCGTGCGGAGTCGGGGCGGTTCGACCATGTGCTGGTGGACGAGTACCAAGACACCAACCACAGCCAGTACGAGATCGTCCGCGCGCTGGCGATGGGGCACCGCAATCTGTGCGTGGTGGGGGACGACGACCAGTCGATCTACGCCTGGCGCGGCGCCGAGGTGACGCACATCCTCTCGTTCAAACGTGACTGGCCCGATGCGAAGGTCGTCCGTCTCGAAGAGAACTACCGCAGCCAGAGCCCGATCATTCAATTCGCCAACACGCTGATCGCATTCAACACGGTGCGGCACGAAAAGCGCCTGATCCCGCAGCGCCGCGTCGAAGGGGAGGGGGGTGAGCGGCCGCGAATCTTACAGTTCAAGGACGAGACCGACGAGGCGAAGAAGGTCGTTGGCGACCTCAGGTCGATTTTGCAGGCGGGTGGTTGGCGGCTCAGCGGTGAAGACCGCGAGAAGTTCCTCCGCGCAGGGGGCCAGCCGCTGCGGGCGTCGGACTTTGCCATCCTCTTTCGCACCAACGAGCAGCCCCGGGCCTTCGAGCAAGAGCTGCGCGCGCAGCAGGTTCCCTACGTGCTGATCGGCGGCATGAGCTTCTACGACCGCCGCGAGGTGCGCGACGTGATCGCCTACCTACGTCTTGTGGCGAATCCCGACGATGAACCATCGCTCCTGCGGATCTTCAATACGCCCCCGCGGGGCCTCGGCGACGCAGCCCGCAAGGCGCTCGTCGAACGCGCTGTCGACAAGGGCGTCCCACTGTGGCGGGTCGTCGATGACCCGGCTAACTGGCCCGGCATGAGCGAGCCCGCCCGTCGAGGCCTCAGCGACCTGCGCGACGCCGTGAATCACTGGCGGGCGGCCGTGGGCCTCGAGCCGCTCGCCGTCACGGTGCAGCGCGTCATCGACGAGAGCCGCTATCTCGACGAGCTAACGCGGCTCTACCCCGATCCGCAGGAACGCGAGTCGCGCATCGCGGCGATCGGCGAATTCGTCAGCGCCGCCGACGCCTACGCGTCCCGCAATAACAAGGCGACGCTCCAGCGGTTTCTCGACGACGTCGCCACGGGTGACCGCGACGACGGCGACAAAGACAAACAGCTCAATCAAGACGCCGTCGCGTTGATGACGCTCCACGCCGCGAAGGGCCTGGAGTTTCCGCACGTGTATCTGGTGGGCATGGAGGAGGGCATCCTCCCGCACAAGCGCTCGATCGACGGGGGCGAGGTCGCGATTGCCGAGGAGCGGCGCCTCGCCTATGTCGGCGTCACGCGAGCCCGCGATCGCCTGACGCTCTCGCTAGCCTTGACCCGCCGCAAGTGGGGCAAACCCCGCGACACGATCCCGAGCCGCTTCTTGTGGGAGATGACCGGCCAAGCGGACAACCCGAAGTACCTCGAGGCGAAGACGGGGCGGAAGATGGCGCCGCAGTCGGCGAAGGGATCGGACCTGTCCAAGTCGAGGGGGGCAAAGCGGACGGGCGGCAGACGCGCGCAGTAAGGGAGCCTAGACTGGGGCTCGTGCAGCGTTCATTCGACCATGTCAGCCGCCCCCTTCAATTCGCCGCAAGATCTCGATGAACCTCCGCCACGCCGGGAACTTTTCAGCGCTTATCGCGTTAGCGTCGTACGTTGTAATGCCGCAAGCGTCAAACGCCCAATTATCGTGGCCCGAGTTCCGCGGCCCCGGTGGGCAAGGGAGGGTCGATGAGCCAGCGCCCGTCACTTGGAGCGAGACCGAGAACATCGTCTGGAAGACCGCTATCCCCGGCCGCGGCTGGTCGTCGCCGGTGGTATTAGGC
Source organism: Pirellulales bacterium (assembly GCA_041741515.1). Classification (GTDB taxonomy): domain Bacteria; phylum Planctomycetota; class Planctomycetia; order Pirellulales; family Lacipirellulaceae; genus Botrimarina. The sequence continues at coordinate 19,139 of JBGSJY010000041.1, read as the reverse complement.
GATCGCGTGTGGATGACGACCGCGGTCGAGGAAGCGGCGACGGACGAGGAGGCCAAGTCCAAGGTTCAAGGGGGGACCACCGATGCGTCGCTCGCCAAGCGGCTGTGGCTCTACGCGGTGGGCGTCGATCGTAAAAGCGGCGAGCTACTCCGCAACATCGAGCTCTTCGAGATCAACGAGCCCGAGGCGATCCACTCGCTCAATAGCTACGCCTCACCGACGCCGATCATCGAGCCGGGCCGACTCTACTGCTGGTTTGGTTCCTATGGAACCTGCGCGCTCGATACCGAGTCGGGCGATGTGCTTTGGCGTGGTCGGGAGAAGCTGCAGCACTACGTCGGCCCGGGGAGCTCGCCGGTGGCGTGGGGCGACTTGCTGATCCTCACATGCGATGGCGCCGATACGCAGTACGTCGCCGCGGTCCGCAAGTCGGACGGAGAACGGGTCTGGAAGACCGCGCGGCCGCCGCTCGTCGCGACCAACCCCGACGTAAAGAAATCGTACGCAACGCCGTTGGTGATCTCCGTCGGGGGCGAAGACCAAGTTGTCGTTCCCGGCGCCGAATGGCTCGTGTCTTACAACCCGGCAACGGGGGAAGAACTCTGGCGGGTGAACCACGGAGCGGGCTTTTCAGTCGTCCCCCGACCCGTCGAGCGCGGCGGCGTGCTCTACTACGCGACGGGGTTTGCCGACGACCAAGTCTTTGCCGTGCGGACCGACGGCCGCGGCGATGTCTCCGACACGCACGTTCTCTGGCGCGCCAAACGGCAATCGCCCCATATGGCGTCGCCGCTGCTCTCCGGCGACTCCGTCATCACGGTTAGCGACCAAGGGGTTGCCATAGGGCTCGACGGATCGACCGGCAAACAGCTTTGGAGAAAGCGCATCGGCGGCGGGCAGTCCGCGTCGCCGCTGCTCGCCGAGGGACGGGTCTACATTTTCGGCCACGACGGGCGGACCACCGTGCTTGATGCCGAGGCGCCTGCCGGCGAGCCGATCGCCGTCAACGAGCTGGCGGGCCGAATAATGGCCGCCCCCGCCGTCGTCGCCGGTCAGATGCTGCTCCGCACGGATACAGCCCTCTACTGCATCGGAACCGGCGCCGGAGTGAGGTAATCGCGGTTACGGTCGGCTCTATTATTGGTACACGCCGGGGTTATTGGAACATGCCGGGGCCCTGCGGCGAGAAGTCCGCGTCGGTGAAGCCGTTGTTCAGCTTAATGTTCGTGTAGATGTACTTCTCTTCCAGGATCGGCTCGCCCCCTTGGGTGGCGGGCCAGCTGAAAGCTTGGTAAGCGACCGGGATCCGCAGCTCGTTATCGATGAAGATCTCTGCCTTGTGGTAGCGGAAATTCTTCCGCGGCGTCGGGTGGATCGCGCGGATCATCGTCACGTCGCGGCCGTCGATCTTCGCCGCGCCGTACTCCACTTCGCACTCGGCGTACTTGACGTCTTGCTCGGCGATCATCACCAGCTCGGCGGTGAGGTTACGGATGCCGGCCTTGGTGATGGGGTAACGCTGCCCCGACATCGCCATCATGCCGTCAACCGGCAGGTTGAGCTTCCCGAAGCGACGCTTCCAGCCCGAGCCCATCGCGACGAGGTTGCCTTCGTTCTGGTTCTCAACGTACAGCGCCTCCTGCCCCGGGTTGGGGGTGACGAACTTCGTGTAGACGCTGAACGGCTGGTGACGGACTCGCATGAGCATCTTCTGTGGGTCGCCGAGCCGGCCGTCGAGACGTTCGACCTTGGTGAACGTTGCCGAGTAGTCCTGGATGCGTTGGTCCATATCGACCAGCGCATCCTTGGCGAGCCGCAGGCACGGCATCAGCGGGTGCTCGCCGGGACGCTGAGTGAGGTCGAACGGGGAACCGTCGAGCTGGGCGCTGGCGGGCGTGACCGCGACGTCGCGCATCGGCGGGATGTCGGCCGGCGCCGTCGCAGCCGCTTGCTGCGCGTCGGCCGGTCGAGCGCCGCCCGCCGTGTTATCGGCGACGTGATAAACGGGGCGCGTTAACTGTTGGGCGTGGGCCCCCAGTGCGCCCAGGACCACCATCGAGAGGGCGTAGGCAGCTCGGGTGACATTACGGCAGAGGGCGGGGGAGTAGAGAGCGGGCATCTTGCGGGTCTCCTCGCCGGGGGCGAAGTAGCGAATCGGTAGTGAACGGGCGGCGGTCGTCGCGGGGGGACGGCTCCGGTACAGTACGCACTAGGCGGGCGGCGGTCGACCTCGGGCTTTTTTGAACGCCCGGACTCGCGCCTGCGGCGATCCTAGACGAGCCTCGCCAGCCTCGAAAGAGCGATCCAGTGGCTGATTTGCACTCAACTACCGACAGCGGCGCCAGCGGTATCGTCGTCGCGAAGGTGATCTCCGTCCCCTTCGACGAAAACACCTACCTCTTCCATCTGGCGGGCCGGCAAGAGTGCGTCGTGTTCGACCCGGGGCTGCAACCGGGCGCTATCCTCAAGCTGCTCGACGCGCGGGGGCTGACGCCTGCAGCCATTCTCTGCACGCACGGGCACTCCGACCACATCGCCGGCAACGAGGCCCTTAAGGGCCGCTGGCCGCTCGTCCCCCTCGTGATCGGCCGCGGCGACGAGCCGAAACTTACCGACCCCGTGGGAAATCTTTCCGCGGCGTTTGGGTTCGAAATCCTCAGCCCCGAGGCGGACCAAACCGTGGTGGGCGGTGACCTCTACAAAGCAGCAGGAATGGCGTGGCGGGTGCTGGACACTCCGGGCCACTCGTCGGGGCATGTGTCGTTTGTGCTCGAAACTCCTGGCGGCGAGACCCACGCCGTGGCGGGGGACGTGCTCTTCCGCGGCTCGGTCGGCCGGACCGATTTCCCCGACGGCGACTTCGAGACGCTCCGCGAGTCGATCCATACGCAGCTTTTCACGCTGCCTGACGACACGGTCGTCTACCCCGGCCATGGGCCGACCACGACCATCGGCGAGGAGAAACGCGCAAACCCCTTTATCGGCGCGCCGGCCGGTTGGGTCGAGTCGTAACGAGAGCCGCACCAGCTCAGAATAGTCACGGCGTCGGCGGGTGGAGATTGTCAGGCTCGGCGTCTTCGGACCCCTCGTGCGGAGGGCCAGCGACCGGTAGGCGGATGTGGAACTGGCTGCCGCGGCCGACTTGACTCTCGACGTCCACGGCGCCGCCGTGCTCCTCGGCGATCTTCATCGTGACCGCCAGCCCCAGGCCCGTCCCCTTGGCGCCCTTGCTCGACTCAAACGCGCGGAAGATGGTTTGTAGCCGATCGGGGGGGATGCCGAGGCCATTGTCCGTGACCGTGATCGTGGCGATCTCTTGGCTGGAGTCGATGCCGGTCGAGACGACGACACGGCCCCGCGTGCTTTCTTCGCAGGCGTCGATCGCGTTCGTGACGACGTTCAACACCGCGCGGTGGACTGCCTCGGGGTCGGCCATGATGGTGGGCAACCCCTCGGCGGGCGACCAGACCAGATCGACCCCTTGCTCCTCGGCGCGAGGCTGCATCAGTTCGGCGACCTCACCAACGACGGCGTTCAGGTCGGTCGGCTCGGGGTCGGGCCTGCGCTCTTTGCTGTAAGAGAGCATGTCCATCACTAGAGACGAGATCCGTTCCTGGTTTTTGTCGACGATGCTCCAGCCTTTCTGGATGGTGCTGACGGCCTTAGCGGCCGCTTCACGATCGATCGACTCCTCGGTGAGCGCTTTGCCATGGTCGCCGAGTCCCAGCTCGATCAGGTAGCTGCCGCCGCGGACCCCCTGGAGGATGTTCTTGATGTGGTGCGAAAGCGTCGCGATCGTCTGGCCCACTGCCGCGAGCCGCTCGGCCTGCACCATCGCGCGGTAGTGCGAGGTGTCTTCGACGGCGAGCGCGGCTTGGTGGGCGATCGCCACCATCAGCTTGAGGTGCTCTTCACCAAACTTGTTGGCGCTGCGCATTTCGAGCATCTGCTTGGGGGTAATCGACGTGTCGATGTAGATCACCCCTACCAGACCGTATCGGCCCTGCATGGGCACGCAGATCGCTTCGCGGACGCCCATCGACATGATGCTGCCGGCAGGGTCCCAGCGGCTGTCGTCGCCGGCGTTGCTGGTGAGCACGCCCTCGCCGCGGCCGATGACGTAGTCGAGGATCGTCTGGCTGATGGCGATCTTCGGGCCTTCGCTCTCCGAGCTGTCGGAGGTGACCGGCGCCACGCCGCGACGCAACCGCCGCACTCGCGGCGTGAGGCGGCCTGTCTCATCGTCCTTGAGCATGATGCAGCCGCGGTCGGCGTCGACCCACTCGAAGATCATGTCCATGATCCGCGCGATTAGCTGATCGATGTCGAGCGTGTGGCTGACCGCCAGTGACGTCCGGTACATCAGCTGCAGATTGCTCCGCGCCCGCGCCAGCCAGGGGCTCTGGGTCTGGTCCGCGGGCGTGGCGAGCAGGTCGCTCCCCTCCGACTGGCTGATCGAGTGGAGGATCCGCGAGCCGTCGTCGTAGCCGCCAGCGCCGATGATGCTGACGTCTCCCTGGGCGTCGGCCACCGACTCAGCGGCGCCGGTGTAGAGGAGCAGCGTGCGACCCATCTGCACCTGATCCCCCGAGAGCAGGCGCTTCTCGCGGATCCGCTGGCCGTTGACGTAGGTGCCGTTGGAGCTGTTGAGGTCGCGGAGAATGAACTCCTCACCGGCGATTTCAAAGACCGCGTGCTTGCGCGACACTTCGGTGTCGTGCAGTTGGATCGCGTTGCCACCGACACGCCCGACGCCGACAAACGGCTCGTCGAGCGGGAATCGCAAGCCTTGATCGCGGCCTTGGATGACGAAGAGCGACGGCACGGTGAGGGGCTACGCGTCGCTGCGTAGCGCGGCGGGGGAAAGGTAGGGGACGAGCTTTCATGCGGGGACGGGACCGGCTCCGCCCGCAACAAACCGCATCGGCTAACGCCCCTTCCCGCCTGGAAGGCCGTTTTCCGCCTGAAGGGGGGACGCTAGGCGGCCGCCCTGCCCGGGTTTTCTGTTGCTTCGAGAGCCGTCCAGATTTTATGGACCAACTCCCGGTAGTGATAGGGTTTGCGGACGAAGCCGAAATCCCCCACAGGGCGATTGGTTCCGGCCACAACGGTTGCGGCGCCGTTGCGGGCGGCGGCCTCGACGAGCGGCGCGAGTTCGCCCGTGGGGAACGCGTCGGCGTCGATGAAGAGGACCTTCACCGAGCCACGGTTGAGCTTTACCAGCGCTTCGCCCGCGCCGAGCGCAGCGGCGGCCGTCACGCCGGTGCGGCCGAGCAGCTCGCACAGCACCAGGCGCCCGTCCGAGGAGGGATCGAGGACCAGAACACGCGGCGAAGTGGGGGGAGAGGCCTGCACGGCGAGCGTTCCTTTCGCGAGGTTCGGGCCTTTCGCAAGGTCCAAAAAGGTAGGGCGGCGAACGGTAGCGGTCCCCGGTCCGGGCGTCAAAGCCAAGAGGAAAAATCCCTTTCACCGATCCCCGGCGACATGACCAGTCCCAAGCGACCTCACTAGCAAGCTTGAACTGCCGGCGTGGGGCTTTCGCGGCGGGGGGTCCTCAGGGATGGTCGTTGGTCATTTACCACACAGTTTTAAGATTGATGGCGATTCTCGCCCATAACGCTCTTTACGCGTTCCGGGCATCTCGGCAGAATGCCGCCGCGTTTCACGAGATGCCGGGCTGCGGTCCCCCCGCGACTTTCCGCGCCGACAACTCGTTTCAGGTCACGGATGACCAACAACAAAACTCGGCAAGGAGTGCTGACGTGAAGACTCAGGTTATGGCCGCGCTCGCGGCTCTTGTAGCGGTTTCGGCTCTAGGCGTCCCGGTCCAGGCTCAGGCTCAGGGCAACCCCGCCGGCGCGAATGCGGTGAAGTACGGCGTCGCTGTTATCGACATCAACTACATCTTCAAGAATCATCAGAAGTTCATCGCGGCGATGGAGGCGATGAAGACCGACTTCCAAGCGGTCGAGACCGAGGTCAAAGGCAAGCAGCAGCAGATCGTTGCGGCGCAAGAGCGGCAGAAGACCTTCGCGCCGGGCTCGCCGGAGTTCAAGCAGCTCGACGAGCAGATCGTCCGCATGACAGCCGGTCTGCAGGTGGACGTCACGCAAAAGCGCAAGGAGCTCGTCGATCGCGAGGCCAAGATCTATTTCGACACCTACGTCGAAGTGACCAAGACCATCGCGCTGTACGCCGAGCACAAAGGCATCGGCCTGGTCCTGCGATTTAATGGCGAGGAAGCGGACCCCAACAACCGCGAGAGCATCCTGCGGTCGATCAACAAGGCGGTTCACTTCCAGAACTCGGTCGATATCACGCCGGACGTGCTGGCTTACGTGAACCGCCCGGCGACCGCGCAGAATCCCGCCGGCGGCCAGGCCGCTCCTCGCTGATCGTCCTCGCACGACCGCGGCGGGCCCAAAGGTGGGCCCGCCGCGGCTTCTTTTTCGGCTCGCCAAGCTGCGTCACGCCGACGCCGCTTGACGCCGAGCCGCCCGGTCCGCCACGGACCCCGCCCCGCTAGGGAGAGAGTCGGCCATGTCGCCGCCGCGTCTACAACGCACCGTCGCCCGTCCCGCCCGCGTCACCGGACGCGGTTACTGGACGGGCAGCGAAGTCACGGTAGAGTTCCGCCCCGCGCCGGCCGGAGCGGGCGTAACGTTCGTCCGTGACGACCTTGTCAAGAAGCTCGACGACCCGCGCGTGCCGGTCTCGGTCGCCTTCCGTCAGCCCGCATCACGTCGGACTGTGCTGCGGGGCCCCGGCGGCGCCGAAGTGGCGATGATCGAGCACGTTGTCGCAACGCTCGCCGGTCTCGGGATCGACAACTGCGAGGTCGGCGTCAACGCCCCCGAGATGCCCGGCTGCGACGGCTCCGCCGCGCCGTTCGTCGAGGCGATCGACTCGGCGGGAATCCTTGAGCAGAAGGCTATCAGCGACGCGCTGGTGGTCACTCGCCCCGTCCGCTGCGGCGACCGCGACACCTGGATCGAAGCCCGTCCGCCAATGGGGCCGGGCCTGACGATCGAGTACCGTCTCGACTACGGCCCCGAATCGGCGATCGGACGGCAGTGGCTGGTGGTGCAGGTCGACGAGGACAGCTTCCGCTACGAGATCGCTCCGGCCCGGACGTTCCTCCTGGAATCGGAGGCCGAGGCGATCCGCTCGCAGGGCCTGGCGTCGCACGTCGCGGCGACCGAGCTGTTGGTCTTCCGCGATAAGGCCGACTCCGACGACGACTGCCGGCCGCTGGGCAACACGCTGCGATACGCCGACGAGTGTGTCCGCCACAAGATCCTCGACGTCATCGGCGACCTCGCCCTCGCCGGCCGGCCGATTATCGGACACATCGTGGCCTACTGCAGCGGCCACAAGCTCAACGGCGACTTGGTCGAAGCGCTTGTCGCCACCCACCCCGACCGCCTGAGCCGCCGTCGCTCGGCCTGACCGCAGCGGGTCCCTCCCCAAAACATCCTTCCCCGGCAAAGACCATCATGCCCACCAAGATCGCCACCAACGCGTGGATCGACCCCCGCGCCGAGCTGGATGTGGACGTCGAGATCGGCCCGCTGTGTGTCGTCGGCGCCGGCGCGAAGATCGGCGCCGGGACCAAGCTGCTCAGCTCGGTGACAATCCTCGGCAATGTCACGATGGGCCGCGACAACGTCGTCTATCCGCAGGCGGTGCTGGGCGGCGAGCCCCAGGACATCAGCTACACCGGCGGCGAGACCCGTGTCGAGATCGGCGACCGCAACACGATCCGCGAGAGCGTGACGATCAATCGCGGCACGACCAAGGAAGAGGGCGTCACCCGCATCGGCTCCGACAACTTCTTGATGGCCGGCGCGCATGTCGCTCACGACTGCACGATGGGCAGCCACATCGTCGTGGCGAACGCGACCCTTCTCGGCGGACACGTCCACGTGCAAGACCACGCGGCCCTGTCCGGCGGGGTCGTGGTGCATCACTGCACGACCATCGGACGTTACGCCTTTGTTGGCGGCCTCAGCCGCGTGCTGCACGACGTGGCGCCGTACATGCTGTACGAAGGGAGCCCGGCCAAGGCGCGGTGCATTAACATCGTCGCGCTGCGTCGCAAAGGGTTCGATCCGGTTGAGGTCGATAACCTCGCCGAGGCCCATCGCCTGATGTACCGTTCAAAGATCGGCCTGCAAGCGGCCCGCGACATGCTCGCCACCACCGGTCGCGACACGCCCGCCGTACGCGAAATGCTTGACTTCATCAGCTGCCAGTCGTCCGGCCGCCACGGCCGCAGTCGCGACGTGGCCCGCGCCGCGGCGTAACGCTTCGAGATCACTCAACTGTAGGAGGCGTCTCCGACGCCGATTTCGGCCTCCATTCCGATAAGGCGTGGTGCGCTTTATCGGCGTCAGAGACGCCTCCTACAGCCTTTCTTGACGAGAGATTCAACATGGAACCCGTTCGACTCGCCGTCATCGGCGCCGGCAAACTCGGCGGCTACCACGCCAACCTCGCCGCCAAGCTCGAAGAGTTCGACTTGGTCGCCGTCGCCGACCCGCACCGCGCTTCGTGCGAGAAGCTCGCCGCGAAGACGGGTTCGCAAGCGGTGGCAAGAGTCGAGGAGGTGATCGATCGAATCGACGCCGCCATTGTGGCAACGCCGACCGCGACGCACTTCGCCGTGGCGAGCCAGCTCCTCGCCGCCGGCAAGCACGTGCTCGTGGAGAAGCCGATCACGCCCGGCGCCGCCGAAGCGACGAAGCTAGTTGAAGCCGCTGACCGGGGGGGCGTCGTCCTCCAAGTGGGCCATGTCGAGCGCTTCAGCCCGGCCCTCGTCGCCGCGGGCGCGTCTCTCCAACAGGCGCGATTTATCCGCTCCGAACGCACCAGCGGTTACACGTTCCGCTCGACCGACATCGGCGCCGTCTTGGACCTGATGATCCACGATATCGATCTCGTGCTCAGCCTCGCCGATTCGGAGGTCGTCGAAGTCTGGGCGACGGGCCTCTCGGTGCTAGGCGGCCACGAGGACATGGCGAGCGCCCGGCTCGTATTCGCCAGCGGCTGCGTGGCGGACCTCACGGCGTCGCGCGTCAGCTACGAACTCCGCCGCACGATGCAGGTGGTCACCGCCCGCGGCTTCACAGCGATCGACTTCGCGACCGGCAAGGCGACGACCGTTTCGCCGACGCACGAGGTGCTCCGCGGCGAGTTCGATGGTGAGTCGCTCCCCGCCCAGCGCAAAGCCGAGCTCTTCGCCGGCAAGCTGTTCGAGGAAGTGCTGGTAAAAACGCAGCACGAAGCCCCGCCGGTCAACGCGATCGAGCTAGAGCTCCTCGACTTCGCCAACGCGATCCAAACGGGCGAAAAGCCCCGCGTCACCGGCGTCGCCGGCCGCGACGCCGTCGCCGTCGCCGAACGCATCCTGGCGTCGATCGCAAGAAACGCGTCGGTAGCGCGAACGCTCCACCGCGCAGCGTGACGCTACGTCAGTGGGAATTCGTCAGAGGTCAGCGGAGATTGTCCCGGACCACGCACACGCAGCACGACTAACTCCTCATCAAGTAGTGTGAAGACGAATCGGTAGGTGAGGCCGCGGCGCGTCTTGAACAAGCTCTGTCGAAGTTCGAAGCGGGCAAATTGGTCTTCGGGAGCCAATCCACATTGGAGCGGATGGGCAGCTGCTCCTTGAACTGCCTGCTTAAAAGCCTCTTCCCACCGATTTGCTCCGTTTGGTGATCGCGTTTCGATATAGGAGTAGATTTGGCGAACATCAGCTCCGGCACGCGGCAGGATTCGGATCGATAGGCTCATTGTCGGCTAATCCGCTCTTGTTTGAACTCCTCCATGAATTCATCGAAAGGGCGCCCTCGTTCGCCAGCTTCAAGATCACGGACCGACGCCATCACGGCAGCCGCATCGATATTTTGAAAAGCTTTTGAACGCCATTCTTCGTAGAGCTCGTCAATCGACGGCTCCGCTGCCCCAGTGAGGCGACCGGCCGCAAAGTTTGCGAAGTCGTGTACGAGTTCTGAAGTGGACATAGCAGAAGTCTACCCTCTAGGAATCACCACTGCAAAAAGTCAGCTGCACATGACTATCTTACTCACCGGCCCCGTGTTCGCCACATTCTCCGCCGTCAGCCCCGCCCGCCGCGCTTGCAGAACGCCATAGCGTAGCACGTCGAGCCCCTCCGTGCTGTGGGCGTCGCTCGAGATGACGATCGGCACGCCGGCCGCCTTTGCCGCGGCGCAATGGATGTCGTCGAGATCGAGCCGCATCGGGTTGGCGTTGAGTTCTAGCAATTTGCCGTGTTCGGCGCACGCGGCGATCAATTCGTCGACGTCCACGTCGTACGACGCGCGCTTGCCGATCAGCCGGCCCGTCGGGTGGGCGATGATCGACACGCTCGGGTGCGCGACCGCCCCGAGCAGCCGGTCCATGATTTTCGCCCGCGGCTGGTTCTGGCCGTAGTGCAGGCTGGCGATCACCCAGTCGGCCTCGGCCAGCACGTCGTCAGGCAGGTCCATCGGGCCCGCTTCGAGGATGTCGCACTCGATCCCTTTAAGGACGACGAACTTGGCGCCCTCGGCCTTGAGCTCTTCGTTGACCAGATCGATCTCCTGCCACTGCGCGCGGAGCCGCTCCGCGTCGAGGCCGCGGGCCATCGTGACGCGTTTCGAGTGGTCGGTGATCGCGATGTACTCCAGGCCGCGCTGACGGGCAGCGGCGACCATTTCTCTCAGAGTGCCGCGACCGTCGGTCGCCGAGGTGTGCATGTGCAAATCGCCACGCAAGTCCGAAAGCTCGATTAGCCGCGGCAGCTTGCCCGCTGCGGCCGCGGCAAACTCCTGGCGGTTCTCACGCAGCTCCGGCGGGAAGCATGGCAGGTCGAGGGCCGCGTAAACCTCTTCCTCGGTGGCGCCAGCGACACGGACGTCTCCATCGGCCTTGAAGACGCCCCACTCGCTGACCTTCAGCCCCCGCGCCTTCGCCCGGCCGCGGACCTCGACGTTGTGTTCCTTCGAACCCGTGAAGTACTGCAGCGCGGCGCCGAACGACTCGCTCGGCATGCACCGCAAGTCGATCTGCAGGCCACGGCCGATACGGATCGACATCTTCGTGTCGCCGCGCGCGACGACTTCCGCGTCTTCTGCGAAGTCACGGAAGCGATCCATCACCGCCGTTACGGCCGCGGGATCCATCGCGTCGCCGACATCGACGAGCAGGTCGAGATCGCCGACGGTCTCCTTGCCGCGGCGATAGCTGCCAGCTGCCTCGCGACGCTTGATCGCGTCGATTCCGTCCATATGGGCGAGCAGCCGCTGCACGATGGCGTCGGCGTCGGCCCAGCGGATGCGCTCGCCGGCCGTCGCTGCGTGCTCAATGCCCGCCAGGATCGTCTCCTCGGTCTTCTTGCCAAAGCCCTTCAGCTTCTGCACCTCGCCCGCTTCGCATGCGGCGCGCAGCTGGTCGAGTGACTGGATGCCTAGCTCCTTGTGCAGGGCAGCCGCCTTCTTTGGCCCCATGCCGGGAACACGCATCAGCATCATCACGCTCGCTGGCACTTCGGCCCGCAGCTCGTCGAGCATCGCCAGCGTGCCGCTCGTGGCGAGCTCGGCGATCTTCTCCGCGAGGTCCTTGCCGACGCCGTCGATCGCCGTCAGCGCCGCGGCGCCTAATTCTTCAACGATGCCCAGCAGCGACTTCGGAGCGTCCTTCACCTTCTGCGCGCCGTTGCGGTAGGCGCGTACACGGAAGGGGTTGGCGCCCTGGAACTCCAAAAGGTCGGCGACCTCCTCGAGCGCGGCGGCGATTTCGCGGTTGGTCATGGGAAAGGCGAAAGGGGAAAGATTAAAGCGGAAATCTCGGGATCGATGCGGACCTCTCCACTTTCCGCTTTCCCCTTTCGACTTTCCAGTCAGCCGGCGATCATGCCAGACCGTGGTAGCCAGCACCCCGATCCCCCATCCCATGCCCGACCCCGTTCCCCTTATCGAGATGCATGCGGCCGGTTTCCGGCAGCAGCAGACCGACATCCTGCTCGACGTCGATTGGCGCGTCGAGCCGGGCGAGCACTGGGCGATCATGGGACCCAACGGCTCGGGGAAGACGTCGCTGATGCGGGTGGCGTGCGGCTATCGCTGGCACACCAGCGGCGTCGTCAAACGGCTCGGCGAGGAGTTGGCCGACCTGGTCGCGATGCGGAAGCGGATCGGCTGGGTCTCTGGGGAGGTGCTGGCGTACGCGCCGCCAGAAGAGTCGGCCGCGTCGTTCGTCGTCTCGGGACGGTTCGGGCAGATGGGCCTGCGGGCGATGAGCGACCGCGCGGTCAATGACTCGGACTTCGTTGACGCAGCGAAGCTGCTCGCAGGTATGGGCGTCGAGGCGCTGGCCGAGAAGCCGCTACGCGTCCTCTCGCAGGGCGAACGCCAGCAGGTCCTGGTGGCGCGAGCGCGGATGACCGAGCCGGTGATGCTGGTGCTCGATGAGCCCTGCGCCGGCATGGACCCGGCGGCGCGCGAGCGCTTCTTGGCGTGGCTCGGGGGCCTGATGGCGGAGGCGTCCACCCCCGCGGTGATGATGATCACGCACCACGTCGAGGAGGTGCTGCCGCAGTTCGAGCGAGCGCTGCTGATCGGCGAAGGCCGGATCGTCGCCGCCGGCCCGACGGCCGACGTAGTGACTGCCGCTTCGCTCGCCAAGACCTACGGAGTTGGCGTCGCGCAGCTGGTCGAGCACGGCGGCCGCCGCTGGCCGATCTGGAGCGGCGTTTGAGACGCTCCGCTCAATTGCCTTGCGCTAAGTTGCCCGTGCGCTCAGTTGCGAGCGCGCTCAGTTGCCAGCGCGCATGGCCGAGTAGCCACGGTTGGTGAGCGAGTACGCTCCCTTGGGACGCTCGCGGGCGAGCAGGTCCTTATCCGCCAGCGACTCGAGGGCCGCTCGGTTGGTGTCGAGGTTCGGGCCGGAGAAGCACAGCATCTGATTGGGGGTCATCAGATAGTCACGGAATTGCCCGAGGGCCTTCAGTTCCGGGTTTGTCAGCATCGTCGGCCTTCCTCGCGGAGAGAATGGGATGGTGAGCCGCCGATGGCGACGCTCAAAAGGGGGGCGACGCTCAGGAATTGCGCGCCAGGCGGAGGATCTCCGCGTCGGTGAGCCGGCGGACCGCGGCGCGTTGCGCAACGGGCTCGCTGCTGACTTCAGAGCCGTCGTCCTTCTTGCCCTGCTTGCGGGCGCGCTTCTCGTTGGCCTTGCGCTTCTTGTCCGCCTCGCGGCGCATCTTCTCAAAGGTGTTTTGATTTTTTGCCATGGGTTCCTTTATGGTGTCGCCGAGTCCCGTCCTGGGCCGGCTGGAGCGAGTTTCTGGACTGGCCTGAACCTCGCCCTTGATCAAGAACATGCCCGCGGGAAACGGATTCCCTAGAGCCCGCGGACCCGGCGAAATCGCCGGAGTGTGAGGTAGGCGTGGAGCGGGCGGCGCTGTCAGGCGCCGTCCGGTGTGTCCCAGCAGTCTAGCAGAAAACGCCAGGCCGTGCAGGGTTGATGTCACGGTCAGCCGTAGAAACCGCGCAGAAAGCGGGGTTTGTAGGGGCTAAGGATCCGGCGTACGGAAGGACACAACCGACGAGGCCTCGGCTGATGCTGTGTGGAGGCAAATGACCGCCGAGCGCGACCCGCGGCTGGCGAAGCAGGCGTCTCCCTAAGCCAAGTCACGATCCTCAAACAACAACAACGCCACCAGCATCGCCACCGCGATGTAGATTAGCGCGTACAGCGCCGCCCAGGCCAGGTACACGTAGGGCACGGGATTGCCGCCGGCGATCGCGGCTTGGATGTTGAGGTGGTCGAGCATCGGCAGGACCACCGACAGCAGGCGGCCGAAGAACTTCACGAATTCGTTCTGGCCCACGCCCGACTGGACGATCAGCGGCGTCAGGTGACCCAGCACGTACACGGCGCCGCAGATCAGCAGGTTCGGCAGCATCGGCAGCCGGGTGCTGATCGCGACGCTGATTGCGGTAATCACGGCCGTCTCGAGGAACGCGAGCACAAGGCCCGGCGCTACGGAGACCATCTCTTGGTTGCAGACCTGCCAGTCAGGGGTGGGGTTGGAGGTTTCGCGGGCGTCGTAAACGACCTTGTACGAGACTGTCGCCATCAGGATCAAGCCGAGGATCACGTACATCAGCAGGACCGCCCACATGATCCCCAAGTACTTGCCGAGAATAAAGTCCCGGCGGCTGATCGGCTTGGAGAGGAGCGTCAGGGCGGTCTTCCCTTCGATCTCATCGGCGACCGAGACGCTCGCCGTCCACACGGCGAACAGGATTGACAGGACCATGATCGTGGCCAGTCCCGAGTCCTTCAGCATCTTCACGTCCTCGCCGAACGTGTTGTACGGGATGTAGATATAAGCGACGAGCGCGATGGCGCCGACGATCGTGAACAGCAGGAACAGCGGCTGCGAGATCGCTTCCTTGGCGGTCGCGGCCGAGATCGTGGAGGCCCGCGGCAGCAGCCACAGCACGGCCAGGTACGCGAGCACGATTGCGACCAGCGACGCCGCGGTGATCGGGATCTGCCGCACCTCGGGCGTGCGCGCTTCGCTTGTGAAGGCGAGGGTTACGTTGGCGGGGGCGTCGCCGTCGTTGGTTAGATAGATCGTGTCGATCTTGCCTGCCAGGCCGCGGGGCAGCTTGCTCTTGGTGGTCCACTGGTAGGTCTCGCCGCCTTGCACGACGGCGGCGGGCCGCGAGTAGGCCATTTCCGGCGCGCCTGCGAGGCGGATGTCCTGGTCGCTGTCGATGCGATAAGCAACGACCTCCTCCGCCACCAGCGACAGCGGGACCGCGACATCCTCGCTACGCGGCTCGAGCTCGACGGTGACGGTTTGCGTCCCCATCGAGGGGAGCCGCCGGAGCGACTCGAGCACCCGGTCAGTCGGCATCTGCGGGAACGCAAAGGCGAACAACGCGAACATCCCGACCGCCAACCAGAGCACCGGCATTAACGCGCTCTCGCTGATCGCCGCCCAGGCCCGCTGGGCCGCCTTGCGATTCACCAGCCAGAGCAGTCCGAACAACGCGGCGAGGACCGCCAGTCCCACCGTCACGCCAAGAGCGAATATCCACAGCGGGGTCAGCCAGAGCTTGAGCATATTGTCGCGAGGCTTGTTAGCTGGTCGTGGTTGGGTTTAGCGGCGGATGCCGAAGCCGACGAATTCGCCCGTCGCCGCTGTCGTGGTGCTAGCTGCTTGGTGGATGCTGTCGCCAAATCGGCTCTGTAAATCGTCGAGTACAGCGGCGATAAGCTGGGGGTCGCCTTCGGCAACGAGCTTGACGCGCCCGTCGGGCAGGTTACTTACGTAGCCGGTTAGGGGTCGTCCCGCGACGAGCCGACAGGTCGTGGCTCGAAAGCCGACCCCCTGCACCTCGCCGCTGAACAGTACCGTCCGACGCTGCGACATGCGGTGGCTCCGCCGGTCGAGTTGAGTTTGCTGTAAGGTTCGGTGGACGCAGGGTTTACGCTCGAATCTAGCAGCATAATGCGACTGGCCAGGGCTGGCCAGGGTTGGGGACGCCAACTCCTGCCAGAGATTTCGATGGCCATTCGGCGCCATGCTACCCCTCGGCTTCCGCTTCGCTGTTGACGAACGCGGCGTTGCGCCTGTAGCGTCAGCGCGTGTTTCTCTGGGCCCGACTCGCCGCCGCGACGCTCGCACTCCTGTCGGCTTGGCCGGCGGTCGCTGAGGTCGTGCTGCTCCACAACGGCGCGGTGTTCGAGGGGGCCGTCGAGCGGACCGCCGACGCCGTCGTCGTCGAAGGGGACGGATCTTACGTCCGCTTGCGGGCCGCCGACGTCGCCATGGTCGCCGAATCGCCCGTCGCGGCCTACGAGTGGAAGCGTGGTCAGATGGGGAAGGGGGGGCTGACGGCGATCGACCACCTCGAACTCGCCGACTGGGCCCTCCAGAGCCGTCTCTGGCCGCAGGCCGCCCGCGAGCTGCTCGACGCCCGCCAACTAACCCCTGGCAGCCCCCGCTTGCAGTTATTGGAGCGACGGCTCGACGAAGCGCTCCGCATCGCAGCGGTTGCAGAGGCGCCCGTCCAGCAGCCGGAGCGTCCCCAACCCGCGTCGATCGAGACGGACCCCGGCCCCGCCGCCCGGGCCACGCTCCCCGAAGGAGCGCTCGAGCAGTTCACCCGCCGCATCCAGCCCGTGCTACTTAACGGCTGTGCCACGTCGGGCTGCCACGGCGCCGACCCGGTGGGCGGATTCGCCCTGGATGTCGCGCCGTTGCGGGGCTACGGGGACATCCGCTCGACGCAGCGTAACCTGCAGTTGACGCTCCAACTGATCAAC
Source organism: Pirellulales bacterium (assembly GCA_041741515.1). GTDB lineage: Bacteria > Planctomycetota > Planctomycetia > Pirellulales > Lacipirellulaceae > Botrimarina. Next base: position 2,789 of record JBGSJY010000041.1, on the reverse strand, counting down.
CTCACGCAGCCGGGCGAGAGTAAGCTGCTCACGATGGCGCGCGGGCCGCACGCGGGGGTGACGCCGATCAGCGGGCAACGTCGCGAAGACATTCTCCAGCGCCTTGCGGCCTGGATCGACGACATCGCTGTCTACAACGCGCCACCGACCCCCGAAGCAGCGCCCGGCGCGGCTCCGCCGGTGGCGACCGCCGCGCCGTCGACGGCTTTCCAATCGTTGTCACAACCGGCGGAGACGATGTCCCCGCCTGAGAATCCAGCACTTGAGGGCTCTGCCGAGGTTTCCGCCGAGCCTGACTGGGAGGCGATCGTCGCGGCCGCCAACGCCAAGCCGGCCGAAGTGAAACGCGGCGTCGTACTGGAGCGCGTCGGGCCGCGGGACGAGTTCGACCCCGCGGTTTTTAACACGCGCTACCGGCGTCCGCAGGATGATCGGCCCGCCGAATAGGGGGGTCGCTCAGTGGGTCGCGGCGTCCATAACCTGAGGGACGATCACCGTTTGACCGCCACTGTTGGCCGCTGCGTAAGAGCCCGCCCGGCACTCGTTGCAGCCCCCGCAGCTCGCTCCAGAGACCGGCGAGCTGTAGTCGTAGGGGTTTTGGCACGCGCGACAGCCGAGCTGGGCGGCGCCAGCGGCGACGGCGAGAACCAAGACGAGGATCGACGGTTTCCGCATGACGCCCACGCTCCGCTAGCAATCCAAGCGGCGCACGGCGTGCGCCTATGTAGCGGGTATCGGCTGGCGCGGTTGTAGGGGTTGAGAGAAAGGGGAAAGGCGAAAGCGGAAAGGGGAATGCAGCGCATGCGAACTCAAAGCGTCGCTTGCGTCTCTTTCCGCACTCCCCTTTCCCACTTCCCCTTTCATTAATCACCAGCCCAGCACCTCGGCGATCCGCCGATCGCCCAAGGTCTCGGCGACGAACGCCGCCCCGGTGAAGTCGTGGTGGTGGGTGTGCGGGCTCGGCACGGCGACGACGTACGCTCCCGCCGCGACGGCCGCCTTGCAGCCGTTGGCGCTGTCTTCGAAGACGATCATCTCCGCCGGCTCGACGCCGTGCTTTTCGGCGGCAATCAGGTAAGGCTCGGGGTCGGGCTTTCCTCGCACGACGTCGTCGGCCGTAATCACGAACTGCAAGCGGTCACGCACGCCGATGATCGTGAGGATCCGCTCGGCGTAGTTGCGGGCGCCGCTCGTGGCGACGCCGCGCGGCAGACCGACCCCGTCGAGGCGGTCGAACGTTTCGGTCACGCCGGGCATCGGCAGCAAGTCGTCACCCGCCATCTCCCAAAAGGTCTGCTCCGACTCCTCCGCCAGCATGGTGAGGTCGTCTTCCAGGCCGTGGAAGTCGATCATCGTCTGCAGCGCGACCATCGTCGGCAGTCCCATCATGCGGTGGCGCAGGTCGTCCTCGAACCGCCGACCGCGGCGGCGGAGCGTCTCGGTCCCGACGCGGAGGTACACGTCCTCGCTGCTGGCGAGCACGCCGTCCATGTCGAAAGTGACGGCGCGAATCGGCTTCTGCGGGAGGGGGTGGGACATGCGGAGTCGGCGGTGGGCGGAATGCGAAGGTGAGAACTTCGTTCTAGCGGACACGGGGGTGGCTGCCAGCCCTCGTGGGTAGGAATGTGACGATGTCGTTCACATTGAGCCAATCGTATAAGTGCGGTGCAGCACCATGAGAGTCTTCACCGAGACGGTTGACGGCGAGCCGGGAGTGTCAGCGACCGTAGTGAAGTGGAGAGGGGCTCGCTGGCGTGTACCCGCGACCCTCCGGTCGCTGACGCTCCCGACTTGCCGATGATTACTCTTCACCCGACAGCGCGTACAGCGTGTACGGCCCGACCCGGTGCACGACCGGCAAGCTCGCTCGCCGGCGGTCGGTGCGGGCGGATTCGACGTCGCCGTGGGGCGCTTCGCTGAGAGCGTAACTCGCTCCGTAAGCCTCGCCGAGTTCGCGGAGTCGCTCGGCGCCGAGGGCCGCGAGGCTCGCCGCCCAGGCGTGGGAGCCGTCCGACCTCGTTGTCTGAAAGACGTCGAAGTAACGGCGCCGCCAGTCGACCATGCTGCGGGCGTCCTGGGGAATGTCCTTGTACGTCACCACCTCGCCCCGTCTGGCGCGCCACTTAAAGCTCTGCGAACGCTGGGGCACGAGGAAGACGGCGTCCTCGGGCGTGTTCTCGCTCACCCACTGGCACATCTCGATCCACGCCGCCGGGTCGATCATCGACGCGTCCGCCGGGGCGACCGGCTTGCGGAGCCTCTCGACCACCAGGTCGCCGATGTGCCAGCCGCACAGCGCCACCAGCACCACGGCGGCGTAGACCCCCGCGCGTCGCCGGTACGCCAGCGCTTCGCCAAGCCCTTGAACAATGACAACGCTGACGGCGACTGGCGCGGCGATGTCGGCGAGGCGAAACCAGTAGTATTTCAAGAGGGCCGCGGCCCGAACGGGGTGGTCCCAGAGGGCCAACTCGATCGTCAAGCCGGCGAGGCTGATCGCTTCGGCGGCCCAGGCGAAGTCGATCACCAGCCGCAACGCGGATCCCTCGGACCGATCCCCGAGCCGCCGCACCCGGGCGTGCGCCGCGGCCAGTAGCGCGACCATCAGCAGGTGACGGCCGCCGCGGTTGAAGAGCCAATCGCTCTCTTTCGTGAGCGGTGACAAGTGGTGCGCCAACCGGACGAAGACGTATGTCACGTTCGCCTCGCTGACGATGTTGGCCGGCGTGCCGACGTTGAGCAGCAGCGCCGGGACGACGCCCGCCAGCGCCAGCACGGCCCACGCGGCG
>JBGSJY010000040.1:0-3129 GCA_041741515.1 Pirellulales bacterium | reverse complement strand
GCCGCGCTTCGGCGCTTGGGCGGTCTTCATCGCCAGCGGCAGCCGCGGCAGCTTGAAGGTGGCGCCGGCGATTTCGGGGAAGTGGATTGCGTCGATCTTCTCGAGCTGGGCGTCGAGCAGCGCGAGGCGCGACTCGGTCGTGCCGTCGGCCATCCCGAAACCGAGGAAGAACGACGGGCCGCCGGCGTTCTCGATCCGGCACCATGGGCAGTCGAGCGACGCCGACGAGTAGACGTGCGCCTCCTCGATCGGGCAGACACGCCGCTGCTTGATCAGGGTCTCGAGCGCTTCGATCCACTCGGCCGGACGCGGACGCGTCGGCTGCGCGCCCTGCGCGCGGAAGGCGCGCTCGAACAGGTCGCCCACGCCGTGGGGCAGGTCTTCGAGCCGCAGCGAGGCCGGCGGCGGGTCCATCTCCGTCTCGGCCCGATGGCGCGAGAACGCGAACCGGCGTTGGGCGATCGCTTTCTCGATCGTCATCTCGCCCGGCCCGTTGTAGCGGCCGGCGAACGGGTGGCGGCCGACGAACAGCAGGTGGAAGATCAGGATCGCCAGCCCGAAGCCGTCATGGTCGACCGTGCGGTCGATGTCGATGAGTTTGATCGCCTGCAGCTCCGGCGGCGTAAAGTGCGGCGTGCCGACCGGGCAGCGGAAGACGTGGCTCTTGTGCTGAATCTGGAACGAGTCGCAGTCGATCATCCGCACGCACATGCTGGAGTCGACCAGGAGGTTTCCTTGGTTGACGTCGCCGACGACGATCCCGCGCTCGTGCATCGTGGCGAACGCGGCCGCCAAATTCCGGGCGGCGAGCACCAGGTGCCCCCACTGCGCCTGCGGGAAGGTGCGCGAGCGGCTGGTCGTGCCGTACAGCTCGTGGAGAGGAAAGGCGTCGGTGATGCGGTCCATCAACAGGCCGCGGACCGCCTTGGTGCGGGGATCGAAGAGCAGCGCGCGGGGCCAGGCCGAGATCGTCCGTAGCTCGCTGGCGCCGAGCGTGACCAGCGTCCTCAGCTTCTGGTCGTGCTGCTCGTTGAGCTTGTCCTTGTGATAAACCTTGGCCACTAGTTTGGGATGGCCGGTGACCTCAAACACAGCGCCCTCGCCGCCCGACCCGATCACGTCCCCGAGGGGGACGATCCGGTCGGACGCGTCGTAGAGCAGCGGCTTATCGAGCGGCTGTCTTAACAGCGAGGACGACGGTCTTGTCATCGTCAGACCGACGCTTCATCGAATCCGAATCGAGGAATCGGTGAAGGTCGGCGTTGAGGGCTTCGGGGGCGGGGGCGGAACGGAGCGCGCTAAACAGCGGGTCAAAAAACGGGGCGTGGGGAGTCCGCCCCTCGAACGACAGCGCCAACCTCTCTACTCCGTCCGTCAGCAAGGCGACGTCGGTGAAGTCGCCCTCGGCCGCCTGGAACTCGACGTGCTCTTCGTACCGGTCGCCGGTGAGGAACATCGTCGAGTTCGCGTACTCGCCCGACTGAGGCCAGAATACCACGCCGAGCACGCCGTGGCGACGCGCCACGATCGCCCCATCGCCGATCTGGATAAAAACGGCGCCGGAAGGCGACAGGCAGGCGCAGCAGAGCGTGGTGGCGTAGTCACGCAGCTTCCCCTGGCGCATCGCGACGAGTCGCTCGATGCGGCCGCGGGCCTCGCAGACCCACCCCAGGGCTATGTCCGCGGTGACGCCCTCGAAGGAACCTTTCGACTCGTCGTAGTGGGCGGTCGCGAGCTCGAGGATCGCCTCGCAGGCGAGCTTCGACCCGTCCTGACTGAACTCGGCGCTGCCGGCGCCGTCAGCGACGCAGGCGATGAAAGACGATTCCCCAAGCCGCGTCAGCACCTGCGCTTGGTGGCTGTCCTGGCACGGCGCGCCGCTGCTGGCGTGCGAAGGCCCGGTGACGCTTCCTGCGATGAATCGCCACATGGGGGATGCGGAATTGGGAAAGTGGAATGCGGAAAGAGAGCTGGTGCTCTCTCAAACGCTACGGCAGACGACTATCGGCTAACGTCACCTCGATTTCTCCCCATTCCGCATATCGCTTTCCGCTTTCCGCTTTCCGCATTGCTTAGATCGCCGCCCAGCCCGAAGGGCCGGAGGTCGGGTCCTGCAGCGCGACTTCTTCGCCGGGCGACGACTGCGACACGGCTTGTTGGGAGTTGGACAGCCACGTGAACAGCTCGTGGAACTTGAGGCCCATCAGCCACAGCGGTTTCCGCACGGAGATTTCCGTGAGCACCTCCATGTTGGCGCCCTCGACGCCGACCGCAAAGAAGCAGAATGCCTTCTCTTTCTCGCCCGCCTGGACGCGGCCGCAGACGGGCTTCCAGTGGTCGTTGGGCTCGCCGTCGGTGATCAGGAAGATCCACGGGCGGTAGTAGGCGATTCCGTTCTCGCGGTAGGCCTGCTTGCGCTCCTCGACCATCGTGATGGCTTCGAGGATCGCCTCGCCCATCGGAGTGCCGCCGATAGCGTCGAGCGGCGGCGGGTTGAAGTCGGGCGCGGTGACGAATTTGGTCCGCCGCTGCACGCGGCCGCCAAAGGTGATGATGCCGACTTCCACCCGCTTCGAGGCGAGGGGGTCCTTCATCAGTTGGTCGCGATAGGTCTTGAGGCCTTTGGACAGCTCGATGAGCTTCATGCCCTGCATCGAGGTCGACGTATCGACCACCAGGACACACGGAACCCGCGGCTCCGGGTTCTCGGCGAACTCGACGCTGCTAAACGCGCTGTCGGCGCTGAGTTGGTCCATGCCGTTGGTCTCGTCCGCTTATTCTTCGACCCGCCGCCGCTGGCGCTGGGGGCTGCGGCCCGGGGGAATCGCCTGAACCTTTAGATTGCGTGCCCGATCGGAGGAAATCAAGCGCCGTTGTCGCCCCGGCTACAAGCGTCAGCTCAACCTAGTACCCTCAAGCCCGACATCACGAGGGCCGCCACGCCCACGAGGGCCAGCAGCGTGCGGCCCTCCTCATACCAATCAATGGGGTTCTCCTCTGGCGCCGCAGAAACCTCAGGAATCTGGCTCGAAAATCCGGCGGGCGCTGGAGCGGTCGGGGGGAGGCTCGCCGCGAGCGCCGCGGGCTGCCAGGCTTCGGAGGTCCGGTGGGTCGAGGCGAGCTGCGGCG
>JBGSJY010000039.1:0-3527 GCA_041741515.1 Pirellulales bacterium | reverse complement strand
CGAACCGGTGACGTCGGTCGTGCGGAAGTAGAACTGCGGGCGGTAGCCGCTGAAGAACGGCGTGTGACGGCCGCCTTCTTCCTTGCTCAGAATGTAAGCCTCGCACTCGAACTTGGTGTGCGGCTTGATCGAGCCCGGCTTGGCGAGCACCTGGCCGCGCTGGATGTCGTCACGCTTAACGCCACGCAGCAGGCAGCCGACGTTGTCGCCCGCCTGGCCCTGGTCCATCGTCTTCTGGAAAGCCTCGACGCCGGTGCAGATCGTCTTGGTCGGGGCGTCGGTCAGGCCGACGATCTCGACTTCCTCACCGACCTTGACCGTGCCGCGCTCGATGCGGCCGGTGGCGACGGTGCCACGGCCTTCGATCGAGAAGACGTCTTCGATCGCCATCAGGAATGGCTTGTCGATTTCGCGGACGGGCTCGGGGATGTAGGAGTCGATGGCCTCCATCAGCTCCGTGATGCACTTCTGCGCCTCGGGGTCCGACGGGTTCTCGTAAGCGGCCTTCGAGTTGCCGCGGATCAGCGGCACGTCGTCGCCGGGGAAGTCGTACTTGGTCAGCAGCTCGCGGATCTCGAGCTCGACGAGCTCCAGCAGCTCCTCGTCGTCGACGAGATCGCACTTGTTGAGGTACACCACAATCTTCGGCACGCCGACCTGGCGGGCGAGCAGGATGTGCTCGCGGGTCTGCGGCATCGGGCCGTCCGGCGCCGACACGACCAGGATCGCGCCGTCCATCTGGGCGGCGCCGGTGATCATGTTCTTGATGAAGTCGGCGTGGCCCGGGCAGTCGATGTGGGCGTAGTGCCGGTTGGGGGTCTCGTATTCGACGTGAGCCGCGGCGATCGTCACCGTCTTCGTGGCGTCACGCACGGTGCCGCCCTTGGCGATGTCGGCGTACGACTTGAACTTGGCAAGACCCTTAGCCGCCTGCACGGCGACGATGGCGCCGGTGGTCGTAGTCTTGCCGTGATCGATGTGACCGATCGTGCCGACGTTGACGTGCGGTTTTGTCCGCGCGAAGGTGTCCTTGGCCATCTTTGCTCTCTGAACTCGCTAAGTGTAGTTGCTGGAAGGGTGCTTGCTAAAAAAGCCGCTCTCTTACTCGTTCCAATCGCAACGGGTTGGTTTTCGCAACGGGTTGGTTTCGACAGTCGACGCCTTTGACGCCGGTTGTTTTCCGCGATCGGCCGCCGCAGAGCTGCTGACGAGACTTGAACTCGTGACCTCGTCCTTACCAAGGACGCGCTCTACCAACTGAGCTACAGCAGCAGGGGTTGAGCGGTCAGCTACCAGCTGTCAGCTCTCAGCGTTGCAACTCCGTTCGATTGGGTTACCGCGTTTGACTCGTCTCTTCCTCTAAAGCTGATCGCTGATCGCTCTCTTTAAGCGGGTGAAGGGAATCGAACCCTCGTCATCAGCTTGGAAGGCTGTTGCTCTACCATTGAGCTACACCCGCAGCTGAAAGGCGAAAGTGGAATGCGGAAAGGCGAGCAGCCCAACGGTCGTCCACCTTCACCAACTGACGAAACTTCTATCGCCTCCACCTTCGCTTTAGCTACTCAATCGCATCTTTCGTGAGTGACGTCTTGGCGAAGCCAAGCGGAGCCGCCCAAAAATCAGTGGTGGGTGCAGGACTCGAACCTGCGAAGGCGTAAGCCATCTGATTTACAGTCAGACCCGTTTGACCACTTCGGTAACCCACCTTGTTTCAGCGTCGCCGCCCCGCCCTCGCGTCACCCGGCGGCTTTCGCCACCCGGCAACCCGACCCCTTGGCTTGTCGCCGATTAAGGCCAGCCCGCCGGAGCGGCCGCCTTCCTCTCGCCCGCCACCAAACCTTCGCTGGACAACCGGCGGCAGGGCCTTTCAGCCGCACCACCCGTCGCCGGCCAAGAGCTAGCGGAGGGACTTGAACCCACAACCTGCTGATTACAAATCAGCTGCTCTGCCAATTGAGCTACGCTAGCCGACGCCACTCCCCAAGAACCGCCCGCCAGTTGAACCGCCACAAGCGGGCCGACAAAGCACTCCGGCGGCCTCGAGGAACCAGCTTTCAAGCTCGCTCTGAGACCAACCGACCAACCGTTGGCGGATCAAGTTCGTCCGGGACAAGGCCTTATCGGCACAGTGCCTTTTTGGCAGTTGAGCCTTTTGGGCAATTGTCGGGGGCGACCTCACTCCGTACCGGAAGCCGGAAAGTCGTGGGAATCGCCCAATATAGCGGGGGCCCGGCGCCCCGCAACCCCACAACCCCAGGCATTCGGGCCGGTTTTCGCAAAGAAAACCCCCTCCCACGCGCCAATTCAGCCGGCTGGGCAAAAAGCTCCGGGCGCTGAATCCCGCGACCCGCCTTGAACATCGAAGTTCAACGGCGGTTCGCGGGATTCAGCGCCCGGAGTCGGCAAATCCTTCTCTAAGTTCACAGCTCCAGCGCGATGCGGTCCTCCGCGGCGGCCTTCCGCAGCTTGGTTAGCGCCCGGGCCTCGATCTGGCGGACCCGCTCCTTGGTGACGCCCATCTCGGCCCCCACTTCCTTGAGCGTCAGCGGCTCGCGGTTGTGGTCCAGGCCGAAGCGTCGGATCACGATCTGCTGCTCGCGGTCGTCCAGCCGGCGGAGGATCTTGCGGATCTTCTCTACCCGGTCCTTCTGGGCCGCTTCCCGCAGGGTCGGGTTCGCCCGGTGCTCCTCGGTGGCGTCGAACAGCTCGTCGTAGCTGGTGCGGAAGCGGTCCTGGTGTTTGTACTCACCCGGGATCGTCCGGGCGTAGTTCTTCACGATCGCCCAGGTGGCGTAGGTGCTGAACTTGTTGCCGCGGGCGAAATCGAACTTCTCGATCGCCTTCATCAGCGAGACGTTGCCGTCGCTCACCAGCTCGAAGAAGCTCTGGTTGGGGGTCAGACGCTTCTTGGCGATCGACACCACCAGCCGCAGGTTGGCCCGCGAAAGGTGGTTTTTTACCTCCACGGCCTGGGCGTAGAGGTCCTCGATCTCGTCCATAACGGCGGGCTGCGGCCGCTCGGCGTCGAGCGTGTCGCGGAGCCGCGCCGCCTTGTACTTCAGGTAGTTGTACTTGCGGAACTGATGGGCCTCCTGCTCGCGGGTGAGCAGCGCCACCTCGTATAGGCTCGCCAGGTAGGCCGGCAGGTCGCTGGGGCGGCGGACCTTTCGCGGCGGGGTCTCGGCCTCGGGCATCGGGCCCAGGCAGGCCGCGTCGGCGCCCTTACGACGGAAGCGGTCGTTTGGGATGAAGTCCAGCGGCAGCCGCTTGATCCGCTCGTGGCGGGCCTCGGCCACGAGCCGATAAATCGTGGTCTTCGACCGGCTGTAGCGCTTCATCAGCTTCTCGACCGAGACGCCGCTGCGGTGCTCGTCGAGGATTTGCTCCTTCTGGCGATCGGTCAGCACCCCGCCCGTCTCGGCGAAGATCGCCACCCGCTCTTCATGGGCGGCCAGGGTCGCGCGGACCGTGTCGGCGGTGCGGCCGGTGCGATCGACGAGCAAGCGGATCGCCTCCGGTCGGCTGTG
>JBGSJY010000038.1:0-4334 GCA_041741515.1 Pirellulales bacterium | reverse complement strand
ACGCGACGTCAATGGCGTCGAGCTCTACTACAGCGCCGCGATCTCTCAAGCCTTCCAGCTCACCGCCGACTTGCAGTTCATCGAGCCCGCCTTCGCGGACAACGACACGGCGATCGTGGCGGGGCTGCGAGGGACCGTAGGATTCTAGGACGGCACTGCCCAGCGGTTGCGGCCTGAAAGGTGGGAGTGGTGATCAGGAAGAGAGGTAGGACAGGCTCTTCTCAGAAGCCCGTTGATCTAGTTGCCGCGAGGTGACGGATGGGCGCACGGTTTGCCGATCCCGAAGAGCTTCTCATCACCAAGCCCAGGTTCGTCGTCGCCGCGGTCGCCAGCAGCCGCTTCCGCACCTTCTCAATCCCCCGCAGCCAGCTACGTCTCGCCCCGCCCGTCTCGCACACGTGGGCGAACGAGCGTTCGGCCCGCTGCGATCGTAATCGTTGCAGCTCCGAATTCTTCTCGGTCTTCGTCCGCTGCCGGTTGCCTCTCACCGCCCGCTGCACCTCCGGCGACTTCTCGCTCAGCCGCGACTTACCTTGCCGCTGTGGCTCAGGGATGTAGGTCCGCAGTTTCAAGCTTTGGACCAACTCCAGCTGCTGTGCCGCGTGATAGCCCTTGTCGGCCACCACCTCCTCGAAGACTTCCTCTCTCCCAGCCTCGCTCACGTGCGTCTGGGCCGCCATGGCCGTGTCGGCCAAGGTCTGCCAGTCGCTGAGGTCGCCGTGGTACACCTCGGCGGCGAGGATCAGCTGCGTGTCCAGATCGACAGCGTGCTCCGCCTTGCAAGCTAGCAGCGTCCGCCCGTCCTTCATCCGTGTGATGCGTGACTCTGGGTCGGTCGAGGAGACCCACTCCTCGTTCGAAACCTTCTTGCTCTTTCGCTTCTTGTCGAACCGACGGATGTCTTCTTTGGTCGGCTCTTGGTCTTCTTCAACCAGGCCCTCCTCCCGCATCAGCCCGGCGACATACGCCTTCCAGTCCTCCCAGTGTCGCGGCGGACGATGCTCTTCATCGCCGCGTTCGCTTCGAGCGTCGTGGAGTCCCCCGCGATCGTCTTGCCCTTCAGCAGGCCACGCTCGGCCGCGATCGCCAGCACCAGCTCGAACGCTTTCTGGTGAACCTCCAGAGGCAGCCGGTTGCGGAGCGCGCGTCAGGGTCGAGTGATCGGGCGTCGATGCGGTGGGCCTCACGCCGAGGAACTTCCGCAGGCTCAGGCTGTCGCCGCTACGCTAGGCCCGTATCTCCTCTGAAACACGGCCCGTTGGGAGCCGAGCCCCTCGAAGTACCCCACCATCAGCATCCGGAAGTACGTCCCGGGCGGGATCGATGGCCGGCTCCACTTCTCTTGCGACTCGTAGTAAGGCTTGCAGAGCGTCTCGACCGCCTCGTCAGAACCCGACTCGGACAGCAGGGCGCCCAACCGCTCGTAGAACGCGTGCCCCTCGCCCATCGGCGACCGATCCGCTGCCACGAACAACTCTTGCTGCGACTCCCTCGGTCGCTTCCCCATCGCCATCGCTCGGTCCTCCTTGCGGGTCTTCCAAACCGCGGCCAACCTAGCGCCCTATCCCCGGTGGGAGAAGGGGTTTTTCAACGGGCTGCTAGGCCACGAGAACGGTCGGCAACCGCTAAACATCACCGCGCCTCTTGTGCGAGCGACGGCTCCATCCGATCCCGATAGCTGCGATCGTCAACTGGGTGAGGGAGCCGGGCTCGGGCACAGGGGTGTTTGGAATCGCGAGCGAACGACTGCTGGCGGTTTCGCTGCAGTGGTCTTTCCAGATGTCGTAGTCCGAGTTGGTGTAGGTCGCTCCGAGGCCGTCACGCCAAACCGTGTAGTCGGCGGCGTCAACAATACCGTCGCCGTTGAAGTCGCCCTGATGTCCAGCGATCGCTAGTACACCGACTTGAAGAAAATAGCCGTTTAAGGGGGCGCCGTAATTCAATGTGTCGCCCGAATCAATCGAATCGGCGAAGGCGCCGATTGTTCCCCGTCCGACGTGCCCATTCCCGCCGGGGGACCGCCCAGCTCGGGATTCTCTCGTTCAGAATGGCTCAGTTTCAGGGGGGAAGACTACCAGGGGAACGCCGGGCGTCTCGTCCGACGTTTTCTCTTTCTGCCGTCCTCGCGGCCATCGACAGGTGAGCCCGCGAGCGATCGACGAATAGCCAAACCGTTGCAGGGACCAAGACGATCTGGCTCAGCTGTTTGGTTGCCGATGCGTCGACGCTGGCGCGTACCGATAGATCTGAACTCGTAGCGACGCCAACCGCCGCATGAGGAAACATCGGCGCCAGGAGCCGAACAGGTCCGACGAACCTCCGTCAAACTCGAATACTTGTGCGAGCTGGCGGATGCATCAGCCTGCGCGAGTTCGACGGATCGCCAACTCGCTAAGATTCTCTCGCCGGTGTTAGCCCGCTGCGACTTTGGCGCCTGCCGAAGCCGCCGGTGCTGGTCCACCCGCTGAAGCTTGGATACGGCGCTCGAAGTCCTGCTAGGAACTCGAGTTAACGTGTGATCGCTTGCTCGGACGGCTGCGATCACATGACTCCCTCCTCGCCAGTAAATCACTAGCAGTTCGCTACAGTAGCTAACCGGCGTCTGCTTCGCTTTGCCCCGCGAGACCCAGTCGGCTCAGCATCGGCCCCATGGTCAGCCCGCCGACGAGGATCGAGAAGGCGACTACGACGTAGGTCATGGTCAGCACGAGTTCGCCGACGTTGTCGTATTGCGATTGCTGGGCGTGGATCTCTTCCTTGAGCGATAGCGCGAGTGCAACACTGATCCCTCCGCGCAGGCCGCCCCAGGTTATGACCTTGATCGCGTGCGGCGTGAATTCTCGGCCGGTCGTCTCCTTCAAGGCGGTCACCACCGTGCAAACGGACATGAATCGCGCCAGCAGCACAGCTGGGATCGCCAGAGCCCCGGCCAGCAGATACTCCTCCTTGAATGACAGCACCAAGACCTCCAGCCCGATCAGCACAAACAGCACCGCGTTCAGCAGTTCGTCCACCAACTCCCAGAACGTGTCCAGGTGCTCGCGCGTTTTGTCGGACATCGCCAGCGTTCGGCCATGGTTACCCAGGATCAGCCCCGCGACCACCATCGCCAACGGCCCGGACAGGTGAAGCTTCATCGCCAGCGCATATCCGCCCGTCACCACCGCCAGCGAAAGAAGAATCTCCGTCGCGTAGTGATCAATGGATCGCAACAGGAAGAACGCGAGCAGCCCCAGCACAAAGCCCAACGCAATCCCGCCGCCGGCCTCGAGGGCGAACAGCTTAACGACGTCGATTGCTTGCGTCTCTGTCCTTTCCATGCCCTCTTGAACGTCGTGCGGATGCTCGCGTTCGGGTTGCGCCGCATCCATGGGTTCGTCGAGTAGGACGGTTGGTGGGTCGCCGTCGACGTTGGGTCGTACGCCGTAATCTTCTTGGGCCTGCTCAACGACGCCATTGGATTCAGCCTGTTTCTTCGGGTCTTCATGCGGACCCCCATGCCCACCCAACCCAGCGATGCCCAAGAGGGCAATAAACACCACCACGCCCACGCCATCGTTGAACAGCGACTCGCCCGCGATCTTGGTCTCCAGCGACTTGGGCGCGCCGAGGCTCTTGACGATCCCCAGGACCGCGATCGGGTCGGTTGGGGCAACGATCGAGCCAAAGATCAGGCAGTAGATGAAGCGGACCTCGATGCCGAGCCAGCCGGTGATGACGTAGGTGAGCCCGCCGACGATGAATGTCGTGGCGAGGACGCCGACGGTCGCGAGCAGGACGATGACCGCGGTTTGTTGCTTGAGGTCGTGGAGGTTGACATGCAACGCCCCGGCAAAGAGCAGGTATCCGAGCATGCCCTGCATCAGCGTCTGGTCGAAGTCGATCGAGCCGATGAGCGTCTCGGCCAAGGTGAGCACCCCCGCCTCCGGCACGATCCAATCAATCAGCAGCAGCGCGACCGCGTGCAGCATGGCCAGCAGCATCAGGCCCACCGTCGTCGGCAGCTTAAGCAGTTTGTGGTTGATGAACGCGAAGGCCGCCGCGAGGGCCACGAGGATGCCGGCGATATCGAAGAAACTCATGGCCGGCTTTATACAGCACGTTGCGCGAAAAAGAAAACGCGGCGCCTTCTTAGCGAAAGCTCATGTCCGGCTGGCAAGCTGGCAATCTGCGATAACACACAACGGTGAGAACTGTAGTGCGTCACCCCAAGTGAGACTTTCGTCAAGTTAGCACCGCCCTCCATCCTTGCTAGAATCCTGGGCTTATTCCAGGAAGGAGGAGACGATGAGCGAGAAGGCGAAGCGGCGGAGTTGGACGGCCACGGAGAAGCT
>JBGSJY010000037.1:0-6559 GCA_041741515.1 Pirellulales bacterium | reverse complement strand
GGGTGGCGTCACGTGCGATTCAACCCGCGGCTAGCGCCGACGGCTGACGGGACTTAAGGGTCACTTGGCTGGCTTCCGCCAGACCGTCTTGCCGCTGTACACGCTCGCCACCGGCTGCGCTGCCGCCGCTTGGTCGAGCTGCTGGGCGTAGACGGAGGGCTGCCCGGCGAATGCCTTGCTGGTTTGGTCTCGCGTCGGGGTCAGCGGCTGGGTCGCCGAAGCGAGCGTCACCGGCGCGGGCGTTGCGCGGTCGGCGAGTTGAGTCCCGCTGAGCGTCGGACGTCCGGCCTTCACCCAGCCGAGCCAATCGTTCTGCAGGGCGTAGAGGTTTTCGTGCCCGTAGTGCTGCTGCACGGCGCGGCGCCAGTTGTCGTCGCTCATGCCATCGGTGAGGAACGCCATGAACGCCTGCTTGCCGTGCTTCTCGATGAGGTACTGAGTCAGCGAGTGTCCCTGGGCGTAAAGCGGCAGGATTTCCGCCGGGTACTCCTTCATCGCGAACATCGCGCTGAAGGGAATCCCCTTCTGGTTGTGCAGGAAGTTGATCAGCAGGCTCTCTTGCTTGGCGATCTCGCTGCGGTGCTCGACCGTCGTGCAGGCGCCCTCATCCGCCCAACGCGGCAGCGGTTTACGGAAGTGGCTCGCGAACACCGTGTGCGTGATCTCGTGCGGCAACACCGAGTCGAGCACCCGCTCGCGGCTCCCCTGGATCTCCATCTCCCAACCGAAGACCTCGCCACGATCGAAGATGAACGTCGTCGCGCCGCCGGCGCCTAAATTCTGCGCCTGCACCTGAGCCCTGATGGGGCAGGGCTTTGACCAGTTGGGCATCGGCTTGCCGACCCATTCGATCGCGAGGCTCTCGCGGTACTGCTCGGCAGCTTCACCGATCTCTTCGGCGAGCTGCCGCGTTGGCGCCTGCACGATAAAGTTTGTCGTGCGGTACCCGGCCGTGCGCTGGAAAGAGACGTTCTGCATCGGCGGGGCCGCCGTGGCCGGGTCCGCCGCCGTCAGGCCGACCGTCGCGGCGAAAAACACAGCCAGAGCCGCGGCGCCGTGGCGCCGTGTCACGAGAGCTTCCATGCTCGAGTACCCTCAGATGGGTCGGGTGGGAAAGCGGGGCGACCACGTCCTGCGGCCACTTCCGCCAGTGCGGGTACGTCGAAACTAACACGATTGGTTCGCGCCCACCCAGAGCGATCGCCGCGATTCCACAAAAAAACACGCCCGCGTCGCGGCTGCTGGCGCCCCGACCCAACCGACTCCGTCGGCCCGCAAATGCTTGCACGCGGGATCTCGCGGGGCGAACATCCGTAGGACTTGCCGCCCCCCGTCAACAGCAAAGCATGAGGACCGAGCCAGCCCGGTTTACCGTCTGCGCTCTTTGACCGCCGTCACGTCCTACAAGCAGCAAAGTGAGCGCAGGGTTCATGGTCGGTTGCGAACCACCCTACCGAGCGCTACTCGCTGTAGCTGAATCCGCCGAGCCGCTCGTACACCCCGGCGAGGGCCTGCGTCCCTTCGCGGCCCGCTCCCGCCGCGGCGGCCGACTGGAAGAGAGTCTCCACGAGCTTCGTCACTGGCAGCGGCAGGTCGTGCGCGCCCGCCGCGCCGGCCACCAGCCGCAGGTCCTTAAGCAGCAGGTCAATCATGAAGCCGGGGGCGTGATCGCCGGCGGCGATCTTCGGCCCCAAGTTTGCGAGTTGCCATGACCCAGCAGCGCCCGCCGAGACGACCTCAATAACTTGCTGCAAGTCGAGCCCGCTCGCCTTCGCTAGCGCCAGCGCCTCGCACACCCCGGCGAGGACGCCGATCACCGCCACTTGGTTGCACGCCTTGCAGGCCTGCCCGCTCCCAGCGGGTCCGAGGTGCGTGATCCGCTTGCCGACTTGCTCCAAGAGCGGGCGCACCCCCTCGAACGCCGACCGCTCGCCACCGCACATGATCGAGAGCGTCCCCTCGCGGGCGCCGACGTCGCCTCCCGACACGGGCGCGTCGATCAGCGTTGCGCCATGCTCGGCGAGCCGCTCGGCGAAGCGCTTCGTCGCCATCGGGAAGATCGTCGAGTGGTCCACCACGACGAGTCCCTTGAGTCGTGACGCCTCCGCCGACGTCACGCCCGCGTCGCCAAACAGCACCGCGTCGACGTCGGGCGTGTCGGGCACGTTGACGAACACCACCCGGCAACCGGCCGCGATGGCCTCGGCAGCCGAATCAACGACCTTGGCGCCGTCCGCCTTGAGGACCTCTGCCTTCGCGCGGGTGCGGTTCGAGACGTGGACCTCGACGCCGGCTTTCAACAGATTCCGCGCCATCGCGGCGCCCATGATGCCAACGCCGATGTAGGCGACGGGGGTGTCTGGCGGCATACTGATCCTCGCTTCGTTGGGTGGACTCGCCAGCCTGACACGGCGGGGACCAAGCGGCTACCCCACCGCGAATCGTATTGACCACAGAGTCACGGAGGGCACGGAGCGACGCACAGAGAAAGACTCTTTGTGCTTTCTCCGTGTTCTCCGTGGCTCCGTGGTTTAGATTCTGTACGAGGCGTCTCCGACGCCGATGACGGTGTCTTGGTCGGATTCGACACGGCGCGCGAATTCGGCGTCGGAGACGCCTCCTACGAAACCCGGCCAACCAAAACGGGAAACAAGCGTGGCGAAGTGCGACGAGGGATATCTCTGCGAGGTCTGCGGCGACGACGTCGGGGCGATCACCGACTCGGACCTCTACCTGCGGTACGTCATCGGGATGCTCGATCCCGAGGTGCTGCACACCACCCGCGAACGCCACCAGCGCTGCAACCCGTCGCTGGCGCAGTACATCGTGGACGAGAAGTTCGTGCCGGTCATCTGCGAAGGCCCGTTCGACAAGCGCACGCTCGACCCCGGCTACGTCCGCCAGCGCGAAGAGCTGGTGACCCGCGGCTGGCGCCGGCTCCGGAAGGTCGTGAAATCGGGCCTGCCGATCGTCGAGTACCCACTGCCCGAGGTCCTCGCTCGCCTACGCGATCAAGGCTAAGCCAGAGCCCTCGATGGGCCCAAGGGAAAAAGTTGAACCATAAAGGGCACAAAGGCACAAAGAAATCGGCCGTCAGACAATGTCGATCCCAGAGACCGGCCTTTGTGTTCTTCGTGCCTTCGTGGTTGAAATTTTTGCCCAACCGAGGGCTCGCTCCTACGGCTCAGATGCATTCCGTTGACTTATGTCATTTGTTGTAGAACTCAGCGGTCGCCGACGCGCTTCCTTTGGACCCAATGGCTTGAATCCTATTCGGTGATTTCGCCTCGATCTGGAGCAACTGGATTCGGTGAGCGAGGGATTTCTCTGTCTGCTTTAGCGACTCCAGTTCTTGTCGGCGTAGATCGAGATCCGTGTTCGGTGACGGCGCCTTGGTGGCGGACGTGGCGAGCGCTTCATTGAGTTGAGCCTTCAACCGCTTCTCTTCGTCGGCGAAGAGCTCGTCGATCGCCGCCCACTTCTCTTCGGCCACGTCTGCCGAAGAACCCTCTTGTCTTTCATCGACGGATAGGAGGCGCCGCAGCTTCTCATCGAAGCGGAGGGTCTGGAGCTCTTCCATCCGTTGACGGAGCAGCCAGGCCTCGTCCGTCGACCATTGCCGTCTGGCTATGGCAGCGGCGTCCAAGCCGGCATCCCGTTCTAGTTGATACAAGGTCTCCGATTTATCCCTTACTTGGCGGCTAAGCCTTTCTAATGAATCCTTTAGGATCTGCAGCGGCAGCACGCGTTCCGATTGCTCTCGGAAGACGACCTCACCGTAGTACGCTCTGGACACCGCGTTCGCCAGCATGAGGAGGTCTTCTTTGGGCGCCTTGGCATCGACGACCGCAATTTCCATGACGTCGCCGTCCCCCGGGAACGTGACCGAGAGGTGCTCTCTGAGCCAGCCGATTTTATCGGTCGAGTCGCGGAAGACGGACAACGATGCGACGTCCGGCTGAGCGAGGGCTGCATGAAGAACGAATGGGGACTTGATATAGGCCCGCTGTGTCTGGCGGAATCGCTCGGCCTCGTGGCGACTGACTGGTGGCGCCGCCTCCGTGAGGATCAGTGGCGTAGCCGAGACTTTGTACTGTGCTGCCGCACGTCGTCCGCGAGACCCGTCGGTCTCTGCCGCCGAGGGCGGCTGCGCGACGGCTGTCGTTGCCCCGAATGTTGCAACGGCGATCACCCCCGTCAGTATTTGGACGCCGAAGACGGAGGGCGAGGTCGGAATTTTGCCGGGCATAGGACCGGGGACTCCATGGTGAATGGATTGACAGATGCGACAAGGACGCAGTCGCTCACAGCGTCGTTCCGCCACGCCAGCAAGAATAATCGGGTCCGTGGGCGCTGAGAAGTATTCACTACGACGAGCACAAAGGACACGACGGCCTGCCATTGGAACAGACGTTGCGCTAGTAGCCGGCCGTCGTGTCCTTCGTGTCCGTCGTGGTTCAGCTTCTTTGGAGCCCGCTGGACGACGGACTCGTCTTCCGGCAAACGGCGTTCTCGCCGACAATCCGCCGCATGACGCACCATGACCAGCCGCTGCCGCCCTCTGCCCCAGCCAAATCCGAGACGTTGCCGACCTCGACCCGCGTGACCGAGACCCTGCCGCCGCTGATGCGGGACCGGTCGTTCTGGGGCATGACGGCCACGCAGTTCCTCGGCGCCTTCAACGACAACCTGTTCAAGCAGCTGATGCTGCTGTTGGCGACGCCGACCGCCGTCGAGATCGCCGCCGCCGCCGCCCGCGGCGAGACCGAGCCCGATCGTCAGGCCGAGGCGATGATCGTCTTCGCGACCGCGATCCTGATTTTCACCGGCATCGCCGGCTGGCTCGCCGACAAGACCAGCAAACGCACGCTGATCATCGGCTCGAAGCTCGCCGAGATCGTCGTCATGACGCTCGGCATGGTCGGCTTCTTGATGTACGGCTCGATCGGCTTCGGCGGGATGCTCTTCGTACTCTTCTTCATGGGCGCGCAGACGGCGTTCTTCGGCCCCCCCAAGTACGGCATCCTCCCCGAGACGATCCACGACCGCGACCTGCCCAGCGCCAACGGCATCTTCTTGATGTTCACCTTCGTGGCGATCATCTTCGGCACGGTGCTCGCGGGAGCGCTGGGTTCGAACCCCGCCACGGTCTGGCGCGGGTCGGCCGTTTGTATCCTGATCGCCGTCGTCGGCACGATGACCAGCCTGCTGACGCGCCGCGTGCCGCCCGCGAACCCCGCCATGCGGCTGCACTGGTACGACTGGCTCGTGCCGCCCGAGTCGATCGCCCTGCTGCGTAAGGACCGCGAGCTGCTCTTGGCGCTGATGGTGACCAGCAGCTTCTGGCTCCTGGGCAGCATCGTGCAGCAAGCCGTCAACTCGTTGGGCAAGTCGCAACTCGGCCTCAACGATCAGAACACCAGCATCCTGGCGGCGACGCTCGGCGTCGGCATCCCGGTCGGCTGCCTGATCGGCGGCAAGCTGTCTGCCGGTCGGATCAACCCGCGCGTTGTGGCGGTCGGCGCCTTTGGGATCGTCATCAGCCTCGCCGTCATGAGTCTCCGCGGCGGCCCCCCTGAAAACAACGATCACCTCCTGGGCTTCTACGGCAGCATCCCGGTGCTGCTCATCGCGGGCGTCAGCACGGGCGCCTTCATCGTGCCAATCCAGGTGGCGGTGCAGGCCCTACCGCCAGCCAGCGACAAGGGCCGCATCATCGCCCTCATGAACCAGATGAACTGGATCGGTATCCTCCTCGGCGCGGTGCTCTTCAAGGCATCGGTCACCCTGTGCGAGACCTGGAACCAACCCCGCAACACAGCGTTCGCCGTCGGCGCGTTGGTGATGCTGCCGATCGCGCTGTTTTATCGGCCGAAGGAGCGGAGCTTGGGCGATTGAGACTCTGCTTTTGGTCCCCGGTTAATACCGAGGCTATAATGCCAAACGAAGGCCTCCCAAACGGATAGACGTGCGATGAATCATCACGAGCGAATCACGCTGGACCCCGCGGTCATGGGTGGAAAGCCCTGCGTCCGGGGTCTGCGCGTTACGGTCGCCACGGTGCTTGGACTGCTTGCGTCGGGAAATAGCCGCGAAGAAGTTCTCGCGGCCTATCCGTATCTGACGGCGGACGACCTCGACGCGTGTCTCTCGTACGCCGCGTGGCGGCTTGAAGAGCGTGAAGAAGCGCTCATCGGCCCATGAGCGTTCATGTTCTGGTCGATATGAACCTCACGCCCAACTGGGTTGGGTACTTCGCCACACATGGAATCGACGCCACTCACTGGAGCACGGTCGGCGACCCAGCGGTGCCCGACACCAAACTGATGGAATGGGCACGAAGCAATCACGCCACCATCTTTACCCACGACCTCGACTTCGGAACTGCGCTCGCGCTGACCGGCGCCGCTGGTCCTAGCGCAGGGCAATCGCATCTAATCGATCGAAGTTGATTATCGCTTCGTAGAGTTGGGAGTGAAGCGTCCCGTGGGGATCGGGGCGGCGGCAGCATTCCTAGCACGGAGGTGGACGCATGGCCCTTACAAGGACGCCTGTAATT
>JBGSJY010000036.1:0-3416 GCA_041741515.1 Pirellulales bacterium | reverse complement strand
GGGCGCCGTCGCAGGCTCACTCTCCGCAACTCGCTGAAAGCCCCACAGGCGGCGGTGGGCCGCTTCCATCGCGGGCTGCGTCATCGAAGGCCGCCGCAGGTCGGCGAACGACACGCCGTCGCGGCCCCCCTGGGCGCTACGGACCGCGCCGAGGACCTGCTGTTGCCGCCAAATGAGCCGCAATTGGTTGGGGTTCACCCGTGACGAGCCGTCGTGGACGATGACGACGTCCGAGTGGATGCTCGCCCGCACCGCGCGGAGGGTCTCCGCCAGCGATTGCCGCCGCGAACGTCGCAGCACCCGGACCTGTCGGAACTGGCGGGACATTTCCGATGCGGTCTCGAACGAGTCGTCCGTCGAGGCGTCGTCGACGACGAGAATTTCGACGTCCTTGGTCAACTCGGCGGCCGCTTCGAGCACGTCGACAATGTCGCGACGGAGCGTACGCTCGGCGTTATGGACCGGTAGGACGACGGTGAGGGAAGACGTCACGTCGTGGACTCCGACGGGAGGGCGGGGATTGCTAGCATGAGTGATCGGCGGCCCCGGTGGACAATTCCGAATCAACCCGCGAGTCTTCCGGTTACGCCCGCCCGTGCGGGTGGCGGCGGCTGGCCCGGTTGGTCCTTCGGCGCTTGTCGCGCGGGCCGCACGCACCTCACAAACCTTCCGAGCCGATGGCCGACCCCGCACAACCGACCGGACCCGCGTTTGCGGACGACCAGACGCTCCTCCCGGCGATCGCCCAGGACGCCGCTTCGGGCCGGGTCTTGATGCTCGCCTACATGAATCGCGAGGCCTACCAAGAGACGCTCCGCACCGGCCGAGCGGTCTACTACAGCCGCAGCCGGCAGGGGCTGTGGCGCAAGGGAGACACCAGCGGCCACCACCAGCAGGTCCGCCGCGTGCTCGTCGACTGCGACCGCGATACGATCCTGCTCGAGGTCGATCAGCTCGGCCCGGGGGCTTGCCACAACGGCTACGAGAGCTGCTTCTATCGCGAGGCAACGCCGGAGGGCTTACGCGTCGTCGCCGAGCGGACGTTCGACCCCGACGTGACGTACGGAGCTTGACAGGAGTCAGGCGTCAGTAATCAGGAGTCAGTAATCAGTCGTCAGGAAGGAAAGCGAGTCGGCGAGCCGGGAGCGTCAGCGATCGGAGGGAAGTAGGCACCAGCTTCACCTCCGGTCGCTCGCGTTCCCGGCTCGCGAACCTCCTGACTACGGATCCCTGACTACTGACGACGCGCCTCGCGCTCCCGCATTGCACAATCCGTTACGCTCTCACCACCATCGACCCACTCAACCGCAGGCCCCCCCATGTCCATCGAATCCCGCCTCATCGACCTCGGCATCGTCCTCCCCGAAGCGCCGAAGGTGCTGGGGCTCTACAAGCCGGTGCTGGTTGTTGAGGGACTTGCTTACACGTCGGGGCACGGGCCGCTCAAGGCGGAGGGGGGCTTTGTGTGCGGAAAGCTAGGCGTCGATCTCGACGCCGACGCCGGCGCAGCGGCGGCGCGGCGGGTGGGCGTGGCGATGCTCTCGTCCCTCAAGGCCGAGCTTGGCAGCCTCGACCGTATCGAACGGATCGTGCGGACCCTGGGGCTGGTGAACTCGGCGCCCGACTTCACTGCTCACCCGGCCGTTATCAACGGTTTCAGCGAACTGATGAAGCAAGTCTTTGGCGATGAGGCCGGTGTCGGCGCCCGCAGCGCCTTCGGCGCCGCGGCGTTGCCGGCGGGTTGGGCCGTCGAGATCGAGGCCGTGTTCCTGTTGAGGGGGTGAGGCGCCGTCGGCGCGATCTTGCCTTTAGCCCCCGGTCATTGACCGGGGGCTAAATAACCGGGCTCAAGCCAGCGCCAGCTTCCGCGGCTCGACGGCGACCTTCACCCGCGGCGCCTCGGTCGGAAAGGCGCCGTCGTGGTGGAACGTTTTGTTGCCGCCCAGTCGGCCCGATTCGCCGAGCGCTTCATCGAGCTGTGCCCTGACGACTTCTCGGCTGTCCCCCTTGCGGGCGTCGGCAAGGGCGCAGGTGACGGTCACGGGGATCTCGTCGCCGTCGAAGGAGAAGACGGTCGCCTCGACTTGCTGGCGGAGTCGCTCGACGCGCTGGAGCGCTTTGTCGTGGGTGTCCCCTTCGAGCAGCAGGTACGCCGGCGCGCCGGGCACGAAGGTCTGCCCCTCGGCCAGCACTTCCTTGGCGATCGCGCCGATCGACTCCTCGAGCGCCGCGGTGACCGTCTCGCTCCGCTCAGCGTCGGGGGGCGCGTCGAGGCGGACGATCGCGACATGGCTGACCGCGTCGTCTTCGGCGTCGCGGAGCAACGCCTCGAGATCGTCAAACAGACGGTCGATCTCGGCGACGTTCGAAGCTCGGACCACCTCGCCGGTCGCCTTCCCAATCGGCGCCGCCGCTACGGGCTTTTCGGGCGACGCCGCTTGGATGGCCGACATCTCGACTTCGAGGGCGACTTCGCTCAGGGTCTGCGATCGGTCGAGGAGCTTCTGCCGCGTCTCCCCGTCGGAGAGCCCGCTCTCGATGATCCCGTCGATCTCGCTGCTGATCGCCGCGACGTTAGTGGCGCCGCTCGAGACGGCGTCGCGGGTCGCCGTCGCCGTGGCGTCGCCGGCGGCGCCCAGCTCGTCGAGCTGCTTGATCACCTCGACGGCCTCATCGAGGTACTCGTGACTTGCGGCTTGTAGCTGCGTGGCGCTCGCCTCGAATTTCGCCACGTCCTCCTGGTTGGCGTCGAGCTCGAAATTCGCGTGCGAGAGCTTTTCACGGAACGCCGCCAGGCTCGCCATGATATCGCTGGCGCTGGGCTTGGGCTTGGCCGCGGCTTCGCGGAGGGGCGTTGCCGCGGGCGTTGGCGCCGGCGCGGGGGCCGATTCGATCACAGGGACCGACTTTGGCGCCACCCGGCTCAGCGGAACAGCGTCGTCGATGTCGGCGATCACCGGCCGCTCGTCTCGTTGCGGCAGCCATCGAGAGATCGACGGGAGCCGAAGCCCGGCGCCGAGCGCATAGCCCACGGCGAGGTTGATGACGGCGATGAAAAACACGAACAGCAGCATGCCGGTAACCCGATCGCTAGGAGAAAGCAGCCTCCCTATCCAGCGATAAGCCTAGGCCATGGCTGCCGCGCGACGGCGACCGGCTCGGCGGCGAGGCAGCGGGCATTCGGATGGGCGGGTTGTGCCGGCTTTGACGACCGCCGCCGCAGCGTGCTACTTCGTCCCGAGGCGCCGCAGTGCGGCGACAAACTCCGGCGAAGCCGTGTCGAGCGTCAGCACCTCGGTCTTCCCGCCGGGCGAGTCGGGCCGGATCAGCACCACAACCTCCGAGTGCTGGCCCCGCGCGACGAGCTCGCTGAGGGTCGCCTGCTCGGTCGTCGTCAACGCCGCATCGGGATCGTC
>JBGSJY010000035.1:0-5245 GCA_041741515.1 Pirellulales bacterium | reverse complement strand
AGGTGCTCTTCGAGCAACTCGCTGACGCGCTGCGAGATCTGCCGCGAGGCGCCGGCGTGGCGGAACTCTTGCGAGACCGGTTGGCTGCAGAACACGACGACCGTCTTCTTCTTAAAGCCCTCGTACTCAGCGTCCTTGATGTTGCCCCCTTGGAACATGTAGATTCCGGTCGCCAGCAGCATATGGATGCAGCCGGTCGTGGGGAGCAGCATCAGCGCCACCAGCGCGAGCGATAGCCGCGTTGCGAAGCGGGGCGTGGCGCCGATCTTGAGGCGAGAAGCGGGGCGATCCATCGCGTCGTTCTCTTTCGAGGGGGAGCTATCTCTTTCGAGAGGTAGAAGCAGAGCGCAGCCCCGCTGCCATGCGGGGCGGCGGGAGGTTAGCGGGCGGCGGCAGATGTCGCAACGCCGATCCCCACAGGTCGCGGAGCGGCGAGCCGCTGGCGGATTAGCGGCGCGGGACGAGCTTCCGCAGCCTATCGGCCTCGGCCTCGTTGACCATCACGCGCTCGATCGCGGTCGCCAGTCCCGTCCCGGCGTCGATCGTCACCAGGGCCCCGTTGATACGCAGGTCGTTCTCCGCGACGTCGAACGGGTGCGGCACGCCGGTGAGCGTCGCCGCTAGCACGCGGTCGACGCGGCGGCCGAGGATGCTGTCGTGCGGGCCGGTCATGCCGACATCGCACTGGAAGGCGGTTCCTTCGGGCAGGACGCACTCGTCCGCGGTAGGAACATGAGTGTGGGTCCCTAGCACCGCCGAGACGCGGCCGTCGAGATAGCGGCCCATCGACTGCATCTCGCTGGTGGCCTCGGCGTGGAAATCGACGAAGCGGAGCTTCACGTCCGCCGGCGCCTCGGCGAGCACCGCGTCGATGGCTCGAAAGGGGCTGTCGATCGGCTTCATGAAGAGTTGCCCCAGCGCGCAGCAGACGAGGACTTGACGCGCGCCGTCCTTCGTGCGGACCGTCGCCCAGCGGCGGCCGATCGCCTCGGCCGGCAGGTTGCAGGGGCGCACGACGTTGTTCGCCGACTCCAGCAGCGGCAGCACCTCGCGGCGGCGATAGACGTGGTCGCCGAGCGTCACTGCATCGACGCCGGCGGCCGTCAGCTCGGCGTGGATCTTCGGCGTGTAGCCCGACCCCGCAGCGGCGTTCTCCGCGTTGCAAACCACGAGGTCGATGCCCCGCTCGGCAATCAGCCCCGGCAGCGCCCGTTGAATAATCTCCCGCCCCGGCCTGCCGACGACATCGCCGATGAAGAGGAGAAGCATGAGGGGCTATCGGCTTTCAGCTGTCGGCTATCGGCTATCGGCTATCGGCTTGCGTTACCTGCTGCTGGCCGACAGCCGATGGCCGACAGCGGACAGCCCTCCTCACTTCGCCATCTCGGTAAAGCGGGTCTCGCGGATCATCGTCACGCGGATTTCGCCCGGGTAGGTGAGCTGTTCTTCGAACGCCTTGGCGATGTCGCGGCAGACCTTGGCGGCCGACTCGTCGGTGGTCTCGCTGGTCTTGGCGATCACGCGCACCTCACGGCCCGCCTGGATCGCGAACGCCTGGTGCACACCGGCGAAGCCCGAGGCGATCGCCTCCAGCTCCTGCATCCGCTTGATGTAACGGTCGAGCGTCTCGCGCCGTGCGCCGGGACGCGACGCGCTGCAGGCGTCGGCCGCCGCCACGATCACCGTGTAGGGCATATCGACGCGGATGTCATCGTGATGACCGAGCGCGGCGTGGACGACGACGTCGTTCTCGCCGTAGCGCTTCAAGAGGTCGGCGCCGATCTTCGGATGACCGCCTTCGGTGTCGTGGTCGGCCGCCTTGCCGATGTCGTGCAGCAGCCCCGCGCGGCGGGCCAGGTCGCCGTCGTAGCCCAGCTCCTCGGCGATCATGCCGGCGACAAAGGCCACCTCGATCGAATGCCGCAGCACGTTCTGGCTGTAGCTGGTGCGGTAGTAGAGTCGGCCCAGCAGCTGGATCGCCTTGGGGTGCAATCCGCGGATATCGACCTCTTGGGCGGCCTCCTCACCGTACTTCACCAGCAGCTTCTCGACCTCGACGGCCGTCTCGGCGACGAGTTCTTCGATGCGGCTGGGGTGGATCCGGCCGTCGGCGATCAGCTTCGTCAGCGCGATCTGCGCGATCTGCCGCCGGACGGGATCGAACGAGCTGACGATCACGACGCCAGGCGTGTCGTCGATGATGACGTCGACGCCGGTCTCCTTCTCGAACGTGCGGATGTTGCGACCCTCACGACCGATGATGCGGCCCTTCATCTCGTCGCTGGGGATGTCGACGGTGCTGGTGGTCGACTCGGCCGTGTGAGCGGCGGCGAAGCGCTGGATCGAGGTGATCAGCATCTCTTTGGCCTTGATGTCCACCTTCTCGGCGAGACGCTTCTCGGCCTCCATGACCCGGATCCCTTGCTCGTGCGACAGCTCGGCGTCGAGCCGCTCGAGCAGCATCTTGCGGGCCTCCTCCGGACCGAGGCCGCTCACCTTGTGGAGGGCTTGCCGCTGCACGTCGAGCAGGTTCTCGAGCTCCTTGGAGCGGATGTCGGCGTCGGCCAGCTTCTCGGTCAAACGGCGCTGATTGCCCTCGACCATCTTCTCTTGCTTGCTGAGCTGGTCCTCACGGGAGGTGATGGCGTCGTCACGTTTGTCGAGGAGTCGCTCGCGCTCGTGCAGCTTCTCGCGCACGTCGGCGAGTTGCTCCTCGATCCGCGACTTCTCTACGAGGGCCATCTCCTTGGCCTCGATCGCCGCGTCCTTCAGACGGCTCTTGGCCTCGAGGTCGGCCCGCTCGAGAATCTGCGCCGCTTCTTTCTCGGCGTCCCATTTGCGGAGCCGGCCGAGGAAAATAGTGACTCCCATGCCCAGGCCGGCGGCGGCGATCAGGCCCGCGACGACGAGAAGGGTTTGCTGCATGGATCGGGTATCCCCACAAGGCGCCCCCGCGAAGGGGCGTCTGGGTGCTCCGCGGTTATCCCTGAACCTGCAGCGATGCGGTTGCTTCGGAGCGGCGACGCCCCGCGCTGGGGTGAGAGAAGACGCGGAAGGGTGTATTGGTAAGGGCGGCGCGGGGCGTCTGCCGCTGGCGGACCAAAAGTCCACCAGGAGGGATCGACGACCGGCGCCGTTGCTAGCTAGGCGTTGCCTTTCCGGCTGCCACGCTGAAGTGCGTCGCGACCGAATCGGCTAGGGTGCGTGTTTACCGAAACTCTTGTCACGATGCAAGATAGGGCATTATCACCCTCCCACGAGTCCCCTGGCTCCATGCCTGCCATCGAAGTCTCTGCCCAACCGCTGCACACCTCTCTGGCCCGCCTCTGGCCAACCGCAACATGGCGCGACGTGCGGGTGGCGGTTGCGGTCTCGGGCGGCCCCGATAGCGTTGCGCTCGTCCACTTAATCACCAGCGCCAAGCGGGCGATTGGCGGCCGCGGCGACGTTGCGGTCCTCCATTTCGACCACCGCGTGCGGGGCGACGCGTCGCGCCGCGATGCGGAGTGGGTTCGCACGCTGGCCGAAGGGCTAGGCCTTGAGCTGGTTAGTAAGTCTTCAGGGTCGCGCGGCGTCCGCAGCGAGGAGGCTCTGCGAGAGGAGCGCCGTGCGTTTTACCGCCGAGCCGCCGACCTGCTGGGCGCCCGCTACCTTGCGACGGGCCACACGGCGGACGACCAGGCGGAAACCGTGCTGTTCCGTCTGCTACGGGGCACGGGCCTGCGTGGCGCCGCGGGCATCCGCCCGCTAGCGCCGCTAACCGAGACCTGCGCCCTGGTAAGGCCGCTGCTCGACGTCACCCGCGCCGAATTGCTTGCCTATCTCGCCGACGCTGGCCAGACCTACCGCAGCGACGCCACGAATCTCGACGACGCCTATGCCCGCAACTGGCTGCGGAATCAGGCGCTGCCGCTCCTGTCCGAGAGGTTCGCCAGCGCCGCGAAAGAGCTTTGTGGCTTCGCCGAGCGGGCGGCGGAGACGAGCGACCTCGTCGAGACACTCGCGGCGAAGTTGATCGAACGGGCGACCGAGCCCCCTCCGACCTCCGAGACCCCCCCCACCCTGCGGAGCGCCGTGCTTGCGCAGTCGCCGCAGCCGCTGGTAGTAGAGGCCCTGCGGCTGGTATGGCGCCAAGCCGGTTGGCCCCAGCAGGCGATGACTGCCGAGCACTGGCGCCGTCTTGGCGAGATGGCGACCGGCGCGACGCCCAGGCCCGCGGAGGTCTTCCCGGGCGGCGTACGGGTTGAGCGGCAGGGGCCGATGGTCGTGCTAGCGGGTCCGACGGCGACCGGTTCGTGTTGACTGTATTCCCAGGGGCCGCCTACTCTTCGCGGGCCGATAACCCCTTGTAGCGTAAGGGACTGTAACTGAAGGAAAGGGGGCGACGCGAGGCTCCGCCGGGCGATGGATCGCCGACGCTCGCGCCGCCCGCCGCGCTCTACGGACGGAACCGGGCCGCGATTTTCGGACACGTCGTCACTTCCTGCTGGACTCTTTTCCGCGGCGCGCTGACGCTCGCGGCGGTGCTGGCGATCGCGCTGGCCGTGTTCTTGTACTTCCGACTCGACGACGAGGCGCAGCGGCTTTGCGAAGCGGCGCTCAACCGGCATTGCGAGCCGTTCGTCGCCCGGGTCGGCGCCGCGAGGTTCACGCCCGGCAAAGGCGTCACGATGTACAACGTCGAGATCGTCGAGCGTTTGCAGTGGCGGCCGCCGCGGGGCGTCGTGCAGATCGATGAGCTACAAGTCCACGGCCAGTTTGACATTGGCACTCTGTTGCGCGGGGCGCCGGTCGTGTCGCGTATCGTCGCCAAGTCGCCACGGCTGGCGGTCACGCGACGCGAGAACGGGACCTGGAATCTCACCGACCTCAAGCTCAAGTGCGACCCCACCGCCCCCCTGCCCCGCGTCGAACTGCACAACGCCACCGTACTGTTGGCCAACGAAGCGGCCGACGGGCAGTCGCTCGGCGTGAACCACTTGAACGCGACGTTCGACCCCGTTGCGGACGGCAGCCGCCTCTTCAACATCACGATCTCCGCGCGCGACACGCTGACGAAGTCGCTTGAGGTCCGTGGCACGGCGGCGGCGGACGGCTCGGGATTTCGTGTCGAGTACCAAGCGGACGGCCTCCAATCGACGCCGGCGCTCACGGCGACGCTCGCCGACTTCGGCCTGGCGCCGCGGACGACGATTCCGCTGCAAGGCGTCGTTTCGCTCAAAGGCGAAGCGTCACGCTCCGGCGC
>JBGSJY010000034.1:0-1525 GCA_041741515.1 Pirellulales bacterium | reverse complement strand
GAGCACCAGGGCCAGGCCGCTGGCGAGCGGCAGACGGTTCATCAGGCCGCCCATGCGCTCGAGGTCGCGGTGGTGGACCCGGTCGTAGATGACGCCGACGGCGAAGAAGAGCCCCGCCGAGGTGACGCCGTGCGCCACCATCTGGAAGACGGCGCCATTGGCGCCGAGGGCCCAGGCGTCCCCCCCCAACGTGCCGGCCGCCAGACCCAGCAGCACGTAACCCATGTGGCTGACCGAGCTGTAGGCCACCAGCCGCTTGAAGTCGCGCTGCGCCATCGCCGCCAGTGCGCCCCAGAAGAGCCCAGCGACGCCGACCACGGCGACCACGAAGGCAAGCTCTCGGGCCGCATCGGGACAGATCGGCCAGGCGATCCGCACCAGACCATAGCCGCCGAGCTTGAGCATCACGCCGGCCAGCAGCATTGAGATAGGCGTCGGCGCCTCGGTGTGGGCGTCCGGGAGCCAGGTGTGCAGCGGTACGGCGGGGATTTTGACCGCCAGCCCGAGCGCAAGCAGCACGAACGCCCACCACGCCAAGTTGTGGCCGCCCCACTCCGGCGCCGTGAACACGTCGGTGGTCTGCGCGAGCCGCGTCATCGCCAGGAGGTTGAACGTCCGCAGCGGGGCGCCGAACGCCTGGGCGGCGGCCAG
Source organism: Pirellulales bacterium (assembly GCA_041741515.1). Lineage (GTDB taxonomy): Bacteria > Planctomycetota > Planctomycetia > Pirellulales > Lacipirellulaceae > Botrimarina. The sequence continues at coordinate 874 of JBGSJY010000034.1, read as the reverse complement.
CCTCGCCGCGATCGGATCGTCAGAGTACAACCTATCCGACAGCGCAATCCCCGCCGCTTGCGGCTTGGCGGCGTCAGCGCCCAACACCCCGCTAGCCGCCCAATCCGCCGGAGTGAGTCGCGTCAGGTCACTCTGCCCATAGAGCAAAAGACCCGCCCCGAGCATCAGCACGCTCCCGGCGAGCGTGTAGACGAAGTACTTCAGCGCCGCTTGCCGCCCGCCGCTGCCGCCCCAGACGGCGATCAGCAGGTACATCGGAACCAGGATCAACTCCCAAAAGACGTAGAACAGCACGAAGTCGAGCGCGACGAATACGCCAAGCATGCCCGTCTCCAGCAGCAAGAGCAGCGCGCAGTAGCCGCGTTGGTGGCGTTTGACACCCAGGCTCGCCACGGCCGCCAAGAACGAGAGGCTCGCCGTCAGGATCACCAGCGGCAGGCTGAGGCCATCGACGCCGAGGAAGAACTGCACCCCCAGCGACGGGATCCACGGCGCCGTGACCACGTGCGACAGTCCCGCGCCGCCCGCGCGGCCGTCGAGGGCGAGCGACCATGCCAACGCCGCAACGATTGCCGTGACGACAACCGTCAGCTTGTTTGCAGCGGCGGAGCCCCGCGGCAGCAGCGCCATCGCGCCGGCCGAGAGCATCGGAATCAGCACCAGCAGGGTCAGCGTGTGGTCGTTCATGGCGTCATCCCCCGATCCATCGGTAGGCGACGCCGAGCGAAGTCACGCCCACAATCACAACCCCCAGCGCTAAGAAAAAGACGTACTGCCGCAGACTGCCGGTCTGCGCGCGCCGCAGTGCGACGCCGGCCATCGCCAGAAGGCCCGCTGCACTGCGGAAGCCGCCGTCCACCAGGCCGCGATCGAC
>JBGSJY010000033.1:0-2630 GCA_041741515.1 Pirellulales bacterium | reverse complement strand
AAAAAAAATATATAGTTTCGTTGTAGACAACTTTACAACATTGCTTTTACGCTAAGTTGACGACATTGAGCTTCAAGCCGTGGCGTCGTTCCGCGTTGTGGAAGTCGCGCCGCTAAGCCGCAAGCGGCTGGCGGCTTGGGTTGCGGAGCACCGGGTGGGCACGCTCGAAATCAAATGCCGCGGCGTCGACGTCCGCCCCGAAGCGCTGCGTCGCGAACTCAAACCGAAGGGTGACGCCTCCGCAACGCTCCTCGTCTTTCCCGGCCAACACGGCAAGCCGACCGTCGTCATCGCGGAGCGAGACACCCACTTCCTGTAAGCCGGACAGGATTTACAGGATCGACAGGATAAATCGCTTTGCTTCCGATCCTGTCAATCCTGTTCATCCTGTCCAGCTCAAAGCGTCACGGGCGGCCCTGTCCGGCGCACGGGTTGCTGGCGACAATCGGCGGTTGCAACCTCCGGAGCCGCCGTGAAACTCGCCTTCAGCGCCAACGCTTACCTCTCCTTCCCGATCGACGAAGCCCTGCGGCGGATCGCGGCGGCGGGCTTCGCGGGGGTCGAACTGCTCGCCGATGTGCCGCACGCTTGGCCGGCAGGTTTGCTGGAAGTGCAGAAGGACGCGATCCGGCGTTCGCTCGAAGACAACCGGCTGACGATCTCGAACGTGAACGCGTTCATGATGAACGCCGTCGCCGACCCGCGGCAGCCCTACTGGCGCCCGAGCTGGACGGAGCCCGATCCGCACTACCGAGCGATCCGCCGCGAGCACACGAAACGGTCGCTGCAGCTCGCCAAGGACCTGGGCGCGCCACATATCACGACCGAACCAGGCGGGCCACTGGAGGACTACCCCACGCGCAAGGAGGGCCTACGCCTCTTCCGCGAAGAGCTGCTGCCGTGCGTCGAGATGGCCGAAGCGATCGGCGTCGGCCTTCTGATTGAGCCCGAGCCCGACCTGCTCATCGAACGCTTCGACGAGTATCTCGAGTTCGTCGAGTCGCTCGACTCGCCGCGAGTGGGGCTGAACTTCGACGTGGGTCACGCCTACTGCGTCGGCGAGGACCCGCAGGACTGGGTCGCGCGGATGGCGCCGCACACGGTTCACTTTCACCTGGAGGACATCGCCGCGACGCGCGTCCACAAGCACCTGATCCCCGGCCACGGCGCCGTCGATCTGCGGGCAACAATCAACGCAATCGCCGATACGGGCTACGACGGCTGGCTCACCGTCGAGCTCTACCCCTACGGCGATTCGCCCGACGCCGCCGCCGCGGAGGCGTTCGCGTACCTTGCTCCTCTCGTGCATGACGCGAAGAGAAGAACCACGGATGCCACCGATTTCACGGATGAGGAATGAAGGAATACGAAATGCCAAAGGCATTTCTGTGGGAGGCGTCTCCGACGCCGATTACGGCATCCACTCCCAAACGGCATGTTGCGCGTAACCGGCGTCGGAGACGCCTCCAACAGTTAAATTGAAATCCAATGCGAGCGCAGTGTTCTACTCTCTTCATCCGTGACATCCGTGGCCCAAAAATTCGCCGCCTACGCCAAGCTGCTGCGGCTGTCGAACGGCCCGACGGCGGTGGCGGATGTGTGGATGGGGTATGCAGTAGGAGCCAGCAAGCTTGAGCCTACGTTGCCACTCGCGTTAGTGACTCTGGTTTCCCTTTGTCTTTACCACGGCGGGATGGTCCTCAACGATGCAAACGATGCAGAGGAAGACGCTCTCGATAACCGCGGCAGACCGATAGAGCTTGGACTAGTCACGCGCAAATTAGCCTACCGTGTGACGATTGCTTTGTTTGCACTCGCAATTGGCATTGCTTCGATAGCGTCGGTTATTCTGGAGTCTCCTGACTCGCTAATAGTTTCCCTGCTTTTGGCTTGCCTTGTCTACATCTACAACCGTCGCGACTTACATGAGGGGATGGGGCCGATCTTCATGGGAGGCTGCCGGTTTCTTAACGTAGGGCTAGGAGCATCTGCTGCTCTAACAGACGGTGCACTCACCCCATTGACTCGCTGCGTTATGACGGGAATTGGGATCTATGTGGCTGGCCTAACGGTATTCGCCAAAGAAGAAGCTAATCCAATCGAAGCGACGCAGCCTTTCAGTTGGCTCACAGGAAGAACACGTCTTACCCTGGGGATGCTAATTAGTTTGGCTGGAATTGCATGGCTTAGCATAGTTGGATCGCTTGTTTCACAGACGAATGCGGGCAGGTTGTTCCAATTAATAATTGCATGGGGTGTTGTTGCTTTGTTCGCAGTACGCGGCATGGTCGCCGCCATACTCCAACCCACGCCCCGAAACATCGGCCGCGGCGTCGGCATCGCCATTCAGGGGCTCGTCGTCATCGACGCGACGCTCGCTACGCTTTACGCGGGGCCGGTCGCAGGCCTGGCGATTCTCGCGCTGCTGCCGGTTACGATGTTACTATCGCGATGGATTCCGCAGACTTGACATTCGTGCTCAAGGAAAATTGCGGTCCATCCGGTTTCTCTGTGGGTAGGTTAGGATTTCGCGGGAAAGGAGCGTCCCGATGCAAGACCGCGAGTTGTACGAGAAGATCCTTGGGTTAGAGGCGCCCTGGTCGGTGAGCCGGGTCGAGCTTGACGCGTTG
>JBGSJY010000032.1:0-4251 GCA_041741515.1 Pirellulales bacterium | reverse complement strand
AGCAGCGAGCGGAGCCGGTCGATCTCGGCGACGCGCTGCGCTTCGGCGGCGCGGATGGCGTCGAGTTCTGCTTGGGCGAGGTCCTCGCCCCGGAGGGTCGCCTCGATTTGGCCGGCGAGCTTTTGCGGCGTCGGTGGCCCGAATCCCGCTTGGGCTGCCTGCACGCGGCCGTCGGGACCGATGAGCAGGATCAGCGGTATCGGCCCCACGTCGTACTTGCTGGCGACCTCGGTCGATTCGTCCAGGAGCGTCTGCGGTGTCAAGCCGCGACGTTCAAGAAACGCCGCGACGTCGTCGGCCGACTCGCCGACGTTGACGGCGTAGTACTTGAGGCCCTGCTCGGCGTACTTCTCGTGAAGCTTTTCCAGCGCAGGCATCGCCTGGACGCAGATGGGGCAGGTGGTCGCCCAAAACTCAAGGAGCGTGGCCCCTTGGCCGTCCGGCTTGTCCAAGCGGACCGTTCCGCCGTCGGGGGTCGGCAGCTCGAAGGGCGGCGCCTTCTTGCCCAGCAGCGCGTAAGGCGGCTCCTGTGGCATCTCGTAGAGCGACGCCAGCAAGACGGAGTTCTTCGGCTCAACGACGGCGATGTCGGACTCCGTAAGCCCCGCGTCGGTGTCCCAGTTGGTGAACTCGAAGGTGATCAAGAACTCGAAGTCCTTGTACTTCGACGCCATCTGCTGCATGCCCGGCGTCGCGAGCACGTTTGGCTGGACGCGGCGCACCAGCGGCGCGCCTTCGGCTTGGTACCAGACGTCCAGCGGGATCTCGTCGTTCACCCTGTAGCGTGCATGGAGGAGCTTTTCGCCGTCGATGACTTCGACGCCAACAAACTCGCTCTTAGTGATGCTCGTCGCGACTTCGGCCATCGCGGCGGGGCTGAAGAACGCGAGTCCCAGGCCGCCCAGCCCGTTGCCGATGTTCTCGGCGCTCGGCGAGCGGACGAACGCCGCAAACCCGTCTTCGTCCGGAGCGAGCATGTGTCGCTTGCCGCTGAGGATCGCCGTGATCGTGACCTCGCCGTTGCCGACGATATGAAAGCCGCTCTTCGCAGGGCCGCCATCTTCGGCGACGTTATGGAACTCGAACCGGCTGCCGGGAGCTGTCCGGTAGACGAAGTAGGCTGACGCGTCGGTCACCTTTTCATCGCGGACGAGCTTGGTGCGCACACGCAGGTCGGCCGTGGCGGAGGGCGCCGCGGCGACCGCTTTGGCGGCCCCGGTGAGCAGGGCCATCGGGTCAGGATCGGCAGCCCGCACGGGGCCGATGGCTAAGCAGGAGAGGGCCACGAAGCCGGCGGTCAAAACGGTCGCCGGGACAAATCGCTGGGGAATTCTGGACATGAGTGCCTGCAGGTGTGCGGGGCGAGTAGCTGGCGAGACGGACCTCGCACAAGGGGCCCGCCGGGGGGACGATATTTTACTAAGCAGCGAGCCCTCCGATAGTTCGAACGGCTCCGCATTTAGGCGGGGCCCCTCGCCACGAAAGTTAGTCGCTTCACGCTAACGGGCCCTTCAAAAGGCAAGTGGCCCGCCCCGCCGGAGCGGAACGGGCCACTTTGCTAGCTGTCGCTACTGACCGCGATTCGCCGCTCAGGCCTTCGCGAGCGCCGCCTGAGCCGCCGCCAAGCGGGCGATCGGCACCCGGAAGGGGCTGCAGGAGACGTAATTCAGCCCCACTTTGTGGCAGAACTGGATCGACGCCGGATCGCCGCCGTGCTCGCCGCAGATGCCGAGCTTGATCTTCTTGTTGACCGACTGACCCTTCTCAACGGCGGTCGCCACGAGCTGTCCGACACCGGAAACATCGATCGACTGGAAAGGGTCCTTCGTAAGGATTTCCTGCGAGAGGTAGTCTGGCAGGAACGTGTTCACGTCGTCACGCGAGTATCCAAAGGTCATCTGCGTGAGGTCGTTGGTGCCGAAGCTGAAGAAGTCGGCGTGGCCGGCGATTTCGTCGGCGGTCAGGGCGGCGCGGGGGATCTCGATCATCGTCCCGATGAGGATGTCGAGCTTGCCCTTGAACTTCTTATCCTCAATCACCTTGGCGATCGTCTCCTCGGTGAGCTCGCGGAGGATCGACAGCTCCTTCACTGTGCCCACTAGCGGGATCATGATCTCCGCTTTGGCGTCGATCTTCTTGCTAACGCAGTTGATCGCCGCCTCGGTGATCGCCGTGACCTGCATCACGAGGATCTCCGGGTAGGTGATCGACAGGCGGCACCCGCGGTGGCCGAGCATCGGGTTCGCCTCGTGCAGCTGCGAGACGCGCGTGGCGATGTCCTTGACGGAAATGCCGGTCGCCTTAGAAAGATCGCCCTGGCTTTTGGCGTCGTGCGGGACGAATTCGTGCAGCGGCGGGTCGAGCAGGCGGACCGTCACCGGCAGGCCGGCCATCGCCTTGAAGATCCCTTCAAAATCCTTCCGTTGGAACGGCAGGAGCTTCTTGAGCGCCGCTTCGCGGGCGGACTTGGTGCTGGCGAGGATCATCTCGCGCATCGGGAGGATCCGCTCGCCCTCGAAGAACATGTGCTCAGTCCGGCAAAGCCCGATGCCCTCGGCGCCGAAGTCGCGAGCGCGCTTGGCGTCTTCGGGCGAGTCGGCGTTGGTGCGGACGCCGAGCTTTCGGTACTTGTCCGCCCAGCCCATCACCGTGGCGAAGTCGCCCGACATCTTTGGCGAGACGGTCGGCATCTCGCCGGCGAACACTTCGCCCGTCGTGCCGTCGATCGACAGCACGTCCTTCACGCCGTACGACTTGCCACCGACGGTGATTTTCTTCCCCTTCTCGTCGATATTGATCGCGCCGGCGCCGGCGACGCAGCACTTGCCCCAGCCGCGGGCGACAACCGCCGCATGGCTGGTCATGCCGCCGGTGCTGGTGAGGATGCCTGCCGCGGTGTGCATGCCGTCAACGTCCTCGGGGCTCGTTTCCTTGCGGACGAGGAGGACCTGCTCGCCGTTGTGGGCGCGCTCGACGGCCTCTTCGGCGGTGAAGGCGAGCTTACCAAACGCGGCGCCCGGCGAAGCGGGCAGGCCGATCGTCAGGGCCGTGGCCTTCTTCTTGCCGGCCGGGTCGAACGACGGCAGCAGCAGCTGCGTCAAGTCGCCCGCCGGGATCCGCATGACGGCGGTCTTCTCGTCGATCAGCTTCTCCTTGACCATGTCGCAGGCGATCTTCACCGCCGCCATGCCGGTCCGCTTGCCGTTGCGGGTCTGGAGCATGTAGAGCTTGCCGCGCTCGATCGTGAACTCGATGTCCTGGACGTCCTTGTAGTGCTTCTCGAGCTTGTCCTTGATTGCCATCAGTTCGGCGTGGACCTTCTTGCCGATCGTCTTGTCGGTCGAACAGGTCCACTTGGGCATCTCGACCACGGGTTGCGGCGTGCGGATGCCGGCGACTACGTCCTCGCCCTGGGCGTTGACGAGAAACTCGCCGTAGAACTTGTTCTCGCCGTTCGACGGATTGCGCGTGAACGCGACGCCTGTGCCCGAGTCGTCGCCCATGTTGCCGAACACCATCGACTGGACGTTCACCGCGGTGCCGGCCAGGCCGGTGATGCCTTCAATGCGGCGGTAGCTGATCGCCTTGTCGGCGTTCCAGCTCTTGAAGACCGCCTCGATCGCCAGGGCGAGCTGCTCGATCGGGTCTTGCGGGAAATCGTTCTTGGTGTGCTTTTTGTAGACCTGCTTATAGGCGTGCACCAGCTCGATGAGGCCGGCGGTCGGGACGTCGTTGTCGTCCTTGGCGCCGTACTTGGTCTTGATCTTGCTGAAGGCCTCTTCGAAGTACTCGTGATGGACTTCCATCACGACGTCGCCGTACATGTTGATGAGGCGGCGGTAGGCGTCGTAGGCGAAGCGCTCGTTGCCCGTGGCGTTCGCCAGGCCGGCGACCGACTCGTCGTTGAGGCCCAGGTTGAGGATCGTGTTCATCATGCCCGGCATCGACACGGCCGCGCCGGAGCGGACCGACACCAACAACGGGTCCTTCGAGTCGCCGAACTTCTTACCCGTCTCCTTCTCGAGCGTTTTCACCGCGGCGTGGACCTCGTCCATCATCCCCTTGGGGAACTTGCCGCCGGCCTTGTTGTACGAGCCACAGCACTCGGTGGTGATCGTGAACCCGGGGGGGACCGGCAGGCCGATCGCGGTCATGTCAGCCAGGTTGGCGCCCTTGCCGCCGATGACGAGCTTCATCGACGTGTCGCCGTCGGTGCGGGTCTTGCCGAAGTAGTAGACCATCTTGCCGGCC
>JBGSJY010000031.1:0-1855 GCA_041741515.1 Pirellulales bacterium | reverse complement strand
GCGCCCGCCGCGGCTGCCGCCGAATCGGTCATCGACGCCAACCGCCGCGCCGACGACGCATCGACGCCACGGCCTGCGAAGCGAGGCGTGGGCGTGATCCCGGCCCTGCCCCGGACCAACGTGCTCGGTTCCATCACCAGCTTCGCCCTGGGCGAGTGAACCAACTGGCTAGATGGGTTTAGGAGAAGGAGATAGGGGGATGTTGGTGATAGGGGGATCGCAAGCGGGCGGTTCACCCCATCGTCGTTCACCGCCTATCGACGCAGTTAGTCGCTTCCAGGTGCGCTGGAGATAGTTCGCCAGCCCCCTACGCGGCTGCCCAGGAATCTCCAGCAGCCCCACGTTGAGCGCCCTGCGTCGATCCATCTCTCCGAGCGAAGGACCTACGCCGCTCGCTTGCGATCCCCCCACTCACCAACATCTCCCTCATCGCCTTCTCTTTAAGCCAGCGCCGAAGTCGAGTGACTCGGCTGTGGAACGTCTACGCAGCGTCGAGAGACGGCTGCGCGGCGGTAACGTCCCCCCGCTGGTAAAATTTTGCAGGAATTTTTACCGCGCCCTTTTCGTACACCCCGCGTAGCGTTATCGAACAGGGCTATCGTTTGTAGCCCAGGGGTAACCCGTCGGTATGTCGCATTCTGCTTATCGCAAGTTATTGCAATCGTAAGCTCTTTTTCCACAACGACTTACGGTGTTGACGACGCCTCTCGCACCTCTAGGATTCAGAGCAATGGCGAGAGGCGTGGCTACTCCGCGGGCCCTGCTTCAAGACCTTCTCTCACGAGCGCGGAACCGGAAGAGGAAGGAGGCAAACGATGAGCATTGCCGACGACTTCGTGATGAGCTCCCACTTCTGCCCCGGCCCGACGAGCGGCCCCGCCTTGCCGCGTCGTCATGAAGAGGTCGCGGCGCGACGGTCCGAACGCAGCGGGGCCTCTAGACGCCCCGTCCGCCACCACCGCGTCGCCGAGGTGCGGCAGCAGCAAGGCGTCTCGGTCCGCAGTGCGGCCCGCCGGATGGGGGTGCCGATGGAACAAGTCCGCCGCGAAGAGCAGCCCGACACGAACTTGACTCTCGGCGATCTGGCCCGCTGGCAGGCGGCGCTCGAGGTGCCGCTGGTTGACCTCCTCGTGGACAACAACGCCCCGCTGAGCGAGCCCGTCCTGAAAAGGGCGAAGTGGCTGCGGCTGATGAAGACGGTCAAGGCGCTGGGCGAGTTGAAGGCGTCGCCCGCGGTGTCGCGGATGGCCGAGATGCTCGAGCAGCAGGTGGTGGAGATCATGCCTGAGCTACAAGACGTCGGCGCTTGGCACTCGGTAGGCCAGCGTCGCACCCAGGACGAGCTGGGCCGAATCGCCGAGGACATCGTGCCGACCTCGTTCGCCCGTGACGGCCTGCACTGAGAAACGGCTGAATTGTTGGTTGAGCAGTGACGAGCCGCCCAGCGGCCCTAGGCGATTTGCCTCGGGCCGCTGTGCTGCTTTACTGTGCTGCATTCGGGGGGTTTGTTGCGATTCTTCAGGGTTAACCACGGAGCCACGGAGGGCACGGAGAGACGCACAGAGCAGCTCATTTGTCTGTGTTTTCCTCCGTGGCTCCGTGGTTACTTAATTGACGTTGCCGCCGAGCCGCTGGAGCACTTCGCGGTGTAGCGGCGCCGTTGCCGCGACGAGGTAGTTCGCCTCCCAAACGTTGAAGGGCTGTCCCTTCGCATTGGTGACGACGGCGCCCGCCTCCTGGCAGATCAGGACGCCCGCTGCGGCGTCCCAGGGATGGATCGAGAACGCCCAGTGCGCGTCCATCCGGCCCGCGGCGACGTACGCTAGGTTCAGCGCCGCCGATCCGGTGCGGCGCA
>JBGSJY010000030.1:0-9438 GCA_041741515.1 Pirellulales bacterium | reverse complement strand
GGACGGGCGGCGTACATGACGACCTTCACCTCGTCACGCGTGCGCTCGATCTCGATCGACGGGATGCCGGCCGACTTGTACTTCTTGCTGATGTACGCGCGGATCTTGTGGTCTTCGATCAGAAGATCGGCGTACTCTTTCTTCGGCGCGTACCAACGGCTCTTCCAGTCCAGCATGATGCCGGTGCGGAAGCCGATCGGATTGACCTTTTGACCCATGTCGGAGGCTGTCGTCTGGAGGCGGTTGGCCGTAGGGAACTGTGTGGGTTTACTTGCTTCTGCTGAAAGCCGGCGATCGCTCGCTGAAGTCCTATTCAACCGCAACGGTGATGTGGCTGAACCGCTTGCGGATGATCTTGGCCATGCCCCGCGAGCCCGGCTGGACGCGCTTGAACATCGGGCCGCCGTCGACCTTCACCTCGATGACCTTCAGGCCCGCGCGGTTGGGGGCGCCGCGGTCCTCGGCGTTCGCAAACGCACTGGCGATCACCTTCTCCAGCATCCGGGCGCCCCGGTGCGGCTGGAACTTGAGGATCGCGAGCGCGTCATCAACCCGCTTGCCGCGGACGAGGTCCGCCAGGGGGCGAACCTTCTGGGCGCTGATGCGGGCGTGTTTGTGGATTGCTTTGTAAGCCATGATGGAGGGGTGAGACTTGAGGCGTGAGCGGTGAGGGTTGCAGCGCCGACTCGGCTCGAACTGGGGTCTCTACTCCTGTGTGAACTTTGCTTTCGCTGGTTACTCAAGCCTCAGGCCTCAAGCCTCAGGTCTTACGCTACTTCTTTCCCTTACCGCCGTGGCCGCGGAAGCTGCGGGTCGGTGAGAACTCGCCCAGCTTGTGGCCGACCATGTCCTCGGTGACGAACACCTTCAGATGCTGCTTGCCGTTGTAGACCATGAACGTGTGGCCGACGAACTCCGGGACGATCGTGCAGGCACGGGCCCAGGTCGTGATCGGGTCCTTCTTGCCGGCCTCGTTCAGCTTCTCCACCTTGCGGTAAAGCTTGGGGGCGACGAACGGACCTTTTTTTAACGAACGGCTCATTTTGGAGTGTGCAGTAGGCAGTGGGCAGAGGGCAGAGGGCAGTTACTTGCGGTTGGCTGCGGGCACTGCCCACTGCCGACCGCCGACCGCCCACTCTTCTTACTTCTTCACCAACTTCTGGACGCCATAGCGACGGCTCTTGCGACGGCGTACGATCGCCGAGTTGGACGGCTTGCGACGCTGACGCGTCATGCCGCCCTTGGCGCTCTTGCCAGTCGGGCTCACGGGGTGACGGCCACCCTTGGTCCGACCCTCACCACCACCGTGCGGGTGGTCGATCGGGTTCATAGCGGTGCCACGCACGTGCGGGCGACGGCCGAGCCAACGGACACGACCGGCCTTCCCCATGCGGATGGCGCCGTGGTCGGGGTTGCTGGTCGAGCCGACGGTCGCCCGGCAGTTGGCCGGGATACGGCGGATCTCACCGCTGGGGAGCGAGATCTGAGCCCAACCCGCTTCGCGGGCCATCAGTGTGGCGCTGGTGCCGGCGGCCCGACACATCACGCCGCCGCGGCCGGGCCGCATTTCGACGTTGTGTACGACAGTCGCCAGCGGGATCTTCGACAGCGGCAGGCAGTTGCCAACCTTGGCCGGCGCGTCCTCGCCCGACACCACCTTGTCGCCGGCCGTGAGGCCAACCGGGGCGATGATGTAGCGCTTCTCGCCGTCCTCGTACTTCAGCAGCGCGATCCGTGCCGAACGGTTCGGGTCGTACTGGATCGAGTCCACCTCAGCGATCATCCCGTCCTTGTTGCGACGGAAGTCGATCAGGCGATAACGACGCTTGTGGCCACCGCCGCGGTGACGGCAGGTGATGACGCCTTGGTTGTTGCGGCCGCCCTTCTTGTGCAGCGGACGAAGCAGCGACTTCTCCGGCTTGGCGCCGGGAGTCAGCTCCTTGAAATCGCTGACGGACGAATTGCGTCGTCCAGCAGAGGTCGGCTTGTAGACTCGGATGCCCATAATGAAGCGGTTAGCTTTTGTGCTGTTGGCTTTCGCGTCGCGTCTCATTTAGTCCCAGGTCATTGACCGGGGGCTAAATGCTAAAAGAAATCGATGCGGTTGTCGTCGTGCAGCGTCACAACCGCCTTCTTCCAGTCGGCGGTCTTGCCCATCCGGAACCGCGTGCGGCGGTACTTGCCCTTGCGGTTCATCGTGGCGACCTTGATGACCTTGACGTCGAATAGCTTCTCGATCGCCGTCCGCACATCGACCTTGGTCGCCAGCTTGTTCACCTCGAACGAGTAGGCGTTGTTCCGCGTCGACTTGTGGACACCCTTCTCGGTCACCAACGGACGCAGGATCACCTGGTGCGGCTCGAGCGTGAGCGACGTTTTCTGGGGGATGTGGCGGGGCATCTTAGCGGTTGGCGGTTAGCAGTTAGCTTCTTGGCGAGCCGGTGACGCAAGTCATCGGAGCTCAAAACCAGAAATCACTCGGCTGCGGCGGCTTCTTCTTTGTTCTTTTTGTGCTTGGCGGCCGACTGCTTGAGCTGGTCGAGGGCGGCCTTGGTGATCAGCACCCGCTTGGCGGAAAGCAGGTTCAGAGCGTTGAGGTCCGAAGCCGGCGACACCGCCACCCGGGGGAGGTTGCGAGCGCTCTTGTAGACGTTCGTTTCGATGCCGGGCGTTGTGATCAGCAGCGAGCTGTCGTCGCAACCGAGGGCCTTGATGACCGCGGCCATGTCGCGGGTCTTGGGGGCCTCGAACACTAGGTCGTCGATGATCACCAGCTCGTCGTCGGCCACCTTTGAGGCCAGCGCCATGCGGGTCGCCAACTGCAGGGCCTTACGAGGCATCCGGTAGGTGTAGTTGCGTGGGCTGACGGCCATGATGTGGCCGCCGCCGCGCCGCGTGCCCGACCGCTTGTGACCGGCGCGGGCGTTGCCCGTGCCCTTCTGGCGGTAAAGCTTCTTCTTGGAGCCCGAGACTTCGCCGCGGGTCTTGGTCTTGTGCGTGCCCTGCCGCTGGTTGGCCTGGTACATGACCACGGCGTCGTGCAGCAGCTGCTTATTAATCGACGGGGCGAAATCCTCGGCCTCGACACTATACGTGCCGACCTTGGCGCCCTTGCGATCGTGGATGGTGAGTTTTGGCATGGGAGTTAGCAGGCGGACGGCAGCAGGCAGAGGGCAGCAAGTGAGAAACTGCCGGCTGCCCTCTGCCGGCTGCCCACTTTTCTACTTCATCATGTTCGCGGTGCGGACGACGACGAACGCGCCCTTGTGGCCCGGGACAGCGCCCCGGACGAGCAACAGGTTGTTCTCAACGTCGACGGCCACCAGCTTCTGGTTGCGGATCGTCGTGCGGGCGTTGCCGTACTGGCCGGGCATCTTCTTGCCTTTGAAGACGCGTCCCGGATAGGTACTGCAACCGGTGCCGCCCATATGGCGGTGGCACTTCTTCACGCCGTGCGTGGCCCGCTGACCGGCGAAGTTGTGTCGCTTCATGGCGCCGGAGAAGCCGCGACCCTTGCTGGTGCTGGTCACATCGACGGTGGCGACGCCTTCGAGCGACGCGACGGTGATCTCGGCGCCGAGCTCAACACCGCCGGCAAAAGCAGCGGCCGGGGCGCGGAACTCACGGACGAGCCGCTTGGGCTCACAGCCGGGCTTGGCGAGGGCTTCAACGCCGCCCTCTGCACGCTTCTTGGCCCGCTTGCTCTCGAGCTTGGCGACATGGCCCCGCTCGCTGCGGCTGGCAAGCCGACGCGGCTTGTCGAGAAAACCGATCTGCACGGCCTCGTAGCCGTCACGATCGAGGGTTTTGACCTGCAACACGTGACACGGGCCCGCTTGGAGCACCGTCACGGGAACCACAGAACCCGACTCGTCAAAAACCTGGGTCATCCCGACCTTGCGGCCAAGGATTCCGGCAGTGGGAGTGTTTGCTGACATAGCTGAGTCGGTCGGCAAGGCCTCCGGAAAGCCACCTCCCTCCTAAAAAGGGGCGGGCTTGGACGGTCGGCCGGTGGCTGGTGTTGCGGTCAGTCGCAGCCGGGAGACACGCCCACCCCTCAACGAGGGAGACGGCTTACCCGGCCTGCTTCCAGGCATGGTGTTGTTAAAAAATCGGTCTCGGTTCCCCGCTGACGCCGGCGATCGCCGGCGGCCTGCGGTCGTTCCGCCCTCGCGCCAGACTTAACCGGCGACCAGAGCTAGTTGGAAGTCGCTTTGATCTTGATATCGACGCCCGCCGGCAAGCTGAGTTTGTTGAGAGCTTCGATCGTCTTGGCGGTCGCGTCAACGATGTCGATCAGCCGCTTGTGGGTGCGGATCTCGAACTGCTGACGCGACTTCTTGTCGATGTGCGGGCCGCGAAGGACCGTGTATCGCTCGATGCGGGTCGGCAGCGGGATCGGCCCATGCACGACAGAACTCGTCCGCTTCGCGGTGTCGACGATGTCGGCGGCACTCTGGTCCAGGACCGAGTGGTCGTACGCCTCCATCCGAATGCGGATTACCTCGTTGGCCACGCTTACCTACGCTCCGTACCCACCGCTGGGATCGCGGCAGGGATTGTCTTGTCTTGCTGCGGGACTGTCGTTCCTGCAGGGCTGGCCACCAGGAACGGGGCTAGCCGGCTGTCTAAACCCAGCGGGAGGCTGCTGGCCACTTCACGCTCGCCGCTGTCACGCGGCGGGCCCGCGACTCCCTGCTGTCCCCGCCGCGCTGGGCGGAGAATCGCAAAGGTTACGGGAGCCTCCACAGGGTGTCAACGGGGTCAGGGGGAAATCGGCAAGTTCTCAATCCCGGGGCGAAGAAACCCCGGAACGCCCGGCAAAGCCACCGGGACCGGGCCAGTCGGAGCGGGCGGTCCAGAGCCCCCCCGCGCCACTTGCTTACGACCTTGATTCGACGGGGCTGGCCGTGGCTTATGCTGTCCCCATGCCGTCGCAGCCCCCGATCCCCGCCGATTGGCTCGCCGAATTCGAGGCCGCCGCGCGCCGCCCCCTCGCCGAGCGCTGGAAGTACGCCTTCATCAAGACCTATAAGCCCGTCCTCGACGACGCCCCCTACCGCTCCTTCGAGTCGATGGCCGAGTATCGCCAAGCCGAAGAGGTTTGTGACAACCTGCGAAATAGGGAGCCCTAAGCGCCAGCGCCGGGAGTCAAGCGGGCGCCAGGTTTTGCTCCCGGCGCTGGCGCTTAGGGCTCCTCATCTTCCCTGGAACGACCTTTCTCTTCCGTGTATCGCTCAAGGAATGGCATAACAGCGGCCCGCCATGCCTCGGGGTCGCTCTCCAACAAGTCCACGTGCCCCGCATTCGGAAACAGCTTTAACTGCTTTGGCTCTGCCGCGGCGGCGAACAGCTCGCGTGTTTCCTCCGCGGTGGTTCTCCGGTCGGCTTCACCCGAGAGCACCAAAACCGGGCAAGCTATCTCGGCGATCTTGTCAATCGGCCGCAATTCCGCTGCCGGGACTCCCAGTCGCAACGGCAACTGCGAAGTGAACAGCGGCGCCGCTGCGGCTCCCAACGAGCCTGCGCGGAGGCTCAGGCGATTCGCGATAGCTCGATCGATCGATGGGTACACCGACTCCAACACCATCGCGTCAATATCCAGCGGCCCCGCCAACACCGCGGCGGCGCCGCCGAGCGACCAGCCAATCATCGCGACCGGGCGCCTCTGCGCCTCGGCGCGAATCAATTGCACGGCCTCAACGACATCTTCCTTCTCTCGGGCGCCGAACGCGATCGCCCTGCCGGGATGTTCACCGTGCGATTGCAAGTCGATGACGACGGCGTCGTAGCCCGCTTCAACGAGCAGCCGAGCCCGCCCCACCATAGCGCGGCGATCACCCCGCAACGGGTGCAGTAGTAAGACCGTAGCGCGCGGCTTGTCGGCGCGAAACCACCACCCCGCCATCGACCGTCCCGAGTCACTGGTGAAAACCGTTGTCCGCGCAGCGAGGTCGGCAGGGGGAGGGCCGACATTTCCTTGTGCCGGCGCGGCGAGCATCCCGCCTGCGACCCAGACGACAGCGGCGAGAGCGATGAGAATGGCGACGACTCCTCCGGCGATACGCGCCCAACGCCTCGTCATTGCACTCGTGATGAAGGCCATGCGGATCAGACCGCCTCCTCGCGCGAAGAGTTCCCAACTCGCTATCAATGGAATAGCCGCAAATACGAGCCTTTTGGCTGCAGGGGGTGCCGGGTTTACTCCCGGCGCTGCGCTTAGGGCTCCCCATCCGACTTGCTGATTACACAATCGGTGGCAAATCGCCCCTATTGTCCGCGTCGAAGCGATTCGGACCGTCGATTGCCGCACCAATCGCGCCGCCAAGCCCCGCTCCTATCGGCGCGAGAATCGGTTGGGCAAACTCAAGTGCAGCAGCCCCCATGTTCGCGCTGTGGATTTCGAGGATGTTCCACACAAACCAGTGAAGGATCCACGGCAATAACGCAGCAAGCAAGCAACCGACCACCGCGCAGCCCAGCGGCCAACCGATGCGCCCTTGCTTGAGCATCGTCACGGCAAGCACACTGAGAGTGATGAGACCGGGTGCGTAGGCCAACGCATAGAACCCAGCCTCATTCATCAATCACTCTCCTAGAAACTTCTGCACCACCTCATCCGGCGCCGGCGCGTAGTCGCTGGGCGTCATGCTGCACCCCGCTCGGCCTTGGCTCAGCGAGCGCATCGCGCTGGAGTAGCCGAAGAGGTTCGCCAGGGGCGCCTGGGCGTGGATCACTGTGGCGCCGCCGCGTTGTTCGGTCCGCTCGATCATCGCGCGGCGTTGTTGGAGGTCGCCCACCAGGTCGCCCATGTGCTCGTCCGGCGTGGTGATCTGCAGGGCCATGATCGGCTCGAGCAGCACGACGCCCGCTTCTCTCAGACCCTTGTCGAACGCCAGCGACGCGGCAGTACGGAAGGCGATGTCGGTCGAGTCGGTCTCGTGGACCTCGCCACCGAGCACCGTCACTTTGAGCCGCAAGAGCGGGAAGCCCAACGTGCCGCCCCCCTCGGTCGCGTTCTCAAGCTCTTCGACGACGAGGTTCACGAAGTCACTCGTCAGGCCCCCCGTCGTTGCCGCCGCCGGATCGACCGACACCACCACCGGCGGCGCGACGTGCGCGAGCGGGCCGCTGGGCGTGAACGGCTCGACGCGCAGCCGCACGGCGGCCGTGTGCTGCACGCCGTTCGTGTTACGGTTGCACTCGCCGGTGACCTCAACCTTGTTGGCGACCGACTCGCGGTAGCTGACGCGCGGCTGTCGGGCGCGGAACTTGAGGCCGAAGTCGCGGGCCAGGCGGTGCTGGATCACCTCGAGGTGCAGCTCGCCCATGCCGGAAATCAGCGTCTCGCCGGTCTCTTCGTTCTCGATGGCGCGGAAGGTGGGGTCCTGCTTGCGTAGCATGTCCAGCACGCCGGTGAGCTTCTTCTTCTCGTCGGAGTTCTCGGCCTCGATCGCCATCGACATCACCGTGTCGGGGAACTCGATCGACTCCAACAGGATCGGCGCGCGGGTGTCGCAGAGCGTGTCCCCCGTGATCGACTCGCGCAGCCCCAGCAGCGCGACGATGTCGCCGGCCTGGGCGTGGTCGAGCTGCTCGTCTTTCTTCGACGCGTGGATGCGCCAGATCTGCGCGACGTTCTCTTTGAGGTCGCGGCCCGGGTTGAGCACGCGGCTGTTGGGCTTGAGCTCGCCCGAGTAGACGCGGACCCAGAACAGGTCGCCCGTCTTGTACGGCAGGATCTTGAACACCAGCCCGCAGAATGGCTCGTTGACGTCGGGCTTGCGGGTCAGTTTCTTTGCGGGCTCCTCCGAGTCCTCCGACTTCCCACTTCCAACTTCCAACTTCAGCCGCGCCGCACGCTTACCCTTAACTTTCCCCCCATCGCGCCCCGTGGGATCGACGCCCTCGACCGGCGGCATCTCCAGGGGGTGCGGCAGGTACGCGGCCACCGCGTCCAATAGCGGCTCGACTCCCATGCCGTGCAAGGCCGAACCGCAGAGCACCGGCTGGATCTGCAGGTGCACGGTCGCCGAGCGTAGCACCTTGCGGATCAGGGCCTCGGGGATCTCTTCGCCGCCCAGGGCCAGCTCCATCAGCTCGTCCGAAAAGCCGTAGAGCTGCTCGAGCATCTGGTCGCGGTAGAGCGTCGCGTCGTCGGCGAACTCCTCGGGGATCGGCGACTCGACCACCTCGCGGCTGTCCTTGCCGCCGGGAAACGTGATCAGCTTCTGTTTAATCAGGTCGATGATCCCGCGGAACGGGTTGGCGACGTGCGGCGGCCCCTGCCCCGCCGGGATCTGTACGGCCACCGGCTTTGCGCCGAGACGGGCCTCGATCTCACCCAGCACGTTCTCCCAGCTGGCGCCCTCGCGGTCGAGCTTGTTGATGAACGCGATCCGCGGCACGTGGTAGCGGTTCGCCTGGCGCCAGACGGTCTCGCTCTGGGCCTCGACCCCTTCGCGCGCGCTGAAGACGACGACAGCGCCGTCGAGCACCCGCAGGCTGCGTTCGACCTCGGCCGTGAAGTCGACGTGCCCGGGCGTGTCGATCAGGTTGATCTTCACGTCCTTCCAGGGGAACTGCACGCACGCCGAGTAGATGGTGATGCCGCGCTCGGCTTCCTCGGCGTCGTCGTCGGTGGTGGTGGTCCCCTTATCGACCTCGCCGACGCGGTGCTTGGCCGAGCTGACGAACAGCATCCGCTCAGTAACGGTCGTTTTGCCCGCATCGATGTGGGCAATGACGCCGATATTGCGGAGCTTGGTTAAGTCAGCGGGCACGGACGAATCAGGGGTCAGGTATCAAGTTTCAGAGGTCAGGAAGGGGAACCGCCTAGACGCTAAGAGCGCCAGGGATCGCCAGGAAACTAGGAGCGTTTACGCCAGTCGTCAGTCAACTATCCCGAATAGCCCCAGTTCTCATCTTCAATGGGGTCAATAATGACATGGATATGCTCGGGACTTTTGCCGAGCACTTGAACAAGCACTTCGGTAAATTGTTCGACCACCAACCGTTTCTTCTCTCTAGTTAATCCGTCCTTTGTAACACGCACGTTCACGTAGGGCATTCTTAACCTGTCCTGGCGATCCTTGGCGCTCTTGGCGTCTTGGCGGTTCCTCGTCAGCGCATGAAAAAAGGGTCAGGCGCCAGAAATCAAGATTCTACACAGAATCCTGACTTCTGACGCCTGACCCCTGAAGTCTGCTATCTCACCACGCGAAGTGGGCGAACGCCTTGTTGGCGTCGGCCATGCGGTGGACGTTTTCACGCTTGGTCATCGCGGCGCCTTCGCGATTGTAGGCGGCGACCAGCTCGTCGGCGAGCTTCTGGGCGGTCGGGCGACCCTTCTTGTCGCGGACGGCGGCCAGGATCCAGCGAATCGCCAGGGCCTGCTGCCGGTTGCGGTTGACCTGCATCGGCACCTGGTAGGCGGCG